>NZ_CP027707.1:6005000-6358385 GCF_003850345.1 Pseudomonas chlororaphis subsp. piscium
ATCAGTCCAGGTGGTCGCCTTCGCCACTGGTGTTCCTTCCTATATCTACGCATTTCACCGCTACACAGGAAATTCCACCACCCTCTACCATACTCTAGCTCGCCAGTTTTGGATGCAGTTCCCAGGTTGAGCCCGGGGATTTCACATTCAACTTAACGAACCACCTACGCGCGCTTTACGCCCAGTAATTCCGATTAACGCTTGCACCCTCTGTATTACCGCGGCTGCTGGCACAGAGTTAGCCGGTGCTTATTCTGTCGGTAACGTCAAAATACTCACGTATTAGGTAAGTACCCTTCCTCCCAACTTAAAGTGCTTTACAATCCGAAGACCTTCTTCACACACGCGGCATGGCTGGATCAGGCTTTCGCCCATTGTCCAATATTCCCCACTGCTGCCTCCCGTAGGAGTCTGGACCGTGTCTCAGTTCCAGTGTGACTGATCATCCTCTCAGACCAGTTACGGATCGTCGCCTTGGTGAGCCATTACCTCACCAACTAGCTAATCCGACCTAGGCTCATCTGATAGCGCAAGGCCCGAAGGTCCCCTGCTTTCTCCCGTAGGACGTATGCGGTATTAGCGTCCGTTTCCGAACGTTATCCCCCACTACCAGGCAGATTCCTAGGCATTACTCACCCGTCCGCCGCTCTCAAGAGAAGCAAGCTCCTCTCTACCGCTCGACTTGCATGTGTTAGGCCTGCCGCCAGCGTTCAATCTGAGCCATGATCAAACTCTTCAGTTCAAACATCTTTGGGTTTTGAGAAAACCCTAAACTTGGCTCAGCAATCGTTGGTTACATCTTTGATTTCTCGCGGAGTAACTTGTGATGCTGATAATCTTTCTGACTATCAGTCTGACTCCACAAGCACCCACACGAATTGCTTGATTCAGTTGTTAAAGAGCGGTTGGTTAAGCCTTTCGTCTCAACCGAGGCGCGCATTCTACAGCAGCCTCTGTATCTGTCAAGCGGTTATTTTAAGAAGTTTTCAAAGTTTCCTTTGCAACTTCAACCACTTGCGCTTCCGATCTCTCGTCAGCGGGAGGCGAATTCTACAGCGTTACACGCTGCTGTCAACACCTCTTTTTCTCCGCTTTCGACCGAGAAGATCGAATCGTTAATAAGGCGAAAACAAGACACCTTACCAACTCCTTCAGGCTTCGATGAACTGAAGCTTAACCGCTGTCGAAAACCGTGTAACTCATTGAATCTCAAGGAGTTTTCCGTTTCGACTGCGCCGGAAGTGGGGCGAATTATAGACCTGTAGAATCTGCCGTCAACCCCTAATTACGCTTTTGTTGCAGAAGATGGTTTTTTCACCATTAAACGGGGGATTCGACGTGTCACCGGCGGTAGCCGCAACAGTAATAACAATGCGCCGATAGAAGCGTAGATAGCCCACTCTTTAAGATCCGCCCGAACAATCCAGAGCATATGCAGTAAACCCAGCCCGAGAATGAGATAGACCAACCGATGCAGTTTCTTCCAACGACTACCCAGACGACGCTGACTGAATCTGTTGGAAGTCACCGCCAAGGCCAACAATCCGAGGAAGCCCAGGCTTCCCACAATAATGTAGGGCCGCTTACGCAACTCCACCCCCAACTGTGACCAGTCGAGCCCGAGGATAAATACGGCGTAAGCACTTAAATGCAGCACCACATAAGCAAAGCACCACAAACCGAGCTGTCGTCTTACCGCGATCCATCCCGCCCACCCCGTCAGTTTCTGCAGGGGGGTCATGCTCAGGGTGATCAGCAAAAAGATCAGCGTCCCCAGCCCCAGACGATCGACCAGCACTTTCCCTGGATCGGGCCCGAGCGCGGAGGCCCAAGCCTGGTACAACCAGAGCAAAGGCCAGATAGCCGCAACAATGAAGACGCCAAGGCGCCAGAATGGGTAGCGCATCAGTAGTTCTTCCGCAGATCCAGGCCGGTATATAAAGAAGCGACTTCATCCGCGTAGCCGTTGAACATCTGCGTCTCACGCACATTGGGACTGAACAGACCACTGGGCAGCCGACGCTCGCGCGCCTGGGTCCAGCGAGGGTGATCAACCGTAGGATTCACGTTCGCGTAAAAACCGTACTCATTGGCAGCAATGCTTTGCCAGGTAGTTTTCGGCTGTTCCCCCACCAGACTGATGCGCACGATGGACTTGATGCTCTTGAAGCCGTACTTCCACGGCACCACCAAACGCAACGGTGCACCGTTCTGGTTCGGTAGCTCGCGGCCATACATCCCCACGGCCATAATCGCCAAGGGATGCATCGCTTCATCCAGACGCAGGCCCTCTACATAAGGCCAGTCGATCAGGGCAAAACCCGAACGCTGACCGGGCATGCTTTTAGGGTCCTGAAGGGTTTCGAAGCGGATGTATTTAGCCTTCGACGTTGGCTCGACCTGCTTGAGCAACTCGGAAATCGGGAAACCGATCCAGGGAATCACCATGGACCAGGCCTCGACACAACGCAGCCGATAGATCCGCTCTTCCAACTGATAAGGCTTCATGAAGTCTTCCAGCGCATAACGCCCCGGCTTACCCACCTCCCCGTCCACCACCACGCTCCAGGGTTCGGTTTTCAGCGCGCCGGCATTGGCAGCCGGATCGCCCTTGTCGGCACCGAACTCATAGAAGTTGTTGTAGTGGGTGGCATCCTTGAACGGAGTGATCGCCTCGTCCTTGACGTTGACCGCCTGCCATTTGGTCGCTGGCAGTTTTTGCGCAAACCATGACGGCGCCTTGCCAGGCTCGACATCCGGATAGCGTCCCGCCTCTTCGGCACTGGCCCAGCGCGGCAGCGTACAGGCAGCCAGACCGGCAATGGCCCCACCCAACAGGCTACGACGAGAGAAATAAAGGGATTCAGGTGTGACGTCCGACTCTTTGCAATCAGACGACTTGGGAACTTTGATCAACATGGCAACTCCGCAGAATTGGAGGACTGATGCACCAATAGACTGCGGAGTATGGGGGAAATTACATTAAGGCAACGTTTTGCGTCGACGAAGATGCAATAAGTACTGAATCGGGCCAGAGGCCGCGTAGGCGAGGAAAACCAGCAGCAGAATCCGCGGCGGATCGCTGAAGACCACGGCGAACACCAGAACCACCGCCAGGATCGCCACGAAAGGTACACGCCCCTTCAGATCCAGCTCCTTGAAGCTGTTGTACTTGATGTTGCTGACCATCAGCATGCCGGCCGCCGCCACCATCAGCGCCACCAGGAACGACATCTTCGAACCCTGGATACCGTAATCGCTGAATGCCCAGACAATACCGGCCACCACACCCGCCGCCGCCGGACTGGCCAGGCCAATGAAGTAACGCTTGTCGGCAGTCCCCACCTGGGTGTTGAAACGGGCCAGACGCAAAGCCGCGCCAGCTACATAGATGAAGGCGACCATCCAGCCGACCTTGCCCATGTCGCCCAACGCCCAACCGAATGCCAGCAAGGCAGGCGCAACGCCGAAGGCAACCATGTCGGACAGCGAGTCATACTCAGCGCCAAAAGCGCTCTGGGTATTGGTCATGCGGGCTACGCGCCCGTCCAGGCCATCGAGCACCATGGCGACAAAGATCGCGATGGCCGCGAACGCGAAATACTTGCTCGCCCCTGCCGCGTCCCCGGCGCTCAATGCGCTCTGGGCACTCATGGAATTGATGATCGAGTAGAAACCGGCGAACAGGTTCGCGGTGGTGAAGAGGTTCGGCAGCAGATAGATACCACGATGCCGGACTTTACGGCCTTCAGCGTCATGCCCTTCTTCGACATGCTCATCGATGGGTAGCAGGCTTTCGGCGTCAGAGGCCTGGTTTGGCTCTTCGGGACGTTCGCTCATGGACATTACCTTGCAACGGTGTGAAAAGTTTCGACGATACCCAGGGCCACGATTGGACCACAAAGGATCCAGCTTTATACCAGAACCTGCCTATCCAAACGAAAAAACGCGGCCTAGGCCGCGTTTTCCCTGACAAGACTCGAACTTAGTTCTTGGCTTTGTCGACGATTTTGTTGGCACCGATCCACGGCATCATCGAGCGCAGTTGCTCGCCGATGATTTCGATACCGTGAGCGGCGTTGTTACGACGCTTGGCGGTCATCGATGGGTAGCCGGTAGCACCTTCGCTGATGAACATCTTGGCGTATTCGCCGTCCTGGATGCGCTTCAGAGCGTTGCGCATGGCCTGACGGGATTCGGCGTTGATCACTTCAGGGCCGGTCACGTACTCGCCGTATTCGGCGTTGTTGGAGATCGAGTAGTTCATGTTGGCGATACCGCCTTCGTACATGAGGTCAACGATCAGCTTCAGTTCGTGCAGGCATTCGAAGTAGGCCATTTCTGGCGCGTAGCCAGCTTCGACCAGGGTTTCGAAACCGGCTTTGACCAGCTCGACGGTACCGCCACAAAGAACAGCCTGCTCGCCGAACAGGTCGGTTTCAGTCTCGTCCTTGAAGGTGGTTTCGATGATGCCGGTACGGCCGCCGCCCACGCCAGCGGCGTAGGACAGAGCAACGTTCTTGGCGTTGCCGGAAGCGTCCTGGTAGATAGCGATCAGGTCAGGGATACCGCCGCCCTTGACGAACTCGGAACGCACGGTGTGGCCCGGGGCCTTCGGCGCGATCATGATCACGTCGAGGTCGGCGCGCGGAACAACCTGGTTGTAGTGGATCGCGAAGCCGTGGGAGAAGGCCAGGGTGGCGCCCTTCTTGATGTTCGGCTCGATTTCGTTCTTGTACAGCTGGGACTGGAACTCGTCCGGGGTCAGGATCATGACCAGGTCGGCACCGGCAACGGCCGCGGCAACGTCGGTCACTTTCAGGCCATGGGCTTCAGCCTTGGCAACGGTAGCCGAGCCTTTACGCAGGCCAACGGTCACGTCGACGCCGGAGTCTTTCAGGTTGCACGCTTGAGCGTGGCCCTGGGAGCCGTAACCGATGATGGCAACTTTCTTGCCCTGGATGATCGAGAGGTCGCAGTCTTTATCGTAGAAAACTTTCATGAATTTCCCCTATATCAGGCCGTTCGGGCCGTTCGCTAATTTGAGTTAGATGCTGAGTACTTTATCGCCACGGGCAATGCCGGTGACGCCACTGCGTACGGTTTCCAGAATCGAGGCGGTGCCGATCGACTGGATGAAACTGTCGAGCTTGTCGCTGGTACCGGTCAATTGAACGGTATACACGCTGGCACTGACGTCGACGATCTGCCCACGGTAAATATCGGTGGTGCGCTTGACCTCGGCGCGCTGGGCGCCGGTGGCCTTGACCTTGACCAGCATCAGCTCGCGTTCGATGTGAGCGCTTTCCGACAGGTCGACCAGCTTGACCACTTCAACCAGCTTGTTCAGGTTCTTGGTGATCTGCTCGATGATTTCATCGTGCCCCACGGTGGTCAGCGTCAGACGCGACAGGGTCGGGTCCTCGGTCGGCGCCACGGTCAGGCTTTCGATGTTGTAGTTGCGCTGCGAAAACAGGCCAACCACACGAGACAAGGCGCCCGGTTCGTTTTCCAGAAGCAAGGAGATAATGTGCCGCATGATTAAGTACGCTCCGTCTTGCTCAGCCACATATCGCGCATGGAGCCGTCTTTGATCTGCATCGGGTAGACGTGCTCGCTGGTATCGACCTGGATGTCGAGGAACACCAGACGATCTTTCATGGCGAACGCTTCTTCCATCTTCGGTTTCAGATCCTTCAGGTCCGTGATGCGAATGCCCACGTGCCCATAGGCCTCGGCCAGCTTGACGAAATCAGGCAGCGATTCCATGTAGGAATGCGAGTGACGGCTACCGTAGTTCATGTCCTGCCACTGACGCACCATACCCAGCGCACCGTTGTTCAGGTTGATGATCTTGACCGGCAGGTCGTACTGCAGGCAGGTCGACAGTTCCTGAATGTTCATCTGGATACTGCCCTCGCCCGTTACACAGGCAACGTCAGCATCAGGGAAACTCAACTTGACGCCCATGGCCGCAGGGAAACCAAAACCCATCGTGCCCAGGCCGCCGGAGTTGATCCAGCGATTGGGTTTGTTGAACCGGTAGTACTGCGCCGCGAACATCTGGTGCTGGCCCACGTCGGAGGTCACATAGGCGTCGCCCTTGGTCACTTCGCAGAGGGTCTCGATCACGGTCTGCGGCTTGATGATGCTGCCGTCGCCCTTGTCGTAAGGGAACAGGCCACGATCACCGCGCCACTCCTCGATCTGCTTCCACCAGCTGGCGACCGTGTCCTTGTTCGGGGTTTCGCCGATTTCCTTGAGGGCCGCGACCATTTCGGTCAGGACGCTCTCTACCGGACCCACGATCGGCACGTCTGCCTTGATGGTCTTGGAGATGGACGCCGGGTCGATGTCGACATGGATGATCTTGGCGTTCGGGCAGAATTTCGCCGGGCCGTTGATCACACGGTCGTCGAAACGCGCGCCGACTGCCAGGATCACATCGGCATGGTGCATGGTCAGGTTGGCGGTGTAGCTGCCGTGCATGCCGAGCATGCCGACGAACTGACGATCGGTGCCAGGGTAGGCACCCAAGCCCATCAGGGTATTGGTGACCGGCAGGTTGAGCATTTGCGCCAGTTCGGTCAGCGGCGCGGAGCCGCCACCAAGGATCACGCCGCCGCCTGCGTACAGCACAGGACGCTTGGCCGCCAGGAGCATTTCTGCCGCCTTGCGGATTTGCCCGGAGTGACCACGAACAGCTGGGCTGTAGGAGCGCAGCTTCGCTTTTTTAGGGAAAACGTATTCGAACTTTTCAGCCGGATTGGTCATGTCCTTAGGGACATCGACCACGACTGGACCCGGACGACCGGATTGCGCCAGGTAGAACGCCTTCTTCATGACTTCCGGGATTTCCGAAGCGTGCTTGATCATGAAGCTGTGCTTCACGATCGGCCGGGAGATACCGATCATGTCGGTTTCCTGGAACGCGTCGGTACCGACCATGGTGCTAGGCACCTGACCGGAAATGATCACCATTGGAATGGAGTCCATATAGGCAGTGGCGATACCGGTGATGGCATTGGTCGCGCCAGGGCCGGAAGTCACCAGTACCACGCCGGCTTTGCCGGTGGCACGGGCGTAGCCGTCAGCCATATGGGTAGCCGCTTGCTCGTGACGAACCAGGATGTGGGTCACTTCCGGTTCTTTGAACAGGGCATCGTAAACATGAAGGAGAGCACCACCCGGGTACCCATAGATATATTTGACGCCTTCGTCACGCAAAAAGCGGACGAGCATCTCACCGCCAGATAAAAGCTCCACGTTGTTCACCTCTAAAACGCCAGAATACCGCCCTCTTGAAAGGGGACGGGTCTTAATAGGTTTACTTCTCAGCAGAGCATGAGCGACGGTGGTCGCCGACTACGTCAGCACTGACTGAGCAAGTATTGGGAGTGCCCCAAGTGTTGCGGGGTTTTCCCACCCAGCGCGAGGTAACGCGTTGCGGGTGTAGCAGGTCGGCGCGGATGTGCGCCTCATGTTCTGCCGAGTGGGTCTGCTTCTGGCAGTCCCTCTACAGCGGACTTTGGATTCTTCTGTTTCGCCCTCTGCAAGTCAAGACGTCAATGTGCTTTATTCGAACTAAGCGCATGAGAACGCAAGAAAAAACCTGTAAACGACGAGTGTCTGCGCTTCAATTGCGCAATCCTGGATAAGGAATTCAAAAATGCGAACCTTCGCCATGACCACTGGCCTGCTGCTCGCCATGAGTCTCCCCTGCCAGGCCGGGCAAATTTACAAATGGGTCGACGCCCAGGGGGTCACCCATTTCGACGCCCAGCCACCCCAAGGCGTGACCAGTACCACCATCACCCTGCCGAAAAACCCGAAAGGTGCGCCCCACACGCCGCCACCCGACAAGCCGGACAATCAGCAACAGGTCATGAATAACCAGGCCAAGCAACAGCTCGCCAGGCAGGAAGCCGAGCGCAGGCGTTTTTGCACACAGGCACGGGCCAGCCTGGCGCAGTTGCAGAACAACCCACGCCTGAGCGAGAACATCGAGGGGGGAGTGCGCCGCCTGACCGAGGAACAACGTCAGCAGCGCATAGTGGAAACGCAGAAGGCGATAGACAACCACTGCCGCTAGGCAGTGGTTGCAGAGGTTTCAGCGGGTAGTGACTATCAGTTGGTCGAACTCTTTGAGCAGGATCTGCAACTGAAGATCCCGCCCCTGCATCGAACGACCGGCGAACACCACCTCGGCCATTTCCTGGATCCCCGAAGCGCTGGGCAGAGGCAGATCCTGCTCGAGAATCATCTTCATCCGCGGCAGGAAGATCCATTGCAGCCACTGCTCGAATTCCAGCGTGTCCACGGCAAAAGGCTCGACGCTGGCCAGGGCCTCGGCGCTCGGTGGGGTGTCATCCCACAGGCCCTGCAGCCGCAACTCACGCTCGATCAACAGCAACTGCTCGGCGATCTTTGGAAAACGCGCATCCATCACAGCGATACCTTGGCTTTTTGCCGAGCCTGAGCGGCACCGGCGGCATCGCCCTGCTTCTCGCGCGCCTGGGCGATCAGCGCCCACAGGCTGGCCTGCAGGTCCGGACGACCGTTGGCGAAGCTCAGGCCGCGACGGGCAAACTGTTCAGCCTGGGCCGCATCGCCCTGGGCCATGCGTACCTGGGCCAGGCGATACAGCACCTGCGGCTCACGCGGCGCTACACGCTGGGCGCGCTCGAGGCTGGAGGACGCGCCGTTCAGATCGCCACTCGCCTGTTGCTGCTGAGCGGTGGTCAACAGCGCCAGCACAGGGCCATCCAGCTGCTCATCGGCGGACAGCCCGCCAGAGCTGGCCGAAGGCACTCCGCTCGGCGTCGGTGGCAAGCTGTAGCTGCCCTGATTGATCGGCGCGGACTGGATCGGTGAGGTATCGATAGGCCCAGGGGTGATCGGGCCCGGGGTAATCGGTGCGCTGCTGATTGGCGCGGCAGTGGCCGCAGCCCCGCCCGGCACCATCACCACCACGCCCGAGTCCTGCGGAATACTTTGAGTCTGTGCCTGCGCCGGACGCTTGACCGTCGTCTTGCGGAAGCCGCCGTTTGCCGATATGCGCTCACTGTTGGACACGGCGGTACCGGAGTCCACCACCGGAATCGAGCCACGCTGCACGCTGGCGCAACCATTGAGCAAAGCCAGAGCTGTAATAGCTGGAATCCACCACTTGTTCACGTCAAACCCTCTTCGCTTAATTCATCCAGCCCTTGACCCAATCCATCACCGACTCAACAGGCGCCGGGACATCGCCGCCGCATGCAGGACCGGGAGGGGGCTCACTGCCGCGAATATACGGCATCTGTACGGCGCCCGGACAGTTGGCATCCGAGCCTTGCCCGGTCCGCGAGTCGACCCAGGCCTGCACCACGTTATCCGGTTGCGGCATATCCAATGGCAGCGGGTCGGCCTTGCGCATGAAACTGGTCCAGACCTGCAATGCGCCAGTGGCGCCGGTGAACGGTGTCTTGCCGTTGTCATCACGCCCCAGCCAGACCACCGCCAGCAGATCCTGGCTGAAACCGGCGAACCAGCTGTCGCGGGAATCGTTACTGGTACCGGTCTTGCCCGCCAGCGCCAGGGAACGCGGCAGCACGTTGTAGACCGAACTGCCGGTGCCTTCGCGCATGACGCGCTGCATCGCGCTCTGGATCAGATAGATCGAACCCGGGTCGAACCGTTGCTGGATCTGGAACGGATAACGCTTCAGCGGCTCGCCTTCGGCGGTCAGCACACTACGGATCCCGCGCATCGGGGTATTGAAACCGCCGTTGGCCAGGGTCTGGTACATGGTGGCGACTTCCATCGGGCTCAAGCCCCCCGCCCCCAGCAGCATCGAAGGGAACGCCGGGAATTCGCGGGTGACGCCAAGGCGCCCCAGGGTTTTCAGCACGTTCGGCACACCGACTTCCAGGCCCAGGCGCGCGGTCGACAGGTTATAGGAGTGGGCCAGCCCCTGATAAAGGAAGACCGTGCCGTGGGAACGACGGTCATAGTTCTGGGGTTTCCACACTTGCCCGTCGCCGCCCTTCACCGAGAAAGCCTCATCGGAGAGCCAACTGGTCAGGGTGTACTGGCTGGGTTTCTCCAGCGCCGTCAGGTAAACCGCGGGCTTGATCAGGGAGCCGATCGGCCGCACCGCATCCAGCGCCCGGTTGAAACCGGCAAATCCAGCCTGGCGACTGCCGATCATGGCCTGGACTTCGCCGGTTTCCGGGTTGGTCACCACCATCGCCGCTTCGACTTCATCCGATCCTTTGCGCCCGGCCAGACGCTTGAAAGTGTCACTGACCGAAGCCTCGGCCTTCATCTGCAGAATCGGGTCGAAACTGGTGAAAATCCGCAGCCCTTCCTCGGTCAAGTCTTCGTCGCGGTAATCCTCACGCAGCTGACGCTTCACCAGGTCCAGGAAGCCAGGGAACGAGCTGTCCGCCAGGCTGCCACGCTTGGTCACGCCCAGGGGCATTTTCTTCGCCGCTTCGACCTGCTCCGGCGTCGCCACACCCTGTTGCGCCAGCAGATCGAGTACCAGGTTACGCCGCTCCAGCGCGCGCTCCGGATAACGACGCGGGTTGTAATAGGACGGCCCCTTGACCATCCCCACCAGCAAGGCGATCTGATGCAACTTCAGTTCGGCCAGCGGCTGGCTGAAGAAGAACTGGCTGGCCAGGCCGAAACCGTGCACCGCACGCTGGCCGTCCTGACCGATGAAGACTTCGTTGAGGTACGCCTCGAGGATCTCGCGCTTGTCGTAATGCAGCTCAAGCAGCAGAGCCATCATCGCTTCGGTGAGCTTGCGGCTCAGGCTGCGCTCGTTGGTCAGGTAGAAGTTCTTGACCAACTGCTGGGTCAGGGTACTGCCGCCCTGGCGCATGGCACCGGACGAGGTATTGACCCACACCGCCCGTGCGATCGACTTCGGCGACACGCCAAAGTGGCTGTAGAAATCCCGGTCCTCGACCGCCACCAGGGTTTCCAGCAGATAAGGAGGCACCTGATCGATCTTGATCAGGATCCGGTCTTCGAGGTTCTTCGGATACAGGCCGCCGATCAGCAGCGGCTCCAGGCGTACCACGGCCAGTTTCGAGCCTTTGCTGCCTGACAGCTCGGCCACGTAGTCGCCGGAAAAACGCACCCGCACCGGTTGTGCCTGCTCCATACCCTCATAGAACTGGAAACCACGGGTATTGAGTTCGACGGTGTTACCACTGACAGATGCGGCACCAGGGCCGTTGACCACGCTTTCGCGGCGATAACCGAGTGCGTCGAGTTCGGTGAGGAAATCGTCCTTGCTGAGCTTCTGTCCGACGAACAGCTCCAGCGGGCGCGCATAGACCTTGGCCGGAATGGTCCAGCGCTTGCCGGAGAACTTCTCCTGGACCACGGCATCGAGATAAACCGCAAAGCCGGCGAGCACCACCAGAGCGACCAGACCGAGCTTCAAGGCCCAGCCCAGCCAGGGGCGCGGGCCACTAGACGGACGTTTTTTAGCGGAACGGGGGGATCGAGTACGAGTCATGGCGGCGGATTATACGCACTTTATTCATAGTCAACAGGAGCCGCCCGAGGTTTGCGTTAGCCCTGTCAGCGGCCATAATGACGCCCTTGAATTTTCCCCGACTCTGAAGGATCGCCTGTGAGCCAATCCCTGATCGCCGCCCTGCAAAACCCGGCCCTCTACCCGCATCCCGTAGACGGATTCCAGGTCATCGAGACCCATATTTCCTGGGTCCTGCTCACCGGTCCCTATGCCTATAAGCTGAAAAAGCCGGTCAACTTCGGCTTTCTCGACTTCACCGGCCTTGAGGCACGCGGGCACTTCTGCGGCGAAGAGCTGCGTCTCAACCAGCGCCTGACCGATGATTTGTATCTGGAAGTGTTGCCGATCACTGGCAGTGCCGAAGCACCGCAGATCGCGGGAGACGGCCCGGTCATCGAATACGCGCTGAAAATGCGCCAATTCCCGCAAAGCCAGCTGCTCAGCACGCTGCAAGCCAATGGCGAACTGACCACTGCGCACATCGACGAAATGGCCCGGCAGATTGCCAGGTTCCACCTCGACGCCCCGCGAGTTCCCGCGGCCCACGTAGCCGGCACCCCGGAAAGCGTAATGGAACCGGTGCGTCAGAACTTCGAACAGATCCGCCCGTTCCTCAGCGACAAGGCCGACCTGCAACAGCTCGAAGCCCTGCAAGCCTGGGCCGAAAGCAGCTTCGAACGCCTCAAGCCACTCTTCGCCCAGCGCAAGGCCGAGGGTTTCATCCGCGAATGCCACGGCGACATCCATCTGGGTAACGCAACGCTTATCGACGGTAAGGTGGTGATCTTCGATTGCATCGAGTTCAACGAACCGTTCCGCTTCACTGACGTCTATGCCGACGCCGGTTTCCTCGCCATGGACCTGGAAGACCGCGGCCTGAAGTGCCTGGCACGTCGTTTCATCAGCCAGTACCTGGAACAGACCGGTGACTATCAGGGTCTGGAACTGTTGAATTTCTACAAAGCCTACCGCGCCCTGGTACGCGCCAAGGTCGCCCTGTTCAGCATGCCGGCCGACGCCAGCCCGATGCAGCGCGCCACGGCCCTGCGCCAGTACCGCAACTACGCCAACCTGGCAGAGAGCTACAGCACCATTCCGTCGCGCTTCCTGGCTATTACTTCCGGCGTTTCCGCCGTTGGCAAAAGCCATGTGGCCATGCGCCTGGTGGAAGCTTTGGGCGCCGTTCGCCTGCGCTCCGATGTCGAGCGCAAACGCCTGTTCGGCGAGCAGCAGGTACAGAACGATCCGAATGTCGGCATTTATAATGCCCAGGCCAATAATGCGACCTATGACCGCCTGCATGAACTGGCCGGTATCGTCCTGCGCGCCGGTTTCCCGGTGGTCATCGACGCCACCTACCTCAAGCGCGACCAGCGGGATGCCGCAGCCAAGGTTGCCGAAGCGACTGGTACTCCTTGCCTGATCATCGACTGCAATGCCCCGCAGGCCGTCATCGCCAGCTGGCTGGCGCAACGCCAGGCCGATCGCAACGACCCGTCGGACGCGACCCTGGCCGTGATTGAACAGCAGCAAGCCAATCGCGAAGCCCTGAGCGCCGAAGAGGTGCTGCGCAGCAAGCGCGTCGAGACCAATGAAAGCGGGAGCCTCGACACCCTGGTGGCGAACATTCGCCAGCGCCTCCCAGGTCTGTAATCAACTATTTCAGCCGTGAAATCGTAAAGATTTCACGGCTGAAATTAGTGGCACTATACTGGCGTCATAATTCCAGCAGGGACGCCCCCATGAGTCAGCCCACACTTCTCGACACCCCCCTTTACGCTTTGCTGCACAAAGACGACATCGACGGCTTCAATCGGGAACGCCCGAAAAATCAACCTGTCGACATGCGCGGCGGCGATTTTCGCGGCCTCGACCTGCGCGAGCTGAACGCCGACGGCATCGACTTCACCGACGCCTATTTCCGTTCTGCCGACCTGCGCGGCCTCGACCTGCGCAATTCCTCCATGGAAGGTGCCAGCCTGGCCCATGCGCAGATCTCCGGCGCCTACTTCCCACCCGAACTGACCGCCGATGAAATCCTGATGTCCGTCAATTTCGGCACTCGTCTGCGCTACCGCACCAAGTAACCGCCCCTTTTGCTCCAAGGTCCGGCGCCCTCCGCCTTACGCTGGACTTGGCTTGCCCCCCTCCTCCCTCCCCCCTCTGCTTCTGACGTGCTTTCCTCTGTCGCCTTAGAAGCTTTTGCGCCAAAACCGACCAAAGAACAGCGCTTTTCCTACTGAGCGCTACACTCCTTTGAGACTTGCCCACGCACCATTCGGCCGTCGCAAGGAGGCTTGATGAATGATGAATTGCAACACCTGAAGAACCTTGGCAAGACGTCGGCACAATGGCTGCATGCGGTGGGCATCCATAGCGCTTCGGACTTGCGCCGCCTGGGGGCGGTGGATGCCTATCGGGCCGTGCGGACCCGAGGGTTTCGAGCCTCGAAGGTGCTGTTGTACGCCATCGAAGGCGCGCTGATGGATGTGCACTGGAACGATATTCCGGCAGAACGCAAGGAAGCACTCAACAAACAGCTGGACGCCATTTCTACACGCCACAAGAACTGACCTGGCAGGCTTCTTATGTATTTACTGGGGGAACAACCGGCTTACGCCGACGCCTTGATCAATCGGCTGCAGAGCATCCCGCCGCGCCTGCTGGAAGGCCTGCTACCGTCCGGCGACGTATTGGAAGTGGCCCCTTCCAAGGACCTCTCCAGCAGCCTTGCCGACAGCCAGCTGTTCCTGCTCGAAAGCGGCCAGGTACAAGCCAGCATCGATGAGCGCCCACTGTTTTATCTGCATGAAGGCGATCTGCTCGGGCTGCGCCGAGGAGCGGAGCTACCGCGCTGGCAACTCAGCAGCGAGCAGCCGTTGAGCCTGATCCCCTATCAGCGTTCCGCGGTGTTCCAGCATCTGTATGCCGACGAACAGCGTTCCGAACTGTTTCTGCAGTACCTGATCGGACAAACCGCCCTGCTCTCCGATGCCGTTGCCCGCCTCAAGCAACCCGAGTTGCGCAATAGCAACGGTTTTCAACGCGTGGCCAAGGGCGAGGTGCTGATTCACCAGGGCGATGACGCCGATCATGTGTTCGTGATTATCGAAGGGCACGCCGAAGCCTTTGTCGACGGACACAAGGTCGGAGACGTGCCCAAGGACGAGATCTTTGGTGCGATGGCCGTTTTCACCGGGGAGAAACGCAACGCCAGTGTGATTGCCAGCGAGCCATGCACCCTGATGCTGATCCCCAGGAACCAGTTTCTCAGCCTGACTCAGAGCAATCCACGTATCGCCCATAGCCTGATCGAAAGCATGGCGCGGCGAATCGACCTGTTGAACAAGGAAGTCAGCCGCCTGCACAGCCTGAGCGCCAACCCTTAAAGCCCCGTATTTACGGGCAATCCAAACGAGCGTTTGGCGGAATTCGCAGAAACAGGAAAAACCTTGTTGACTTGGAAATGAGAATCGTTATGATTATCACAACTGGTCGCGAGATCAGTCGATAACCTGGAAGACCAGTGGTTCGGACTCTCAGATTATCTCCTCATCAGGCTAATCACGGTTATTTGACCCGGCTCTTGCCGGGTCTTTTTTTGCCTGGAAAAAGGTCATCGCCTACTGGCGCATCTGGGCGCAGTAATCCTTCTCCGACAGCCGCGCGCTGTACCACACGTAATCCGCGCTTTGTGGCGATACCTGCGTGCCCTTCTGCGCCAGCATCAGCACCACGGTGCCGTCCGATGCATCGAGGTCCTGCAGGTGAACCGGCACCCCGACATCCTTGCGCCCATGAAAGGCCCCGGCAAAAAGCAGCGCCGGCGTCGGTGCCGCCAGCAAGCGCTCGGCCATGCGCCGGTCACGTTGCTGCTGCACCGCCAGCATTGCCGGCATCTGGCTTTCGGGCAGCAGGCCACAATGGGAGTCACGGACTTGCCGCAACAACTCGTTGCGCACCGACGCGGCATTCGAGTGTTCGCCACTCAAGGCCGGTGCCTGGCGATAGATGTCACGAACTTCGGAGCTATCCAGATTGGCGGCCAGCAACGGATAAGGCTGGAGCAACGCATAACGCACGATAGGTCCGTACAACGCCCAGTCCCAACCCGGCGACCAGGCCAGCGCGCCAGGCAGATCATCAGGCAAGCCCTGCGTCGCCTGGTGCTGGCGAAGCGAGTCGACTCGCGGTTGCTGGTCCGGCGTGAGCATCTCCAACAGCAGGCTGCCTTGCACACGCTGGGTCGCCATCGCCCGCAACAACCACAACTGCAAGGCATGATGTTCGGGGTGGTCATGCTGCTCGCCGATAATCACCCGAGGCGCCTGGGACAGACGAACGACCAGCTCCTCCGGGCTCAGGACCTTTCCACTGCGCAGATCTTGAATCGCCCCGCTTTCAGCCTGGACAGGAAGTTCAGGCATGACCGGCACGCCCTGGCAGGCTGCCAACAGCAACACACTCAGGATCAATAGCACACGCATCTTGCGTCTCCGCGAATCGCCTCAGCGGGCGATGATCAAAGGGTGGCCCCGCTCGGGATGCGCCTGCACCAGTACCTCCAGTCCGAACACCGCCTTGAGCGGTTCGGGCCGCAGCACCTGCGCCGGGCAGTCCAGCGAGTGGGGCCGCCCGCCTTCGAGCAGCAACAGGCGATCACAATATCGCGCGGCGAGGTTCAGATCATGCAGGATCACCAGGACCGCGACCCCACGATCGGCAAACTCGCGAATGGCCTGCAGCGTGACATGTTGATGCAAGGGATCGAGAGCTGAGGTCGGCTCATCGAGCAACAGGGTCTGGCCGACCGCGCCCGGCCATAGCTGCGCCAACACCCGGGCCAGGTGCACCCGCTGACGTTCGCCGCCCGACAAGGCCACATAGCTGCGACCGTGCAAATGCCCGGCATCCGCCGCTTGCAGGGCCTGCATGACGATCTCGTCATCCCGTGCCCGGCCGCTTTGATAAGGCAGGCGTCCCAGGCCGACGACCTCTTCGACCTGGAAGGCGAACTCGAGCGTCGAACTTTGCGGCAGCACCGCTAACCTTTGCGCCTTTTGCCCACCGTCCCATCTGGAGAGCTCGCACTGGTCAAGCCAGACCTGGCCATGGTCGGGTTTCAGCTCGCCGCACAAGGCCGCCAGCAAGGTGCTTTTACCTGCGCCATTGGGCCCCAGCACTCCCAGTACTTCACCGGGCTTGAGCTCGAGGTCGATTCCCTCCAGCACGGTTTTCCTGCCACGGCGCACCGCCAGTTTTTCCGCTCGCAGCATCAGGCGCGCCCTCGCAATAACAGAAACAGAAAGAACGGCGCACCGATAAAGGCGGTCACGATGCCAATGGGCAACTCCGCAGGCGCCAGCGCCAGGCGCGCCACCAGATCAGCCAGCAACAGCAGGCTGGCGCCGGCCAGTATCGACGCCGGCAACAGGGTCCGGTGATCAGGCCCCGACAGCAGGCGCACCAGATGAGGCACCACCAGCCCGACAAAGCCGATCAGCCCGGCAGCGGCGACGGCGGCACCGACACCCAGCGCGGTACAGAACACCAGCTCCCGTTTCAGCCGTTCGACATCGATCCCCAGGTGACCGGCCTCGGACTCGCCCAGCAGCAAGGCATTCAAGGCCTTGGCCCGGCGCGGCAGCCACAATGCCACGGCCGCGCTGACCAGCAGCAGTGGCCACAATCTCGAATAGCTGGCGCCGTTGAGACTGCCCAGGTTCCAGAACGTCAGGGTACGCAAGGTCGCATCGTCGGCCAGGTAGGTGAACAGGCCTACCGCCGAGCTGGCCAAAGCCGTCAACGCAATCCCGGCCAACAGCATGGTCGCCACATGGGTCTGGCCGTTGCGCCGCCCCAGGCGGTAGACCAGCCACGCCACCACCAAGCCACCGAGAAAGGCACAGAACGACAGCAGGTAAGGACCGATCGCTTCCGGCACGCCCCCCAGCAGCGAGCCGCCGACGATGGCAAAGGCCGCGCCCAGCGCCGCGCCACTCGATACGCCTACCAGCCCCGGGTCGGCCAAGGGATTGCGAAACAGCCCTTGCATTGCCACGCCGGACAGCGCCAGGACGCCCCCTACCGCCAGCCCCAGCAAGGTGCGCGGCAGGCGAATCTGCCCGAGGATCAGCTCGGCCTGCTCCAACCCCTGCCCCTCAATGGGCAGGCCCAGCAGACGCAAGGCGGCGCGTAGGGTATCGAGCAGCGGCAGGCTGACCGGCCCGAGCGCCAGGGACAACCAGATCGCCAACAGACACAGCAGGCTCAGGCCAATGAACAAAGCACGGGGTTTAAGCAAAGGGGTCATTGGGCAATGCTGGCCTGGCCCGACTCGGCTGGATAGAAATCGGCCGACAGCCTTTTCAGGCTCTGTGGCAGGCGTGGCCCCAGGCCTCCCACCAGCAAGGTCGGATCAATCTCGAAGACCCGGCCGGCCTTCGCCGCACCGCTGGACGCGAGGATCGGGTTTTCCTTGAACAACGCGGCACGGGCGGCGTCACCGCTCAGGCTGCGATCGGCAAACACCAGCACCTCGGGGTTGAGTTCGGCCAACGACTCCGTGGAAAAGGGTTTGTAACCCGTGTGGGTGGCAAGATTGCGTCCACCCGCCTGCTGCAACAGCCAGTCGGCAGCGGTGTCCTTGCCGGCAATCAAAGGTTTGCCGCCCGCATGCCCGAGCAACAGCAGCACACCCGGTGCCGCCTGCTTTTTCCGGGCCTGGCTGACCCAGGCCTGCTGCTGATCCAGCTGCTGCTTGTATTGCTCGAACAGCTGCGTCGCCTTGTCTTCGCTGCCCAGCAACTTGCCCAGATGCTGCAGGTTACCCTGCAGGGTCGGCAGGTCGGCCTGGGCCGAGAACAGCTCGACCTGTACCCCGGCGCTGCGAACCTGCGAGAGTACCGGCGGCGGCCCCATCTCTTCGGTACCCACCAGAATCTGCGGGCGCAGGCTGAGAATGCCTTCCGCCGACAGCTGGCGCTGATAACCGATACTCGGCAGCTTCTTCAGGGATTCGGGATTCTGGCTGGTGGTGTCCACGCCCACCAGCTTCGATTCGGCGCCCAGCGCACTCACCCATTCGGACAAGGCGCCGCCAGCGCTCACCCAGCGTTGCGGTAACTCGACCGCCGCAGCGGCATGGCTGGCCAGCAGTCCGACACAGAGCGCGATTGCGCGGGCACTCGAACGCATAAAGGTATTTCCTTCAGAGAGTGGGCCCACGGAAGCCGCCGTACATGTGACATGCCCTGCAACCCAGGCATCGAAATGAGCAAGCGCCCCACAGGCGAAACGGCTATTTGATAATTGTTTGCATTTGACCGTCAAGCACAGACATGTTTCATCAAGCGCCCGTGGGGAAACTGTGACAGCCTGAGCCCAGAGCCGTCGCTTACCGAGGATAGACATGAAGTTTCTTTGCGCCCCCGGCGATTTGCCGGAGGCTTCCAGCCGAGGTTTCAACCTCGAAGGCCAACCGCTTTTCGTGGTGCGCCGCGATCAACAGGTCTACGTCTACGCCAACCGCTGCCCCCATCGCGGGGTCGCTCTGGAGTGGCAGCCCGATCAGTTTCTCGATCCAAGCGCCAGCCTGATTCAGTGCGCCACCCACGGTGCGCTGTTTCTGATCGAAAACGGTGAATGCGTGGCCGGCCCCTGTGCCGGACAATCCCTGACGGCCATCCCCTGTAGGGAAGACAGCCAGGGCATCTGGGTCCAGCTTTAGCCGTTGAGCAATACGTCCAGACGGCGGTCGATGCACACTTCCTCGGCGGTCAAACGCACGCCGTAAGCCAATACCTCGACCCCGGACGCCACGGCCTCGCGCAACGCCGCGGCATAACCGGGGTCGATCTCTTCGGCCGGTCGCACCGCCTCGACACCCGAGAGGTTGACGCAATACAACTGCACCGCCCGGATACCGTCACGCGCCAGGCAAGCCAGCTCCCGCAGGTGCTTGGCGCCACGCTGGGTCACCGCATCCGGAAAGGCCGCGACCGCGGAACCGTCGAAGCCCAGGGTAACGCTTTTGACTTCGACGAAAGCCGGGCCGTCCGGGTAGTCCAGGCGGAAATCGATCCGGCTGTTTTCCTGGCCATAGGGCACTTCCCGCTTGAGAGCAGTAAAACCGCTCAATTCGCCAATCACCCCGGCGCGCAAGGCTTCCTCCACCAGCGTGTTGGCCCGCGCCGTGTTGACGCAAGCCAGCCGGCCCTGGGGCGTTTCGCTGATTTCCCAGGTCCCGGGCAATTTGCGCTTGGGATCATTGGAACGGCTGAACCAGACCTGCCCGCCCTCGACCATGCAATTGAACATGGAACCGGTGTTGGGGCAGTGAATGGTCAGCAACTCGCCGCCAATGGTTTCGATATCGGCGAGAAAACGCTTGTAACGACGGACCAGGCGACCCTCTTCGAGGGGAGGATGAAAGCGCATCAGCCTTGCCAGCTCCGCAGGCCACGGGCAATCCGCTCCACCGCTTCCTGCAGGCGCGGCAGGCTCTGGGTGTAGGCGAACCGGACATGGTGCCCGGCCTGATGGCGACCGAAATCCAGCCCCGGGGTAAAGGCAACGTGCTCGGTCTCGAGAAAGTGCCGGCAGAAAGCAAAGGCATCGCCGCCGAAGGCACTGATATCGGCATACAGGTAGAACGCGCCTTCCGGCTCTACCGCAATGCCAAAGCCCAGCTCACGCAGGGCTGGCAGGAGGAAGTCGCGGCGCCGCTGAAACTCGTTGCGGCGCTCTTCCAGGATACTGATGGTGCCTGGCTCGAAGCAGGCCAGAGCGGCGTACTGAGCCATGCTCGGGGCACTGATATAGAGGTTCTGCGCCAGCTTCTCCAACTCGCCGATCGCCGCCTGAGGCGCCACCAGCCAACCCAAGCGCCAGCCGGTCATGCCGAAATATTTGGAAAAGCTATTCAGGACAAAGGCGCTGTCATCAACTTCCAGCACGCTGGCGGCATCGCTGCCGTAGGTCAGGCCGTGGTAGATCTCGTCCACCACCAAATGGCCGTTACGCGCCTTCACCGCAGCCGACAGCCCCGCCAGCTCGTCACGGGTGAGCAGGGTTCCGGTGGGGTTGGCCGGCGACGCCACCAGGGCGCCGACGCTGTCCTGATCCCAATAACGCTCCAGCAGATCCGGCGTCAGCTGATAACGCACGTCCGGTCCGACCGGCACCAACTGCGCAGCACCTTCCACCAGGCGCAGGAAGTGCCGGTTGCAGGGGTAGCCCGGGTCCGCCAGCAGCCAGTGCTTGCCTGGGTCGACCAACAGGCTGCTGGCCAGCAGCAATGCGCCGGAACCACCGGGCGTGATCATGATGCGCTCGGGGTCGATATCCAGCCCGTAACGCTGTCGATAGAAACCGGAGATAGCCGTGCGCAGCTCGGGAATCCCGCGGGCGGCGGTGTAGCGGGTCTTGCCCGCCTCCAAAGCAGCCTGCCCGGCCTTGATGATCGGCTCAGCCGTGGTGAAGTCCGGTTCACCGATTTCCAGGTGAATCACATCGTGCCCGGCCGCTTGCAGCTCATTGGCGCGGGCCAGCAGGGCCATCACGTGGAAAGGTTCGATAGCGCGGCTGCGCGCACTGTAGGGCTGAGCCATTAGCCTTCCTTCATTGAAGTGAGCAAAAAACCGATTCTACCCAACCCCGGGGACAAGGGAGAGCCCAAAGCCTTCGAGCACCCGCCATTCCCCCATAAAGAAGACGAACGCCAGGCCCAGGCTTGGCTAAAATCATTAATTGACCAGGCCCCCGAACTGACCAGGCCAGACGGCATCGACCTTTGCAAGCACCGTGGAACGCGGGCTCGACAACCGGGAGTAGCGCCGCCCGATTTGATCTGGTAAGTTCGCCCGCTTGCAGTCGCAGGGCCGGCATGTGTCGGTGATGGAGCAATCCTGCGCAATGGATTACATGAGTAGAGGCGGTCCATTTCATGCCCACCCAAGCAAAGCAACAGAATCAATCGATCAGCGGCTTCGAGCCTTATGTTGAAACCGCGGGCGAAGAGTACATGGGCAAGCCCATGCGCGAGCACTTCACCAAGATCCTGAACAAGTGGAAACAGGACTTGATGCAGGAAGTCGACCGCACTGTTGATCACATGAAAGACGAAGCAGCCAACTTCCCCGATCCGGCCGACCGTGCCAGCCAGGAAGAAGAATTCAGCCTGGAACTGCGCGCCCGCGACCGTGAGCGCAAGCTGATCAAGAAGATCGACAAGACGCTGCAACTGATCGAAGACGAAGAATACGGCTGGTGCGAATCCTGCGGCGTCGAGATCGGTATTCGCCGCCTGGAAGCCCGCCCTACCGCCGACATGTGTGTCGACTGCAAGACCCTGGCGGAAATCAAGGAAAAACAAGTCGGCAAGTAATCGCTGGCTTGAACGAAAAACGGAGCGTGCGAACGCTCCGTTTTTGTTTCTGACGTGCAAGTCCTTGAAGTCCCATTGCGAGCAAGCTTCGCTCCCAGGGGATCAGACCAAGTAACATCCTGCCCATGAATACCTTGACCTCTTCCTACACCGGGCGCTTCGCCCCAACCCCCAGCGGGCACCTGCATTTCGGCTCGCTGGTCGCAGCCCTGGCCTCCTACCTCGATGCTCGCGCCGTCGGCGGCCGCTGGCTGGTGCGCATGGAAGACCTCGATCCGCCTCGGGAAGAGCCCGGCGCCCAGGCGGCCATTCTCAAGGCCCTGGAAAGCTACGGCTTCGAGTGGGACGGCGAAATGGTCCGCCAGAGCGACCGGCACGCGGCCTACGCCGAAGTCCTCAACCGCCTGTTCAACCAGGGCCTGGCTTACGCCTGCACCTGCTCGCGCAAGCAACTGGAGCCCTACCACGGCATTTATCCAGGACTGTGCCGCAATGCCGGACATGGCCAGGAAGATGCCGCCATCCGCTTGCGCGTGCCGGAGCTGGAATATCGCTTCACCGACCGGGTCCAGGGCGAATTCCGCCAGCATCTGGGGCGCAATGTGGGCGACTTCGTGATCCGTCGCCGCGACGGTCTCTACGCCTATCAACTGGCGGTGGTGCTCGACGACGCCTGGCAAGGGGTGACCGATATCGTGCGCGGTGCCGACCTGCTGGATTCCACCCCGCGCCAGCTGTACCTGCAGGAGCTGCTCGGCCTGCCACAGCCGCGTTACCTGCATGTGCCGCTGATCACCCAGCCGGACGGGCATAAACTGGGCAAGTCCTACCGCTCCCCACCGCTGGCCGCGGACCAGGCCACGCCGCTGCTGTTGCGTGCCTTGCGCGCCCTGGGGCAGAAAACCGACAGCGAAATGGTCCATGCCAGCCCTCGGGAAGTGCTGACTTGGGGCATCGAACACTGGGATGCTTTACTGATCCCACGCACACTGAGCGTGCCCGAAGCGCAAATACGCTGACGCCCCTTGCAGGTTGGCGCCCATCCGTTACCATCGCCGCACGTTTTCGGGCACGCACACAATAAAGAGAGGCCGAGATGTACATCTATCGCTTGGTCCTGCTGCTGGTAGTGGGGATCTATCTGTTCTCCCCCGCCATCATGGATTGGTGGATCGATGCTACGGGCGCCTGGTATCGCCCGTATCTGCTCTGGCTGATCCTGATCGTCGTGACCTTCATCCTGCAGAGCCAAAAAGATGCCGATGAGCTTTAGCCTGACCCAGATGATCCTGATCAGCGCCGCGTACCTGCTGGTGCTGTTCGGGGTGGCCTGGATCAGCGAACGCGGCATGATCCCGCGCTCGATCATCCGCCACCCGCTGACCTACACCCTGTCCCTCGGGGTCTACGCCAGCGCCTGGGCTTTTTATGGCACGGTCGGCCTGGCCTATCAGTACGGCTACGGTTTTCTTTCCAGCTATCTCGGGGTCTCCGGCGCCTTCCTGCTGGCGCCGGTGCTGCTTTACCCGATCCTGAAAATCACCCGCACCTACCAACTGTCGTCGCTGGCCGATCTGTTCGCCTTCCGTTTTCGCAGCACCTGGGCCGGCGCGCTGACCACGGTGATCATGCTGGTCGGCGTATTGCCGCTGCTGGCCTTGCAGATCCAGGCGGTCGCGGACTCCATCGGCATCCTCACTCGCGAGCCGGTGCAGCACCGGGTCGCCCTGAGTTTCTGTGCGCTGATCACCCTGTTCACTATCTTCTTCGGCTCCCGGCACATCGCCACCCGGGAGAAACACGAAGGCCTGGTGTTCGCCATCGCCTTCGAATCGGTGATCAAGCTGATCGCCATCGGCGGTGTCGGCCTCTATGCCCTGTACGGTGTATTCGATGGCCCGCAACAGCTGGAACTCTGGCTGCTGCAGAACCAGACCGCCCTCGCCGCCCTGCATACGCCACTGCAGGAAGGCCCCTGGCGCACCCTGCTGCTGGTGTTCTTCGCCTCGGCGATCGTGATGCCGCACATGTACCACATGACCTTCACCGAGAACCTCAACCCGCGCTCGCTGGTCAGCGCCAGCTGGGGCCTGCCGCTGTTCCTGTTGCTGATGAGCCTGGCGGTGCCGCTGATCCTCTGGGCCGGCCTGAAACTGGGCGCCACCACCAACCCCGAGTACTTCACCCTCGGCATCGGCATCGCCGCCAACAAACCGGCATTGGCCCTGATGGCCTATATCGGTGGGCTTTCCGCCGCCAGCGGCCTGATCATCGTCACCACCCTGGCGCTGTCGGGGATGGCCCTCAACCATCTGGTGCTGCCGCTGTATCAGCCACCGGCCGAAGGCAACATCTACCGCTGGCTGAAATGGACCCGCCGCGCGCTGATCGTGGCCATCATCATGGCCGGCTATGCCTTCTACCTGCTGCTGGGGGCCGAGCAGGACCTGGCCAACCTCGGCATCGTGGCCTTTGTCGCGACCCTGCAGTTCCTTCCTGGAGTGCTCTCGGTGCTGTACTGGCCAACCGCCAACCGGCGCGGCTTCATCGCCGGGCTGATGGCCGGGACGCTGGTATGGCTGGTAACCATGCTGCTGCCGCTGATCGGCAACCTGCAGGGCTTCTATATACCGCTGCTGAACATGATCTACGTGCTGGACGACACCAGCTGGCACATGGCAGCCATCGCCTCGCTGGCCGCCAACGTCCTGATGTTCACCCTGATTTCGCTGTTCACCAACGCCAGCTCCGAAGAAGCCAGCGCCGCCGAAGCCTGTGCGGTGGACAACGTGCGTCGGCCGCAACGTCGTGAGCTCCATGCCGCCTCGCCCCAGGAGTTCGCTACCCAGTTGGCCAAGCCCCTGGGCGCCAAGGCCGCGCAGAAGGAAGTCGAGCAGGCGCTGCGCGACCTGTACCTGCCCTTCGACGAGCGCCGTCCCTATGCCCTGCGCCGTTTGCGCGACCGTATCGAGGCCAACCTGTCCGGCCTGATGGGCCCCAGCGTGGCCCAGGACATGGTGGAAACCTTCCTGCCCTACAAGGCCGGCGGCGAAAACTACGTGACCGAAGACATCCACTTCATCGAAAGCCGGCTCGAGGACTACCACTCGCGCCTGACCGGCCTGGCCGCCGAACTCGATGCCTTGCGCCGCTATCACCGCCAAACCTTGCAGGAACTGCCGATGGGCGTCTGCTCCCTGGCCAAGGACAAGGAAATCCTCATGTGGAACAAGGCCATGGAAGAGCTGACCAGCATTCCGGCGCAGCATGTGGTCGGTTCGCGCCTGAGCACCATCGCCGATCCCTGGAAAGAGCTGCTGCAAGGCTTTATCAACGTACCGGACGAGCACTTGCACAAACAGCACCTGGCCCTCGACGGCCAGACCCGTTGGCTGAACCTGCACAAGGCCGCCATCGACGAACCCCTGGCCCCGGGCAACAGCGGCCTGGTGCTGCTGGTGGAAGACCTGACCGAAACCCAGATGCTCGAAGACAAGCTGGTGCATTCCGAGCGGCTGGCCAGCATCGGTCGCCTGGCCGCCGGCGTGGCCCATGAAATCGGCAACCCGATCACCGGTATCGCCTGCCTGGCGCAGAACCTGCGCGAAGAGCGCGAAGAGGACGGCGAACTCACCGAAATCAGCGGCCAGATCCTCGAGCAGACCAAGCGCGTGTCGCGCATCGTCCAGTCGCTGATGAGCTTCGCCCACGCCGGCAGCCATCAACACAACGACGAAGCCGTGTGCCTGGCCGAGGTGGCGCAGGACGCCATTGGCCTGCTGGCGCTGAACCGACGCAATTTCGAAGTGCAATTCTTCAACCTGTGCGATCCGGACCACTGGGTCGACGGCGACCCCCAGCGGCTCGCCCAGGTACTGATCAACCTGCTATCCAATGCCCGCGACGCATCACCGGCGGGCAGCGCGGTACGGGTCAAGAGCGAGGCCGGCGAACACACGATCGACCTGATCGTCGAAGACGAAGGCAGCGGCATCCCGTCGAGCATCATGGATCGGCTGTTCGAACCCTTCTTCACCACCAAGGATCCTGGCGAGGGCACCGGACTGGGCCTTGCACTGGTCTATTCCATCGTTGAAGAGCATTATGGACAAATCACCATCGACAGCCCGGCTGACACCGAAAGCCAACGCGGCACCCGTATCCGGGTGACCTTACCGCGTCATGTCGAAGCGACGTCCGCTGTGAACTGAGACCGTCGAGAGAATCGAATCAATGCCGCACATTTTGATCGTCGAAGACGAAACAATTATCCGCTCCGCCTTGCGCCGCCTGCTGGAACGCAACCAGTACCAGGTCAGCGAAGCCGGTTCCGTGCAGGAAGCACAAGAACGTTTCAGCATTCCCACGTTCGACCTGATCGTCAGCGACCTGCGCCTGCCAGGCGCCCCCGGCACCGAGCTGATCAAGCTCGGCCAGGGCACCCCGGTGCTGATCATGACCAGCTACGCCAGCCTGCGCTCGGCGGTCGACTCGATGAAGATGGGCGCGGTGGACTACATCGCCAAGCCTTTCGATCACGACGAAATGCTCCAGGCCGTGGCGCGCATCCTGCGCGACCGCCAGACCGCGCAGAGCAGCCCCAACGAGCGCCACGCCGCCAAGTCGGCCAACGGCGCGGACAAGGCTGGCGCCAGCGCCAGCAACGGCGAAATCGGCATTATCGGTTCCTGCCCACCCATGCAGGACCTGTACAGCAAGATCCGCAAGGTCGCTCCGACAGACTCCAATGTACTGATCCAGGGTGAATCCGGGACCGGCAAGGAACTGGTGGCCCGCGCCCTGCACAACCTGTCCAAGCGCGCCAAGGCACCGATGATCTCGGTGAACTGCGCGGCCATTCCGGAAACCCTGATCGAGTCCGAGCTGTTCGGTCACGAAAAAGGCGCCTTCACCGGTGCCAGCGCCGGGCGCGCCGGCCTGGTGGAAGCGGCGGACGGCGGCACTCTGTTCCTCGATGAAATCGGTGAATTGCCACTCGAAGCCCAGGCCCGCCTGCTGCGCGTGTTGCAAGAAGGCGAGATCCGCCGGGTCGGTTCGGTGCAATCGCAGAAGGTCGATGTGCGCCTGATCGCCGCGACCCACCGCGACCTCAAGAGCCTGGCCAAGATCGGCCAGTTCCGTGAAGACCTGTATTACCGCCTGCACGTGATTGCCCTGAAACTGCCAGCCCTGCGCGAGCGCGGTGCCGACGTCAACGAAATCGCCAATGCCTTCCTCGCCCGCCAGAGCGCGCGCGTGGGCCGCACGGACCTGAAATTCGCCCCGGACGCCGAGCAAGCCATTCGCCATTACTCTTGGCCCGGTAACGTTCGCGAACTGGAAAACGCCGTCGAGCGCTCGGTCATCCTGTGCGAAAGCCCGGAAATCTCCGCGGAGCTGCTGGGTATCGATATCGAACTGAGCGACCTGGAAGACGACGAATTCCTCGGCCTGGCGCCCCAGGCCGCCAATGCCAACAACAGCAGCCACGAGCCGACCGAAGACCTGTCGCTGGAAGACTACTTCCAGCATTTCGTTCTCGAGCACCAGGACCACATGACCGAGACCGAGCTGGCCCGCAAACTGGGCGTCAGCCGCAAATGCCTGTGGGAACGCCGCCAGCGCCTGGGCATCCCACGGCGCAAGACCGGGGTCGCCAGCGAAAGCTGAAACCCGGCGGTAACGGGTTGTGGGTAACACGCGACCTTGTGAAAAAACTGTTACCTCAGTCATTTCACGTAACAAAAGCCGGGGCTTACGGTAACGAAGCCCCGGCTTTTTTTCGCCTGTATAAACCGCCGAACCGCGCCTAACCCCTTGTTTTACTGGGCCTCGCAAAAGTTGGCACGGCACCTGCTATATGTTTGGTACAAGAACAATAACAAGCAATGCATAAGACAATAAAAATAAGACGAATCGACTCACGCACAATAAAAACAACACGGCGGAGGCGCAGCTAACTGATTCTTTTGGAGAGGCGTTGTCATTGGGGCTTGCCCCACAACCAGGCCGAGAACAACAAAAACTGCCCTAAGGCAGAGCCTGAACTGGTTGGATCACTGATCATCGCAACACAGCGACCAAAGCAATCCGTTTGCTCTTGGCTCCCGATTGGGAGGGTCACTCTGGGTTAACCAGGTGACAAGGGCGTTAAACAAAAACAAGAAGCCCGAAACCAATAATAAAAATAGAGCACGCAAACACTTCTGGGGGAGCTTCGGCTCCCCTTGTGGTTTCCGCGATTGCGGTTTTACTCACGCAAAGCCCCGCCAACCCGCGTTCCAAAGCGCTGCGCACGACTCGCCGCAGCTTCCTACACCATCCCCCGACTAAATGCTAGAATCCCCGCCCATCATGCGGTCATTCTTCGTTATGGCCGAACATTCCTTCAAACAGTGCATCCCATGCTGAAGAAGTTGTTCCAGTCATTCCGTTCTCCCTTGCGTCGTACGCAACACAAACGCAGCACGCCTGAAGTGCTCAACAGCAGCCAACACTCGCTGCAACGCGCCCAGTTCAGCCGTTATGCGGTGAACATCGTCGAACGCCTGCAGAACGCCGGCTACCAGGCCTACCTGGTCGGCGGCTGCGTGCGCGACATGCTGCTCAATATCACCCCCAAGGATTTCGACGTCGCCACCAGCGCCACGCCGGAACAGGTAAGGGCCGAATTCCGCAACGCCCGGATCATCGGCCGTCGGTTCAAGCTGGTGCATATCCACTTCGGCCGCGAAATCATCGAGGTCGCGACCTTCCGCGCCAATCACCCGCAAAACGATGAAGAGGAAGACAGCAACCAATCCTCGCGCAACGAAAGCGGGCGCATCCTGCGCGACAACGTGTACGGCACCCTCGAAGAGGACGCCCAGCGCCGCGACTTCACCATCAATGCCCTGTATTACGATCCGGTCAGCGAACGCATCCTCGATTACGCCAACGGCGTGCACGACATTCGCAATCACCTGATCCGCCTGATCGGCGATCCACGCCAGCGCTACCAGGAAGATCCGGTACGCATGCTGCGGGCCGTGCGCTTCGCGGCGAAGCTGGATTTCGGCATCGAGAAACACACTGCCACGCCGATCCGCGACCTGGCCCCCATGCTGCGGGAAATCCCCTCGGCCCGCCTGTTCGAGGAAGTACTCAAGCTGTTCCTGTCCGGCCATGCCGCCGACACCTTCGAGATGCTGGTCGACCTGCAACTGTTCGATCCGCTGTTCCCGGCCAGCGCCGAGGCGCTGGAGTACAACCCGACCTACACCCACACACTGATCAGCGAAGCCCTGGTCAATACCGACCTGCGCATCAAGCAGAACAAGCCGGTAACCCCGGCTTTCCTGTTCGCCGCGCTGCTGTGGCCGGCCCTGCCGGCTCGCGTGCTGCGCCTTCAGGAACGTGGCATGCCGCCGATTCCGGCGATGCAGGAAGCTGCTCACGAATTGATCAGCGAACAGTGCCAGCGCATCGCCATTCCAAAACGCTTCACCATGCCGATCCGCGAAATCTGGGACATGCAGGAACGCCTGCCACGTCGCAGCGGCAAGCGCGCCGACCAGCTGCTGGACAACCCGCGGTTCCGCGCCGGTTATGACTTCCTGCTGCTGCGCGAAAGCGCCGGCGAACAGACCGATGGCCTGGGCGAGTGGTGGACCGACTATCAGGACGCCAACGAAGCCGGGCGCCGCGACATGATTCGCGACCTGAGCGGCAAGGACGAAGCGGGCACAGGTCCGCGCAAGCGTCGCCGCAGCAGTGGCGCCAAACGCAAACGCGCCACCGCCGGCGCACCGGGCGCTTCCGGCGAATAACCCAATGGAACGCATCTACATCGGCATGGGCAGCAATCTGGCTGCCCCGGCGGAGCAATTGCGCAGCGCGATCGACGCGCTGTCGCAGTTGCCGCACAGCCAACTGGCGGGAGTCTCGGCCTTCTATCAAAGCGACTCCCTGCTGCCCGGCCAACCACGCTACACCAACGCCGTGGCCGCCCTGGACAGCAGCCTCGCGCCTCTTGAACTGCTGGACGCGTTGCAAGCCATCGAAAACGGCCAGGGCCGCGAGCGTCTCGAGCGCTGGGGACCGCGCACCCTGGACCTGGACATCCTGCTGTTCGGCGACCGCCTGATCGACGAAGCGCGGCTCAAGGTCCCGCATTACCACATGCAGGCCCGGGCCTTCGTCCTCTATCCCCTGGCCGAACTGGCCCCCGCCGACCTGCAACTGGCCGACGGCCGCCACCTGCGCGATCTGCTCGCCGTCTGCCCATTTGTCGGCCTGGAACGTCTGGCCTGACTGCTGAAACGCATCAGTTACGGCGGTAACACTCACGCCGTAACAATGCGGTAACACATGCAATTGACTTCCCGAGTTCTCCTCACGACTATAGGCGTCCCGTTGCCGCCAACACGGCGTTACAGGGCGCAATCCAGGCCTTATAAGCACGACAACAGACCGTGCGCCTGCATAAACGAAGAATTACGCGCGTTACTCGCAGCAGTTTCCAGAGCGCCTGAATGAGGACCCTTTTTCATGCCAGACATCACCCTGACCACCCTGCAAGGCCTCAAGCAGAAAGGTGAAAAAATCACCATGCTGACCTGCTATGACGCAACCTTCGCCCACACCTGTTGCCAGGCCGGCGTTGAAGTACTGCTGGTGGGCGACTCCCTCGGCATGGTCTTGCAAGGGCACGACAGCACACTGCCAGTCACTACCGCCGAGATGGCCTACCACGTCGCCGCGGTCAAACGCGGTAACAGTGGCGCCCTGATCCTCGCCGACCTGCCGTTCATGGCCTACGCCACTACCGAACAGGCCCTGAACAACAGTGCCCAACTGATGCAGGCCGGTGCGCACATGATCAAGGTCGAAGGCGCGCTGTGGCTGGCGGAGTCCATCCGCCTGCTGGCCGAGCGCGGTATCCCGGTCTGCGCCCACATGGGCCTGACCCCGCAATCGGTGAACATCCTCGGCGGCTACAAGGTTCAGGGACGTAACGAAAACCAGGCCCGCCAGATGCGTGCAGACGCCATCGCCCTGGAAGCAGCCGGTGCGGCGATGCTGCTGCTCGAATGCGTGCCGAGCGAACTGGCGGCGGAAATCACCCAGGCGGTGAAGATTCCGGTGATCGGCATCGGTGCCGGCAGCGGCACCGACGGTCAGGTGCTGGTCCTGCACGACATGCTGGGCCTGTCCCTGAGCGGTCGCGCGCCGAAGTTCGTGAAGAACTTCATGGCTGGCCAGGAAAGTATCCAGGCGGCCCTGAGCGCCTACGTCAATGAAGTCAAGGCCGTGACCTTCCCAGGCGCCGAGCACGGGTTTTCTGCATGAATACTGTAAAAACCGTACGTGAACTGCGTGCCGCCGTGGCCCGTGCCCGCAGCGAGGGCAAGCGCATCGGCTTCGTACCGACCATGGGCAACCTGCACAGCGGGCATGCCGCCCTGGTGACCAAGGCGGCCCAGCGGGTGGACTTCGTGGTGGCGAGCATTTTCGTCAATCCGTTGCAGTTCGGCGCCGGCGAAGACCTCGACAAGTACCCGCGGACCCTGGCCGCCGACCAGGAAAAGCTCCTGCAAGCCGGTTGCCATCTGCTGTTCGCCCCGACCGTCGAAGAGATGTACCCCGACGGCATGGACGGCCAGACCCGGGTCAGCGTGCCGCAACTCTCCGAAGGCCTGTGCGGCGCCAGCCGTCCCGGGCATTTCGAAGGGGTGGCCACGGTGGTCAGCAAGCTGTTCAACATGGTGCAGCCGGACCTCGCGGTCTTCGGCCAGAAGGACTTCCAGCAACTGGCGGTGATCCGCGCCCTGGTGCATGACCTGAACATGCCGATCCAGATCATCGGCGAGCCCACCGTGCGTGCCGCCGACGGCCTCGCGCTGTCGTCGCGCAACGGCTACCTGAGCGAAGAACAGCGTGGCATCGCCCCCGCGATCTATCGTGGCCTGACTCAGATCGCCGAGGCCATCAGCCAGGGCGAGCGGGACTATCCAAAGCTGCTGGACGAACAGAAACAAGCGCTCGAAGCCGCCGGTTTCCGCCCGGATTACCTGGAAATCCGCCAGGCCCGGACCCTGCGCTCGGCCACCGCGCAAGACCGCGACCTGGTGATTCTGGCGGCGGCCTATCTGGGCGCTACCCGCCTGATCGACAACCTGCATCTGGACCTCGACGCCTAGGTTCCAAGGGCCGATTGCCCGAAGCCCGACCTTCGGGCAAACTGCCGCCGCCCGGGGCCTGCAGCGATGCTGCGGGCCCTGTTCGAGGACCTGATCGAGAGAACCAGTCATGCACGCCATCATGCTCAAGGCCAAGCTGCATCGCGCCGAAGTCACCCACGCTGTGCTCGACTACGAAGGCTCTTGCGCCATCGACGGCGAGTGGCTGGACTTGTCCGGTATCCGTGAGTACGAACAGATCCAGATCTACAACGTCGACAATGGCGAACGCTTCACCACCTACGCCATTCGTGGCGAAGAAGGCTCGCGCATGATCTCGGTCAACGGCGCCGCCGCGCACAAAGCCAAGGTCGGCGACCGGGTGATCATCTGCGCCTACGCTCACTACAGCGAAGCCGAACTGCTCAACTTCAAGCCGCGCATGCTCTATATGGCGCCGGGCAACGAACTGAGCCACACCAGCCATGCCATTCCGGTTCAGGTCGCCTGAGCCCCAATCATTCTCACCCCCTGAAATCCCGCTCATTGCGCAACTCTGAGGCGCCGGTATAAAAAAGTACCGGCCACAGGTCAGACAAAGCCAAGACAGATCAGCACGCGAGAGTTACTGTAATCGCCCTGCGTGCTTAATCGTGTCAGCGCAGGTTTGACCGAACGTTATTCTTCGAGCAGGACGTTCCGGGCTTTTCAGTGTCCAACAGGCAGTTCAAGTAAAAGGAAAACCGCAGCGATGGCGTACTACCGCACTCCTCACGACGTTACCGCTCTGCCCGCCTGGCAAGCGTTGAATGACCACCGCCAAGCCATGCAGGATTTCAGCATGCGCGAGGCCTTCAATTCCGACCCGCAGCGCTTTCATCAATTCAGCCTCAGCGGCTGTGGGCTTTTTCTCGATTACTCGAAGAACCTGATCACCTCCGAAACCCGCAACCTGCTGGTGGGCCTGGCCAATGAAGCCGGTCTGCAGGACGCGATCAAGGCACTGTTCGCCGGTGAGCTGGTCAACTCTTCCGAAGGCCGTCCGGCCCTGCACACCGCCCTGCGCCGCCCGGTGGGCGACAAGCTGTCGGTCAATGGCGTCAACGTGATGCCGGAAGTGCACAAGGTGCTGAACCAGATCACCGAGCTGGTCGGGCGCATCCATGACGGCCTGTGGCGCGGCTACACCGAGAAGCCGATCACCGACGTGGTGAACATCGGCATCGGCGGTTCCTTCCTCGGCCCCGAGCTGGTGTCCGAAGCCCTGCTGTCCTACGCCCAGAAAGGCGTGCGTTGCCATTACCTGGCCAATATCGACGGCAGCGAGTTCCACGAACTGTCGTCGAAGATCCGCGCCGAAACCACGCTGTTCATCGTCTCGTCGAAATCCTTCAACACCCTGGAAACCCTGAAGAACGCCCAGGCCGCACGCGCCTGGTACCTGGCTCAGGGCGGCTCCGAGGCCGAGCTGTATCGCCACTTCATCGCGGTGTCGAGCAACAACGCCGCCGCCGTGGCCTTCGGCATCCGCGAAGAGAACATCTTCCCGATGTGGGACTGGGTCGGCGGGCGTTACTCGCTGTGGTCGGCCATCGGCCTGCCGATCGCCCTGGCCATCGGCATGTCCAACTTCAAGGAACTGCTGTCCGGCGCCTACACCATGGACCAGCACTTCCAGACCGCGCCGTTCGAGCAGAACATGCCGGTCCTCCTGGCCCTGCTGGGCGTGTGGTACGGCAATTTCTGGGGCGCGCAAAGCCACGCGATCCTGCCGTACGACCACTACCTGCGCAACATCACCAAGCACTTGCAGCAGCTGGACATGGAATCCAACGGCAAGAGCGTGCGCCAGGACGGCACGCCGGTTTCCACCGACACCGGCCCGGTGATCTGGGGTGGCGTGGGCTGCAACGGTCAGCACGCCTACCACCAGTTGTTGCACCAGGGCACCCAGTTGATCCCGGCCGACTTCATCGTGCCGATCGTCAGCTTCAACCCGGTGGCCGACCATCACCAGTGGCTGTACGCCAACTGCCTGTCGCAAAGCCAGGCGCTGATGCTCGGCAAGACCCGCGCCGAGGCCGAGTCCGAGCTGCGCGAAAAAGGCATGAGCGAGGCCGAAGTCCAGAAGCTGGCACCGCACAAGGTGATCCCGGGCAACCGCCCGAGCAACACCCTGGTGGTCGAGCGCATCAGCCCGCGCCGTCTGGGCGCGCTGGTGGCAATGTACGAACACAAGGTCTTCGTGCAGAGCGTGATCTGGGGCATCAACGCCTTCGACCAATGGGGCGTGGAGCTGGGCAAGGAGCTGGGCAAGGGCGTCTACAACCGCCTGGTCGGCAGCGAAGAAACCCCGGCCGAAGATGCTTCGACCCAGGGCCTGATCAACTACTTCCGCGGTCGCCACCGCGGCTGATAACCCGCTGAAACCTCCCCTCGCGAACCGGCCCGCTGCTACGCAAACCCTTCCATTGCGTAGCAGCGGGCCGATTCACGATCGGTCGCCCAAGACCGCCCTCCCCTTGAACCCCTTCCGATCAAGGCGCATCTTTATCGCTTGTCGCTAAAACAAGAATAAGGAACCGTCATGTTCGATATCAGCATGTTCCCCAAAGCCGATGCCGTCCGCCGGGCTGCGCAATTGAGTCAGGACGACTACCAGCGGCTGTACCGCGAATCCATCGAGCACCCCAGCACCTTCTGGGCCGAACAGGCCAGCCGTTTTCTCCACTGGAGCGCACCCTGGCAAACCGTGCAGCGCTATGACCTGAAAACCGGTTCCGCGACCTGGTTCGCCGGTGGCCAGTTGAACGTCAGCTACAACTGCATCGACCGCCATCTGGAAAAACGCGGCGATCAGGTAGCGCTCATCTGGGAAGGCGACGACCCCGCCGAATCGCTACAAATCACCTACAAGAAACTCCATCACTACGTCTGCCGCCTGGCCAACGTCCTGAAAAGCCGCGGCGTGAAAAAGGGCGACCGGGTCTGCATCTACATGCCGATGATCCCCGAGGCGGCCTACGCCATGCTCGCCTGCACCCGTATCGGTGCGGTGCACTCGGTGGTCTTTGGTGGGTTCTCCCCGGACGCGCTGCGCGACCGCATTCTCGACGCCGACTGCCGCACCCTGATCACCGCTGACGAAGGGGTCCGCGGCGGCAAGTTCGTGCCCTTGAAAAACAACGTCGACAAGGCCCTGCAAAGCTGCCCGAACGTCAGCACGGTGGTGGTGGTCGAGCGCACCCAGAACCCGGTGAACTGGGTCGAAGGCCGCGACCTCTGGTATCACCAGGCCATACGCGGCGTCGAGGACTACTGCCCGCCGCAACCGATGGACGCCGAAGACCCGCTGTTCATCCTCTACACCTCCGGCAGCACCGGCAAACCCAAAGGCGTGCTGCACACCACCGGCGGTTACCTGCTGCAAGCGGCGATGACCTTCAAATACGTACTGGACTACCGCGAAGGCGAAGTCTTCTGGTGCACCGCCGACGTCGGCTGGGTCACCGGCCACAGCTACATCGTCTATGGCCCATTGGCCAATGGCGCGACCAGCCTGATCTTCGAGGGCGTGCCCAGTTATCCGAGCAGTTCGCGCTTCTGGGAAGTCATCGACAAGCACCGGGTGAACATCTTCTACACCGCCCCCACCGCCTTGCGCGCGCTGATGCGCGAAGGTCCCGAGCCGCTGCAGCACACCTCGCGCAGCAGCCTGCGCCTGCTGGGCAGCGTCGGCGAGCCGATCAACCCGGAAGCCTGGGAGTGGTATTTCAATATCGTCGGCGAACAGCGCTGCCCAATCGTCGACACCTGGTGGCAGACCGAAACCGGCGGCATCATGCTCAGCCCGCTGGTCAGCGCCAGCCACATCAAGCCGGGCTGCGCCACCCGCCCGATGTTCGGGGTGCAGCCGGTGCTGCTGGACGAGCACGGCAAGGAAATCAGCGGCGCCGGCAGCGGCATCCTGGCGATCAAGGCCAGTTGGCCGGCGCAGATCCGCAGCGTCTACGGCGACCCGCAGCGCATGGTCGAGACCTATTTCAAACCCTACCCGGGCTACTACTTCACCGGCGACGGCGCGCGGCGCGATGAAGACGGCGATTACTGGATCACCGGACGCATCGACGACGTGATCAACGTGTCCGGCCATCGCATCGGCACCGCCGAAGTCGAGAGCGCCCTGGTCCTGCACGACAGCATCGCCGAGGCCGCGGTGGTCGGTTACCCCCACGACCTCAAGGGCCAGGGCATCTATGCCTTTGTCACCCCGATGAATGGCGTCGAACCCAACGACGAATTGAAGCAAGAGCTGTTGAGCCTGGTCAGCCGCGAGATCGGCAGTTTCGCCAAGCCGGAGCTGATCCAGTGGGCGCCGGCCTTGCCGAAAACCCGCTCGGGCAAGATCATGCGGCGTATCCTGCGCAAGATCGCCTGCAATGAGCTCGACAGCCTGGGCGATACCTCGACCCTGGCCGACCCGAGCGTGGTCGAGGGCCTGATCGATAAACGCCTGAACCTCTGAGCGAGGCCTCGGGCCTCAACCAAGGAACAGCCAAGCGGTATGGAATTCATTCGCAGTCGTATCGAAACCCAGGTGATGAGCCTGGGTGGCCTGTCGCTGGGCCAGCTCGACCTGGACAACCCCAAGGGCGACCCGGGCCTGTTCGGCCCGGACGCCATCTGCTGGCAGGTGCATGGCGATTTCAGCAGCATGCTGATCGGCGGCATCAGCGCCTTGTTGATGCAGGCCCTGCATCCGCTGGCCCTGGCCGGGGTCTGGGATCACTCGAACTTCCGGGAAGACATGATCGGGCGCCTGCGGCGTACCGCGCAGTTCATTTCCGGCACCACCTTCGGCTCGCGGCAGGATGCCGAATGGCTGATCGACAAGGTGCGCACCATTCACCTGCAGATCGTCGGCCATGCGCCAGACGGCCGGCCCTATGCCGCCAGCGATCCGCAACTGCTGACCTGGGTGCATGTGGCCGAAGTCAGCAGCTTTCTGGCGGCGCATTTGCGTTACCGCAATCCGCAGCTGTCGCCTGCCGACCAGGACCGTTACTACGGGGAAGTCGCGCTGATCGCCGAGCGTCTTGGCGCCAGTGATGTACCGCGCTCGCGCCGGGCCGTGGCGGATTACCTGGCACGGATGCGCCCACAGCTGCTCTGCGATGAACGCAGCCGCGAAGTGCTGCGCCTGCTGCTGGCGGCCCCCGCCCCAAGCCGCCTGGCCAAGCCATTCGGCTCGTTGATGATGCAGGCCGGCATCGACCTGCTGCCCGACTGGGCCAGCAACATGCTTGGCGTCAACCAGGGGCTGCTGCAACGCCAGTTGATCCGCGCCAGCGTCAACCGCAGTGCGCCAATGCTGCGCTGGGCGGTACGCAATGGCTCGATACATCGCGCACGCCGGCGCATGGGCCTGTAATAGCCGACCGGGCGAACAGAACGCGACTCACCGGTTCGCGATTGGCGGCGTCGCGACCTTCTATGCAACCATGATTTTCCAAGTTCTCGCGCATCGGTCCCCTGTCTATATCCACCGACCGATGCCGCCCATAGCAATGAGGATTCGCGCCATGCAAGACGTCGTAATCGTTGCCGCCACCCGCACCGCGGTCGGCAGTTTCCAGGGTTCGCTGGCGAACATCTCCGCGGTCGATCTCGGCGCCGCGGTGATCCGCCAGCTGCTGGCCCAGACCGGCCTGGAGGGCGCCCAGGTCGATGAAGTGATCATGGGCCAGGTGCTCACCGCCGGCGCCGGGCAGAACCCCGCGCGCCAGGCCGCGATCAAGGCCGGCCTGCCCCACGCCGTGCCGGCGCTGACCCTGAACAAGGTCTGCGGCTCCGGCCTCAAGGCCCTGCACCTGGGCGCCCAGGCGATCCGCTGCGGCGACGCCGAGGTGATCATCGCCGGCGGCCAGGAAAACATGAGCCTGGCCAACTACGTGCTGCCCGGCGCCCGCACCGGCCTGCGCATGGGTCACAGCCAGATCGTCGACACCATGATCAGCGATGGCCTGTGGGATGCCTTCAACGACTACCACATGGGCATCACCGCCGAGAACCTGGTGGACAAATACGGCATCAGCCGCGAAGCCCAGGACGCCTTTGCCGCCGCCTCGCAGCAGAAGGCCGTGGCCGCCATCGAAGGCGGACGTTTCGTCGATGAAATCACCCCGATCCTGATTCCCCAGCGCAAGGGCGACCCAATTGCCTTCGCCACCGACGAACAGCCGCGCGCCGGCACCACCGCCGAATCCCTGGGCAAGCTCAAGCCAGCCTTCAAGAAAGACGGCACGGTCACCGCCGGCAACGCCTCGTCGCTGAACGACGGCGCCGCCGCGGTGATCCTGATGAGCGCCGCCAAAGCCAAGGCCCTGGGCCTGCCGGTGCTGGCGAAGATCGCCGCCTACGCCAACGCCGGGGTCGACCCGGCGATCATGGGCATCGGCCCGGTATCGGCCACCCGCCGCTGCCTGGACAAGGCCGGCTGGTCCCTGGAGCAGCTGGACCTGATCGAAGCCAACGAAGCCTTCGCCGCCCAGTCGTTGTCGGTGGGCAAGGAACTGGGTTGGGACGCGAGCAAGGTCAACGTCAACGGCGGCGCCATCGCCCTCGGCCACCCGATCGGCGCCTCGGGCTGCCGGGTGCTGGTGACCCTGCTGCACGAGATGCTCAAGCGCGATGCCAGGAAAGGCCTGGCGACCTTGTGCATCGGCGGCGGTCAGGGCGTGGCGTTGGCTATCGAACGCTAACCCAGCGCCCTTCCTGTAGGAGCGAGGCTTGCCCGCGAAAGAAACGTCATCCCACCGCGGCGCTATAGACATACCGCGTCACCGTTGACGATTTATCGCGGGCAATCGAGCGTCGACCGGCCGCTCCTACAGAACCATGCCCCACCCCACTCCTCGACCGGCTGTTCCTACAGAGGGTCGGGCGAAGCTGGTAAACTGCCCCGCCCAATCATCCGCAAGGCGCCCGCATGTCTTCCTTGAATCAGGCGCTGCGCGCCGCCCTCGATCATCGCCAGGACCTGCTCGTCGAGCTGCATCACCAAGGCACCGACTGCTATCGGCTGTTCCATGGCAGCCAGGAAGGCGCCGGGGGCCTGACCATCGACCGTTACGGCCGACAGCTGCTGGTGCAAAGCTTTCACCAGACGCTGGAACGCGATGCCTTGCTGCAATTGCATGAGACCGTCCAGGAGCAGCTGGGCCTGGACACCCTGCTGGTCTACAACGATCGCTCCCGGGGCAATTCACGCATCGACCGCGAAGATCCGGTTTACCGCGCCGAAGAAGAGGCGCTGAAAGACCTGGTCGGCCACGAATGGGGCTTGAATTACCGGGTACGCGGTCGCCATGCCGGCCAGGACCCGCTGCTGTTTCTCGACCTGCGCAACGCCCGTGGCTGGGTCAAAGCCCACAGCGCCGGCAAAAGCGTGCTGAACCTGTTCGCCTATACCTGCGGTGTCGGCCTGAGTGCCGCGGCAGGTGGCGCCCGCGAGGTGTGCAACCTGGACTTCGCCGAGGGCAACCTGGCCGTCGGCCGCGAGAACGGCCAGCTCAATCCGCAATTGCCGGCCATGCAGTTCGTGCAATCGGATTACTTCCCGGCGATCCGGCAGCTGGCCGGCCTGCCCATCACCCAGCGTCGTGGGCAAAAGCTGCCCAGCTACCCACGCCTGGAACAGCGCCAGTACGACCTGGTGCTGCTCGACCCGCCGGCCTGGGCCAAGAGTGCATTCGGCACCGTCGACCTGTTGCGCGACTATCAGAGCCTGCTCAAGCCGGCCCTGCTGGCGACCGCCGACAATGGCGTGCTGATCTGCTGCAACAACCTGGCGAAAGTCACGCTGGACGACTGGCGCGAACAAGTGCTGCGCTGTGCCAAAAAAGCCGGGCGCCCGGTACGCGAATGGCAGGTGCTGACACCTGGTCGCGACTTCCCTTCCATGGACCAGCAACCGCCGCTCAAGACCCTGATCCTGCATCTCTGATCTCCTGCGAGGAATCTGAACAATCCTGTTTGCGACAGGATTGGGATTGTTTCGGAACCGGAAACGCGTGCCATACTCCAACGCACTTCCGATTCAGATAGATGAAGCCTCGCATGTCCAAAGGATTGATCCGCGCTATCGGCGCCTTGTTGACCGCTCTCGCCCTGTACAGCCTGCTGGGCTTTCTGATTTTGCCGGGCATTGCCTTGCGGGTGGCCAATCAACAGTTGGCCAACTACGCGACGGTACCGGCAAAGATCCAGCGCATCGAACTCAATCCGTTCAGTCTCGAACTGACGCTCTGGGGCCTGAATATCGGTGAGCCGGGCAAGGAGCAGGTGGCCTTCGAGCGTCTCTACGCCAACCTGCAACTGGACAGCCTCTGGACCCGCGCGCTGCACCTGGCCGACGTCGAGCTGGACAAACCCAAGACCGAGATCCTGTTCGCCAAGGACGGCAAGCTCAACCTGCTGGGCCTGTTCAACCTGCCCGCCAGCGAACCCACTCCGGACGACCCCGAGGCCAAGCCGTTCCCCCTGCGTATCGAGCGCATCAAACTGGCGGGCGGTTATGTGCACTTCCAGGACACGCGGCCCAGCGAGCCCATCGACTTCCTCTACGACAAGCTCAATCTGGAACTGAAGAATCTCAGCACCCTGCCCGACGACAGTGCCGACATGACCCTGGTCGCCGCGGGACCCGCGGGCGGTCAGATCGATTGGAGCGGCAATTTCAGCCTGACCCCGATCGCCTCCGAAGGTACCCTGAAAGTCACCGACGGCAAGATGAAGGCCTGGTGGCCCTATGTCCGCGATGCCTTGCCGCTGGTTCTCGAAGACGGCGTGCTGAACCTCAACACCCACTACAAGCTGAACCTGGCCAAGGAAACCGAACTGCTGCTCAGCGATGCCTCGGTCAGCGTCGCCCCCTTCGCCATCAAGGCCCCCGACGGTCGGCCACTGGCCCGCCTGGAGCGCCTGGACATCAGTGAAACCACGGTCGACCTGGCCAAGCAGCAAGTGGTGGTCGGCAAGATCCGCAGCCAGAAACTGGAAACCTGGGCCGCCCTGGAGGCCGATGGTCAACTGGACTGGCAGAAACTGTTCGCCAGCCAGCCGGCCAAACCGGCCGCCAAGCCCGCTCCGGCCGCCGCCGATACGCAACCGGCAGCCCCGGCGCCAAGCAAACCCTGGCAGGTGCTGCTCAAGGACGTGCAACTGCGCAATTACCAGGTGCACCTGGCGGACCGTCAGGCCAAGCCGGCGGTGGCGCTGGAGGTCGGGCCACTGAACCTCGATGTGCAGAACTTCGACAGCCTCAACCAGTCGCCTTTCAACCTCAAGCTCGACACCGGGCTGGGCAAGCAGGGCAAAGTCCTCGCCAGCGGCGTGGTCAACCTGCAACCGGTGACCGCCAAGCTGGCGGTGCAAACCAAGGACATCGACCTGCGGGTCGCCCAGTCCTACATCAGCCCGTTCATTCGCCTGGAGCTGCGCAGCGGCATGCTCGGCAGCGACCTGGCGGTGGACCTGAAAAACATCGACCCCCTGACATTCAGCGTGACCGGCCGCGCCCAGGTCGACCAGTTGCATACCCTGGACACCCTGAAAACCCGCGACTTCGTGAAATGGCAGCAGTTGGTGCTCGAAGGCCTGAACTATCAGCACGGCGACAGCCTGACGATCAACAAGGTCAACCTGCTGCAGCCCTATGCGCGCTTCATGATCAACGATGACCGCACCACCAACATCGATGACCTGCTGATCCCGCAACCGGCCGACAGCGCTGCGAAAGGTGCCGCCAAGCCGGCCGCCAAGGAAAAACCCCTGGGCATCCATATCGGCCAGATCGCTATCAACGACGGTTCGGCCAACTTCGCCGACTTCAGCCTGACCCCCAACTTCGCCACGGCCGTCCAGCAGCTCAACGGCCAGATCGGCACCATCGACAGCCGCCAGGCAAAACCGGCCAGCGTCGATATCAAGGGCAAGGTCGATCGTTATGCGCCGGTCACCATCAAGGGCAGCGTGAACCCCTTCGATCCGATGGCCGCGCTGGACATCGCCACCAGTTTCAAACGCGTCGAACTGACCACCCTGACCCCCTACTCCGGCAAGTTCGCCGGCTACCGTATCCGCAAGGGCCGGCTCAACCTCGACCTGCACTACGTCATCACCAACGGCCAGCTCAAGGCCGAAAACAAAGTGGTGGTCGAACAACTGGAGCTGGGGGAAAAAGTCGACAGCCCGGATGCCGTGAGCCTGCCACTGAAACTGGCGGTCGCCTTGCTCAAGGATGTCGACGGCAAGATCTCCATCGAACTGCCGGTGACCGGCGACCTCAACAACCCGCAATTCAGCGTCATGCCGATTGTCTGGCAAACCCTGCGCAACCTGATCGTCAAGGCCGCCGCCGCCCCCTTCAAACTGATTGGCGGGCTGGTCGCGGGCAGTGGCTCGGAAGACCTGGGCAGCGTCTCGTTCGCCCCGGGCTCGAGTGACTTGACCCCGGAATCGGAAGCGGCGCTGGTCAAGCTGTCCAACGCACTCAAGGAGCGGCCGGCCCTGCGTCTGGAGATCGAAGGTACCGCCGCGCAGAGCAGCGATGGCCCGCTGATCGCCGAGCAACGCCTGGAGCGGGAATACCAGTACAACTACTACAAGATGCTCCAGCGTCGCGGCGACAAGGTGCCGGCCCAGGCATCCTTGCTGAAGGTGCCGGAAGGCGAGAAAGGTCCGCTGCTGGAAGGCATCTATCGCACCCGCCTCAAGGCCCAGCCACCGGCCGAATGGAAGGATCTGGGCAAGGAAGAGCGCACCGCGAAAATGCGGGAAGGCGTGATCCAGTTCTGGAGCGGCAGCGATGTGCTGTTGCGCCAGCTGGGCCAGGAACGGGCCAGCAGCATCAAGGACTTCCTGGTGGACAAGGGCCAACTGACGGACGACCGGGTGTACTTCATCGACGCCAACCTCGGCCAGGCCGAAAGCGACGGCCGGGTCATTACCCCCATGCACCTGGACGCCGAATAACCGCCCTCCCCGCCGACTCGGAAACGGGTCGGCCCTGCGGTTTCCCCGCCATGAACAGAACAGGCCCCGACACACTGTGCCGGGGCCTGTTCTGTTTACAAAAGGAGCCACTTCCCTGTGGCCATTCGCATGAACCTTCAAGAAAGCGGCAGATGAACCCTCTACCGCGTTTTCTCCCTGTCCAGGAAAGAAGCTTGAGGCTTAGTTGGTTTTCAAACCGTCAGCCGATACTGCCTTCACGCCTTTGATGTTCTTGGCGATGTTGACGGCGACTTCTTTCTGCGACGCGGTCAGAGCAGTGGTAGAGGACAGGGAAACCACACCCTTGTTGGTTTCAACCTTGATGTCGGTACCAGGAATGCCTTTTTCAGTTACGAGATCCGCTTTGACTTTGGTGGTGATCCAGGTGTCGGAAGTGGCTTCCTTGGCCTTGGTCACTTCACCCGCCGCGAGCACCATTGGCGCCTGAGTAGCTTGAGTGGTCTGGGCAAATGCGACGTTAGCCATGGCCAGGGTCAGAGCGGTAGCAGTTGCAGCAGCGATAGCGAACTTCTTCATACGAGTAACTCCTGTTCTTCTGGAAAACCTGCTCCAGGTCCTGGCAGCAGGGTTACTTAAGTAGATTGCAGGCGTTATGCCAAGTTCATAAAAACGATAAAACCCTTAAATATCAATAAATTATAAAATAATCTAAACACGCGCGATCATGCAAAATGCATGACCTGCGAATAATCTGCATGCAAGTTGCATTTCTCAATGGCCGAGCTAACTTCCTGAATTCTCGGTACTTTCCCAAAAGGCGCGGTGGCGCGTGGCGTTTCACGCGCCGAGCACGCAAAAACCGGACTCAGCTGCCGCTGGCGGCGCAGCCTTTGGGGGAATAATCCGCGGGGACAGTGGTGGTGCAGACCCAGCCATCGGCCGTGGTGCGGGTCAGGGTGAGGGTCTTGTTCAGCACCGGCGCCGGTGCATTGAGGATGGTGCAGCCAATGGTTCCCGCTCCGGTCGAGGCGGAGCCCGCGGCGGTCATGGTGCAGTTCGACGTCGCCGCCTTACCCCCCACCAGCTCCAGGGTCGGGTCGCTGCCCTGGTTCAGCACGTCCTCGAAGTTGACCTTCAGCGCCGAGGCTTCGGCCAAGGCCGCGGTGACCTTGGCCCGCGCCTGGTATTTGGAATACAGCGGCATGGCAAAGGTGGCCAGGATGCCGATGATCGCCACGACGACCAGCAACTCGATCAAGGTAAAACCTTTCTGATACTTCATCTATCTGCTCCAAGCAGGGGATATCCAAGGATCTGGGCACTCACCACACAGCCATAGCACAGCCTGTGCCAGCGCCTGCGCCCCCGGGCGAACGGGGTTTCAGCGGCGCGGACCGGCGGCAGTGAGCGCCAGAAGTCGCACTATCTGACACTTTTGGTCAGCCAAGTGCCCTGGGCCGATCGCCTTGGCGAGCTACGCTGTCACTCGACCATCGATTGCATTCACTGCCCGACCCCGTCCAAGGAACGTATCGGGCCATTCAAACTCTATGAGCCGGACGCTGTGCCCCGCGCAGCGCTCCACTCACTAACGCACAGGGCATTGCCGGCCCTGGGGACATCCACCACTACCCGGGACTCGACACCATGGCGGTCAAGGCAGCAAAAGTCAGTGTTTACCTGTGGGAAGGCACCGACAGGCAAGGCAGCAAACTGCGCGGCGAATTGAGCGGCCATACCCCCTCGCTGATCAGGGCCCAATTGCGCAAGCAAGGCATCAGCCCGGCCAGGGTCAGGAAGAAATCCGGCTCGCTGTTCCAGCGCACGCCCCCGATCAAGGCCCGCGACATCAGCCTGTTCACCCGGCAGCTGGCGACCCTGCTCAAGGCCGGCGTACCGCTGCTGCAATCGTTCAACATCATTGCCGAGGGCTTCGACAACCCGAACATGCGCAAACTGATGGCCGAGCTGAAACAGGACATCGCCGCCGGCAGCAGCTTCACCACAGCGTTGCGCAAGAGGCCGCGGTATTTCGACGAGCTGTACTGCAGCCTGGTGGATGCCGGCGAACAGGCCGGGGCCCTGGAAACCCTGCTGGAGCGGGTGGCGACCTACAAGGAAAAAAGCGAAAACCTCAAGATGCGAATCCGCAAGGCCATGACCTATCCCCTGGCGGTGATCTGTGTGGCCCTGGTGGTGACGGGGATCCTGCTGGTCAAGGTGGTGCCGCAATTTCAGTCGATGTTCCAAGGCTTCGGCGCGCAGCTGCCAGTGTTCACCCAACTGGTCATTGCCCTCTCGGAATTCGTGCAGCGCTGGTGGTGGCTGCTGGCGGGTGGTCTGGTGCTCAGCGTGTTCGGCCTGCGCCATGCCCACCGGCACTCACCGCGCTTTCGCCAGTGGCTGGACGTGGGCCTGCTGAAACTGCCGTTGGTAGCGCCGCTGATGTACAAGTCCGCGGTGGCCCGCTACGCCCGCACCTTGTCCACCACCTTCGCCGCCGGGGTACCGCTGGTGGAGGCCCTGGGCTCGGTGGCCGGGGCCACCGGCAATCAGGTGTTCAAGCATGCGGTGAACCGCATCAGGCAGGACGTGGCGACCGGCATGCAGTTGCATTTTTCCATGCGTGCATCCGGTATCTTTCCCGGCATGGCCATCCAGATGACCGCCATCGGCGAAGAGTCCGGGGCCCTGGACGGCATGCTGGAAAAGGTCGCGATCCACTATGAGGAAGAGGTCGATACCCTGGTCGACACCCTGAGCAGTCTCATGGAACCCGTGATCATGGTAGTTTTGGGCACCCTCGTCGGCGGCCTGGTGGTCGCCATGTACTTACCCATCTTCCAACTCGGTACAGCGATCTGAACATGTCATTGACTGAGGTCCTGGCCAGCTACCCGCTGGTCTTCGTAGCATCGGTGCTGGTCCTGGGCCTGATTGTCGGCAGCTTCCTCAACGTGCTGATCTGGCGGCTGCCAAAGATGCTCGAGCGCGACTGGCATGCCCAGGCCCGGGACATCCTGGGGCTGCCCGTGGAACCTGCCGGGCCGACCTACAACCTGTTGCTCCCACACTCCCAGTGCCCTCACTGCGCGCACCCGATCCGCCCCTGGGAAAACATCCCAGTGTTCAGCTACCTGCTGCTGCGCGGACGCTGCTCGGCGTGCAAGACCCCGATCGGCCGGCGCTACCCGCTGGTGGAGCTGACCTGCGGCCTGGCCTCGGCGTTCGTGGCCTGGCATTTCGGCTTTGGCTGGCAGGCCGGCTTGATGCTGTTCCTGAGCTGGGGCCTGTTGGCGATGAGCCTGATCGATGCCGATCATCAACTGTTGCCCGACGTGCTGGTGCTGCCTCTGTTGTGGCTGGGCCTGATCGTCAATGGTTTCGACCTGTTCGTCAGCCTCCACGATGCGCTGTGGGGCGCCGTGGCCGGCTACCTGTGCCTGTGGTCGGTGTACTGGTCGTTCAAGCTGCTGACCGGCAAGGAAGGCATGGGGCACGGCGATTTCAAGCTGTTGGCCATGTTCGGCGCCTGGGGCGGCTGGCAGATTCTGCCGATGACCCTGCTGCTGGCCTCACTGACGGGGGCCCTGGCCGGGGTCGCCATGCTGCGCCGCAACCGCGCGCAAATGTCCACGCCTATCCCTTTTGGTCCCTTTCTGGCCATTGCCGGCTGGATTGCCTTGCTCTGGGGTGGTCAAATAACCGGCTCCTATTTGCAGTTTGTCGGTTTCAGATGACCAAGCCTGTTTTCAAACCCTGGATCCTCGGCCTTACCGGCGGTATCGGCAGTGGCAAAAGTGCCGCGGCCCAGCACTTCATCGACCTGGGCATCCACGTGGTGGATGCCGATCACGCCGCCCGCTGGGTGGTGGAACCCGGCCGCCCGGCCCTGGCCCGCATTGCCGAACATTTCGGCGACAGCGTGCTGCAGGCCGATGGCCAGTTGGACCGCGCTGCGCTGCGCAAGCTGATCTTCGAGGTGCCGCAACAACGCCTCTGGCTGGAAGCCTTGCTGCATCCGTTGATTGCCGATGAAATCGCCGCCCACCTGGCCCGCGCCGAGTCGCCCTACGCGATTCTGGTGTCACCGCTGTTGATCGAATCCGGGCAATACGCGATGACCCAGCGGATCCTGGTGATCGATGTGCCGCAGCAACTGCAGATCGAGCGGACCCTGCAACGCGACGGGATCAGCGAACAGCAGGTCCAGGCGATTCTCACGGCCCAGGCAACTCGCGAAGATCGCCTGAGCCATGCCGACGATGTGCTGGTCAACGACCGCGACCTCGCCTGGCTGCACAGCGAGGTCGAACGCCTGCATCACTTTTACCTTACCTTGCGTGGAGGCCAGTCATGAGCCAACCCCTGACCGTGGAATGTCCAACCTGCGGTGCGCCCGTGGAATGGACCGCGAACAACGTCAACCGTCCGTTCTGCTCGGACCGCTGCAAACTGATCGACCTCGGTGCCTGGGCTGCCGAAGAACACAAGATTCCGGTCAGCCCGGATGCCGAGGACGATCTGTTTTCCGACGACCTGCCGCCTCGCGCCCACTAAAGCCTCAAGGCCGCATGAAAGCGTAATCCTGGGTATCGTCGAGGTTCTCCGCGAGAAACTGCAACTCGTCGGCCAGATCCTCGGCGCTGCGCACCCGCCGACTCTCCTGCACCACCGCGCTGAGCAGGGCGCGCAGGCTCAAGCCCGGTTCGAACCCCTCTTCCTGCGCAGCATCCAGACTCTTGCGTACTTCCTGCCGCGCCCATTCATACACACTCATGGCCCTGCTCCCGAACGGTTTTCGCCGAGCATGGGACCGTGCCTGCCGAACGTGTTTGATATGGATCAAGAACGCGGATCGTCATCCTTCCAGGGCGCCGAGAGGTAGCGGGTGCGGTTGAAGGTTTCCAGCCACTCGGGGCAGAACACCACCAGGGCGCTGACCACCATGCCGTTGATGAAGGCCTCGGGAAAGATGATCAGCCACAGGTAGCCGACAAAGTCCTCCAGCCATTCCGGCATGGCAAAACGCCCGTCGAACCAGAGCAGCCCCAGACCCACCAACAGGCACAACAAGGCCGACAGCGCGGCGGCAAAAAAACCGGAACAGAAGATATACACAAAGGGATTACGCGGCTGCGCGCGCTCCACCAGGATCGCGCAGCATTCGGTGACCAGCACCGGCAGCAGGATCAGCAAGGCGCCGTTGATGCCGACCGCCGCCAGATCCTGGCGACCCAGCGCGACCAACCCCACCTGGGCAATCAGCCCGCCGACGATCGCCAGCGGCCAGTCCAGCAACAGGGTCACCGCCGTCATGCCGATGAAGTGGTAGGACACCCCGGTATCGAAATCCCGGCGCACCAACCAAAGCATGAACAACGCGAACACCGTACCGAACAGCAGATGCTGGCGCCGGCTGTCGCTGAACAACTCGACCCAGGGCGCGCGCCAGGCGGCCCAGAGCAGCACCGGCACATAGATCAGCCAGCCAGCGCCGAGAGTGAGCGGCGACAGCAGAGCCGCGCTGATCATGGTTGCGCCTGCTCCAGCGCTGTGCGCAGTTCGGCGACCGTGCCGTATTCCCGTTGAGCCACCAGCCGGCCATCGTCGAGCTGCAGCCACAGGACTTTATCCACAGCCCCGGCGTAGCGCGGCGCCACCCGTCCGTCACGGTCGAGCATGATCCGGTAGTCATAATCACGCATCGCCGGAACCGCGAACATCTTGGCGATCACCGCCGGCATGCGCTGGATGTCCGCCACGAATATCGTGTGCCGGGCTTCCAGATAACCCGCAGGCCGATCCTGCAAGGCGGCGTTGACCAGCTTGGCGCCATCCATGCTGCGCGCCACCAGCAGGGTCCGGGTCTGCCCGTCGAGACTGTAGGCCCGGTCGAATTGATCGAGCAAAGTCCAGGGCGCCAGGCGCTCACCGACTTCCACCGCGTGCGCCAGCAACGGCACGCAACCCAGCAACAGCAATGACCAATATCTCACAGCGTCTTCCCCTTCCTTTGGTTAGTTCGGCAGCGTCCAGTCTACACCGCCAGAGCACCTCGCCGGAGGGCTGCGCCAGCCATCAAGAACCCCGCAATCACGGGCCAAAGGGAATAAATCGCCACCGGTTGGACAAGAGCCCCCCCCTGAACAACACTCCATTCATCCGTCACGCCCTCGCTCACGAATGAGCCAACTTCGTGACACATGCCCAGGCTTTTATTCGTCCTGGATGCGCAGAACCGTCAAAAAACCGGTGCATAATGCAAAAAAAAGATTAATCTGCCACAATTAGTCAATTAGTTGACCATAAAGGCAAAAAAATAGTATTGTTTGGCCATCATAGGCCGCCAAAAAACAGACTTTTTTGCAGTAAGCCTTAGTTTTTTCAGCCTGCCTCTGTAGTGGCTTTACCCTTATCAGAGCTGGGTTTTACCTGGCAGCGACGGGATTCGATGCTTACAAAATCGATTGATAGCAGGTTTCTGACCCGAACCGGATTCATGGAACTCTTCATTTCGGGAGTGAAACTGACGCACGCCCTGTCCGCCGCCCTGCCTGGAATCCTGCTGCTCCTGAGTCTTGAATCCGCCAGCGCGGATATCTGGCCTACCGTACTTGGCCTGCTGCTGTTTTTTGCGGTGATCACCGTCATTCTGTTCCAGGCCCAGGGGGTCTACTCCGAAGAGTTCTTCAGCAATCGCCTGCGTCTGCGCACGATGTTGGTGGCCTGGACGTCCGCCTTCTGCATCCTGCTGGTCATGTACCTGGGGCTGCACCTGCTGCCGATCTTCAGCCTGCAGGACCTGGCTGTCTGGTTCATCGCCAGCCTCGTGCTGTTTGGCATCGAGCGCCTGTTCCTGCTGCGCCTGTTCCATTCGTGGATGGCCAGGGGCAAATACCTGCAACGCACGGTGATCCTCGGCTTCAGCGAGAGCGCGCTGTTCCTTGCCGAACACATGCAGCGCCACGGCGATATCCGCTCCGGCCTGATCGGGTTCATCGACGATCGCAGCGACCGCGTGCCCAAGGCCTTCTGCGACCTGCCCTTCCTGGGCAACACCCAGAACCTGGAAGAGCTGATCCGTTCCGAACAGGTCAACCAGGTACTGATCGCCCTGCCCTGGGCCGCGCACGCGCGCATCGGCGGGCTGGTGCACCGGCTGCGGCAGTTGTCGGTGAATGTCGCCCTGGTGCCCGACATCACCACCCTGCGTTTCGGCCACAACCGCATGACCGATGTCGGCGGCATCCTGATGTTCAACACCTCGGAGCTGCCATTGCGCGGCTGGGCGCCGCTGATCAAACGCTGCGAGGACATCCTGCTCGCCCTGCTGGGCCTGGTCCTGTTGTCCCCTGTGCTGCTGGCCACCGCAGTGGCAGTGAAACTCGATTCCAAGGGCCCCGTGTTGTTCCGGCAAAAGCGCTACGGCTACAACGACCGGCTGATCCGCGTGTTCAAGTTCCGCTCGATGTATGTCGAGCAGGCGGACCTCAATGCCGAACGGCAAACCACTCGGGAAGACCCGCGGATCACCCGGGTCGGACGTTTCATTCGCAAAACCAGCATTGATGAGCTGCCCCAGTTGTTCAATGTGCTGATGGGCAACATGTCGATTGTCGGGCCTCGCCCACATGCCACCGCCACCAAGGCGGCGGGAGTGCCGTTCGAACAGGCGGTGCGCGAATACAGCTCGCGCCATCGGGTCAAGCCCGGTATCACCGGCTGGGCGCAGATCAATGGCTACCGGGGAGAAACCGACACCCTGCAGAAAATCCAGAAACGAGTGGAGTACGACCTCGATTACATCTCCAAGTGGTCGGTCTGGCTGGATCTGTACATCGTTTTCATGACGGTTCCGGCCGTCCTCTCGACGAAGGAAGTCTACTGATGAGCGCATTCTCTGGATTGATCCCTTGCATTATTTCCGGCGGCTCCGGCTCGCGCCTGTGGCCTGTCTCTCGGCAGAACATGCCCAAGCCATTCATACGCATGCGCGATGGACAGAGCCTGCTGCAAAAAACCTTCGTCCGCGCCAGCAATCTGCCGGACGTCAGCTGCGTGGTCACGGTGACCAACCGCGACCTGCTGTTCCGCTCGCTGGACGAATACCGCAACGTCAATCAGGGCAAGCTGGGCCTCGACCTGCTGCTCGAGCCGTTCGGCCGCAATACCGCCGTGGCCATCGCCGTGGCGGCCCTGCATGTTCGCGAGTACTGGGGCGACGAGGCGCAGCTGCTGATCCTTCCGGCCGACCACCTGATCCTCGACCAGGATGCCTTCGCCACAGCCGTGGGCAAGGCGCGCAGCCTCGCCGAAGCAGGTTATCTGGCGACCTTCGGCATTCAGCCCGACAAACCCGAGACCGGTTTCGGCTACATCGAACAGGGCCCGGCGCTGCAGGAGGGTTTCCTGGTCGCGCGCTTCGTCGAAAAACCCAACCTGGTCACCGCCCAGGCCTACGTCGACAGTGGCGACTACCTGTGGAACGCCGGGATGTTCTGCTTCCGTGCCGATACCCTGCTGCAAGAACTGACCCTGCACGCTCCCGAGGTGCTGAGCGCCGCCCAGGCCTGCCTGGAACAAGGCATGACCCTGGACAACAAACACTGCCGCCAGCGTGAGCTCGACGCCGACAGCCTGGCCCGTGCCCCGGACGTTTCGATCGACGTGGCCCTGATGGAGCGCTCCGAGCGGGTCGCCGTGGTGCCCTGTGACCTGGGCTGGAGCGACATCGGTTCCTGGGATGCGCTGCGCCAGTTGACCCCGAGCGACGCCGCCGGCAACCAGGTCAACGGCGAAGCCATCCTGCATGACGTGAGCAACTGCTATATCGACTCGCCCAAGCGTGTACTGGGCGCCGTTGGCGTCAGCGACCTGATCATTGTCGACACCCCGGACGCGCTGCTGGTGGCCGATGCCTCGCGGACCCAGGACGTGCGCCATATCGTCACCGAACTCAAGCGCCTGGGCCACAGCGCCTACAGCCTGCACCGCACGGTCACCCGGCCGTGGGGGACCTACACCGTGCTGGAAGAAAGCAGCCGCTTCAAGATCAAGCGCATCATGGTCAAGCCCAAGGAGTCGCTGTCGCTGCAGATGCACCATCACCGCAGCGAGCACTGGATCGTGGTCAGCGGTGCGGCCCTGATCACCAATGGCGACCTGGAGGTCCTGCTCAACAGCAACGAATCCACCTATATCCCCGCCGGTCATAAACACCGCCTGAGCAACCCCGGGATCATCGACCTGGTGATGATCGAAGTGCAAAGCGGCGAGTACCTGGGCGAAGACGACATCGTGCGCTTCGAAGACGTCTACGGCCGCGCCCCGGTGCAGGTCAAACCATGATGAAGGTGGCGCTGATCATTCCCACCCGCAACGCCGGAGCGCACCTCGATCGGTTGCTCCCGGCGCTGACCGCCCAGACGCTGCAACCGGACACCGTGCTGGTGGTCGACAGCAGCTCGACGGACGACACCGTCAGCCGCTTCCGGCAGTTCGGTGCCCGGGTGGAGGTCATCGCCGCCCAGCAGTTCAACCATGGCGGCACCCGGCGCTGGGCGAGCGAACAGGTGGATGCCGACGCGCTGATCCTGCTGACCCAGGATGCGATTCCGGCCACGCCCCAGACCTTCGCCAACCTGATCCAGGAGCTGGAGGAGGATCCACGGATCGGCCTCGCCTACGGTCGTCAGCTGCCGCACCCCGGGGCCGGGATTCTCGAGGCGCAGTCGCGCCACTTCAACTACAGCCCGCAGAGCCGCAGCAAAAGCCTGGCCGACGCCGAGGAGCTGGGGATCAAGACCTGCTTCAGTTCGGACTCGTTTTCCGTCTACCGGCGCAGCGCCCTGCAAGCGGTGGGCGGCTTTCCCGAGGATGTGATCGGCAGCGAGGACGCCCACGTCGCCGCGCGCATGCTGCTCAACGGTTATCTGGTGCGCTATGCCGCCAGTGCGTGCGTGCAGCATTCCCACAGCTACAGTCTGATGCAGGAGTTCCGCCGTTATTTCGATATCGGCGTGTTTTATGGCCGCGAGCCCTGGATCCGCGAAGCCTTCGGCACCGCGGGCGGAGAAGGCAAACGTTACGTCCAGGCCGAGTTGCGCGCCTTGCGTGACGCCGGCCAGTTGCAACGCGTACCGGAAGTACTGCTGCGCAGCGCGCTGAAGCTGCTGGGCTATCGCCTCGGCCACGCCGAACAGCATCTGCCGACACCGCTCAAGCGTCGCTTGAGCATGTTCTCAAACTACTGGACCTGAGCTGTCAATGATGACTATTAACCGACCTTCCCGGCTTTGTCTGTTGAGCATCCTGACCGCCTCCCTGTGGCTGGGCGGCTGTTCGACTCCCGCGCATGTCGCGCTCCCCGACGGCGATACCCTCAAGGCCCGCCATGAGGCGGCACTGACCCTGGCCGACCTGCCACCCGCCCAGGTGCTGATCCAGAGCGGCGACACCCTGCGCATCGTGCGCGATGCCCAGGAGCCGGCCAGCTCCGACGACATGACGATGTTCGTGGTGCGACCGGACGGTTTCATCTCGATGCCCAACATCGGCCGGATCAAGGCCGCGCTGCTGACCCCGGAAGACCTGGGCAAGGAAATCACCAAACGCTACACACGTGTCTACCGCGAGCCCGAAGTGACCGTGAACATCGCCATTGCCCCGAGCAACCGGGTGTTCATCGGCGGCGCGGTGGCCAACCCGTCGTTCTTCAACCTGGCCGGAACCGTGTCGGTGGAACAGGCCCTGCTCAGCTCCGGTGGCGTGCTGCCCTCGGCCGACAGCTCCAACATCGCCCTGCTCAGGACCGGCCCCGACGGCAAGTACAAGATGTACTTCGTCGACCTCAGCAACATGCTCAGCAACCCCAATCATCCGCTGGTCGCCCTGCAGCGCGGCGACCTGATCTACGTGCCGCAATCGACCATCGGCAGCACGGTGGAAGCGGTGGACATGTACTTCACCAAGCTGTTCCCGATCAACAAGGGGATTGGTGTCGGCTTCAACTATGACCTCAACACCCAGGACGTGAAAAACAGCGGTAACACCATCAACAACTTCACCAGCAGTTCCACCGGTACCGGGACGGGGCAGTAAACAGGATCGATACGTTAGATCGGCCTCCATCAGCCACTGCTACAAGTACTTTCAACGGAGTGATCCCGTGATCGAAATACGCTCTCTACGCGACCTGTTACGCCTGTTCTTCATATTCCGCCGCGAGTTCAAGCTGGCGGTCATCACTACCATCGTGGTCGCGGTGCTGGGCGCCTTCCTGCTGCCAACGCGCTACGAGTCGGACGCGCGCCTGCTGGTCAAGCCCGGGCGCGACAGCACCACGGTGCCGATCGAGGCCGGTAATCGCCAGACGCTGATCTCGCCCAGCACCCAGCACGACCCGATCGTCGATGAGGAAAAGATGCTCACCGGTCGCCCCATCGTGCACATCGTCGCCCAGCGCTACCTGGAACTGAGCGCGGCCGCCGAACCCCAGGGTTTCTGGAAGACCCTCAAGTTCTACGCCAAGCAAGCCATGGGCACGGCCATCGACGCCCTGCGCAGCCTGCTGCAACTGGTCGGTCTGTCGGAGCCGCAGAGCCCGCAAGACCGCCTGGCGACCCGCCTGGAAAAGAACTTCCAGGCCAGCCATGAAGCGGGATCGTCGGTGATCGATATCAGCTTTACCTGGGACGACCCGGAAATCGCCCAGCAAGTGGTGAAGATCTGGGTCGACACCTTCCTCGAGGAGCGCGCCCGAGTGCTCGGGCGTAAAAGCCTCTATGCCTTCTATGAGGGCGAAGGCAACAAGGTCGCCGCGCAGATCCTCAGCCTCAAGGAACAGTTGCAGGGCCGCCTGAAGCAGATCGATTCGATCAGCGTCGAAGCTCGCCTGGAAAACCTCACCAGCCAGATCGACCGGCTGACCGACGCCCGGGTCAATGCGCAGAACCAGCTGTCCGGGATCAGCAGCTTCCTGATCAACGCCCGCCAGCAGATCCTCGATCAGCCCGGCGAAGTGGTGACCAGTCGCGAGACCAGCCTCAACCCGACCCAGCTCGACCTCAAGCGCCAGCTCAACACCCTGCAAGTGGAACGCGCGCGCCTGCTGCGCACCTATTTGCCCGAGGCGCCGGCGGTCAAGCAGATCGAACAGAACATCCACGACCTGCAGGCCCTCAGCGAACAGGAAGAGACCCGTCTGGAACGCTCGAAGAACACCGCGCCCAATAGCCTGGTGACCAACGTCAAGCAGCAGGTCATCGATGCCCAGCTGCAACAACGCCGGCTGACCGGGCAGATCGAGAACTACGACAAGACCCTTGCCGCCCTGCGTACCGAGCGCGACCGGGTACTGACCGACGAGCCTGAACTCAACCGCCTGACCCAGCAGTTGCGCACCGCCGAAAAGAGCTACGCGCTGTACTCGGAAAACCTGGAACAGGCGCGTATCGACCACGAGCTCGACAGCAGCCAGATCAGCAACATCGCGATCATCGAGCACGCCACCTTCAACCCGGCGCGGGTCTTCCCCAAGAGCCTGCTGATCCTGCTGTTCGCTATTCCCGCGGGGATCGCCGTGGGTCTTTTGACCATCTATGTCTGCTACCTGCTGGACCAGCGCATCCACGACGGCTCGCGCCTGCCGGAGCTGTTCCAGGTGCCGCTGTGGGGCAGCGTGCCGGACCTCGAGGACGCCACGCCCGCGGCAATGACCGCGAGCATCTACCGCCTCTACAGCCTGTTGCCCATGGACCGCATCGAGAGCCAGGGCTTGACCCTGGGCCTGACCTCGGCGCGCCATGGCGAAGGCGTGAGTTTCATCCTCGAACGCCTGCGCCGCCTGCTGGAGGAACGCGGCCAACGCGTGCGGGTCAACGACAGCGCGCCGGCCCAGCCCGGTGAAGTGCTGCTGCTGGACGCCTCGGCCCTGCTGTCGAACCAGGAGGCCTTCCTGATCCTGCGCCGCGCCGACCTGATCGCCCTGGTGATCGAGGCTCGGACCAGCACCGTGCCGATGATCGAGAATGCAATGTCGCTGCTGACCACCGCTTTCGGCAAGGTCGACGGGCTGATCCTCAACCGTCGCCGCTTCGAAGTGCCGTCCAGGGTGTTGGAGCGGATCAACAGCTGGCGCGGTGCGGCCTGATGCGTATCGCCTTGCTGGCCCCGCTGCCGCCGGAACAGACCGGTATCGCCGACTACGCCGCGCATTTCAGCAATGCGCTGCGCGGCCTTGGCATCGAAGTGCTGACACCGCTGGCCGGCTGTCACGATCCAGCGGAGCAGCTGACGCGCCTGCGCGCCTTCGACTGGACGGGCGTCGACCTGGTGCACGCCGAACTCGGGGGTGGCCGCTTCGGCGAATTCCAGGCGCTCGACTACCTGAGCACCGAACAACCGCGGATCCCCCGCACGGCCACCGTGCATGACCCGGAACGCCTGATCTGGCGGCGCGCCCGGCTGTTCTGGCCGCTGACCCTGCTCGAACGCCTGCCGCACCCGCTGCCGCAAGCGGCGGCGCTGCTCGCCGACCCGCTGACCCTGCACGAAGAACGGCGCCTGGCCCGCGGCATGCGCCGGCTGATTACCCTGACCCGGCTGGGCGGCGACTGCCTGCGCCAGCGCATGGGCCTGCAACCGCAACAGGTGGCGGTGATCGCCCACGGCAACCTGCCGATCCCCGCGGCCGAACTGCCGCCGCTGGTGCCATTGCGCCTGCTGTACTTCGGCTTCATCTACCGCGGCAAGGGCATCGAGGACCTGATCGAAGCCCTGGCCCGCACCCTGGCGGCCAACCCGCAGTGCCGTGGTCAGGTGCGCCTGACGCTGGCCGGTGGCACCGCCCCGGAAATGACCTTCGACCCGGCCGGCAACTACCTCGACGGCCTGCGCCAGCGCATTCGCGAACTGCAACTGGACGATGTGGTGGACTGGCAACTGGACCTGCCGTCCGCCGAGATCGCCAGCACCATCCAGGCCCACCATGTGATGGTGCTGCCGTACCGGGAATCGAAAAAACTCGCCTGGCTCGGCCAGATGCGCGGCACCAGCGGCGCCCTGTCCTGGGCCAATGCCTGTGGTCGCGGGGTTATCACCTCCAATGCCCGGGCCTTTGCCGAGGAGGTTGCCGGCGGCAATGGCGTGACCTATCAGCAAGGCGATGTCGAAGCGCTGAGCCAGCACCTGAGCCGCCTGGTGCTGGAGCCCGAACTGGCGCGCCAGTGGGCCGCGCGGGCCAGCGAAGCCGGGCAACAGCGCGAGTGGAGCGCCACCGCGCGGCGCTTCGCCGAACTGTTCAATGAAGTGTGTAAGGAGCGATCGAAATGAAGACCCGACCAGGCCTCGAACGTCGCCCTCTATTGCGCTATCTGCCGCTGGTGGCCGCGCTGGCGGTGGGCGGCGCCCTGCTGCTCAGCGAACAGGTCGATGCCACGCCAATCAACCTGGCCCCCGATCGCACCCTGGTGTGGAAGGACTACCTGGGGGTCAACGCGCACTTCCTGTGGTTCACCCCGCAGCAATACCGCAAACAGATCGCCGCCTATAAACAGCTCGGCCTGCAATGGGTACGGGTCGACCTGCACTGGGATCGGCTCGAGCCCACCGAAGAGGGTTACCAGCTCAGCACCCTCGACGAACTGGACCGGACCCTGAGCGATTCGAAACTCAAATCGCTGTTCTACCTGGTGGGCTCGGCGCCCTTCGTCACCACCGCCCCCAAGGGTGGGCCCTTCCAGGATCAGTACCCGCCGCGGGATCCGAAAGTCTTCGCCACGCGCATGGCCATGCTGGCCCAGCGTTACCCGAACATCGACGCCTGGCAGGCGTGGAATGAACAGAACATACCCAACAACTGGCGGCCGAAACCCGATGCCAAAGGCTACGGCGAGCTGTTGCTGGCAACTCATCAAGCCCTGAACCAGGTGGCGCCGGACAAGATCCAGGTCATGGGCGGCATGGCCTACTACAGCCAGATGCCGACCCAGCGCAACGCGCTGATGTTCGAGAAACTCGGCGAACTGGGCGTGCAGAGCCTGGGCATGGTCGCCGCCTATCACCCGTATTCGGAAACCCCGGAAAGCGATGAGCCGGGCAAGAACGAAGTGCTGCTGCGCGGCAAGCAGCTCAACGACATGCTGCACGGCGCCGGCCTGAAGAGGGTCTGGGCCACCGAGTGGGGCTGGTCGAGCTACGCGGGGCCCAAGGAGATGCAGCGGCTGATTGGCGTCGACGGCCAGGCCGACTACACCCTGCGCCGCCTGGCGTTGATGAGCGATCAGGACTACGAGCGGATCTTCCTCTTCGCCCTTTCCGATCTCGACTCGCGCGCCTCGGCCCGCGACCAGCATTACGGCCTGCTCGACCTCAACGGCGAACCCAAGCCGGTGTACAAGGCGCTCGCGCAGTTTCTCGAGATTACCGGCGCACGCCTCAAGCCCGGCAAGACACCGGAGCTTGCAAACCTGCCCGACACTTTCTACAGCGTGTCCTGGACCCGCGACGACGGTAAGCGCCTGCTGATGTTCTGGAGCGCCAAGGGCGGCACCATCCGCTTGCCCCAGGTGCAGCAGGCCGAGCTCTACGATCCGCTCAGCGGAACCCGGGCCAGTCTCGACGCCGCGGACGGCATCCAGCCGACCGTGAAATCGTCCCTGCAGATTCTCGTGTGGTAATCGATCTCGACCTGGAGTGCCGTACGTGAAGATTCTCTGGATTCTCCCCTACCTGCCCTGGCCCATGACCAGCGGTGGCAAGACTCGCCAGTTTCACTTGCTGCGGACCTTGAGCGAGAGGGGTCACCGCATCACCTTGCTGGTGCAATCGAAGACCGAGGCCGATGCCGCCACCCGCGCCGCCCTCGAGCCCTGGCTGGAACGCCTGATCGTGGAACCCCGGCGCCCACTGAAACACCCGGTCACGCTGCTGGCCGGACTGTTCGCACCCTGGCCGCTGCTGACCACGGTCAACGGCGTGTCGCGTCCTTTGCGCGAGCGCTTCGACAGCCTGCTGCAGGAGCCCTGGGATGTGATCCAGGTCGAGCACAGCTACAGCCTGCAACCCTATCTGCAACCGCTGCGGCGGGCCGGCCGGGACTTCGTGCTCACCGAGCACAACCTCGAATCCAGCCTGGGCGGCGCGACCTATGACCGCTTCCCGGCCTGGGCCAGCCTTTTCGTGAGCTACGACCAATGGCGCTGCCGGCAGTGGGAACGCAAGGCGTTCGACGCGGCCCGCCAGGTGGTCGCGGTGACTGAAAGCGACGCCCGGGCCATGCGCCAGCTGACCCGTACCCCGGTCGAGGTAGTGGTCAACGGCGTCGACAGCCGCAGCTTTGCCGAGGTCTCGGCCGACCCGCAGAGCCAGCGGGTGCTGTTCGTCGGCAACTACGAATACGCACCGAACCTGGACGCCGTGCAATGGATGCTCGACGAGATTTTCCCGCGGGTCTGGAGCCATTGCCCCGAGGCGCGCCTGGCAGTGGCCGGGTATGCCTTGCCGGCCAGTTGGCCCGAACGCTGGACCGACAGCCGCATCGAGTGGGTCGGCTTCGTGCCGGACCTGCCCGATCTGCAACGACGTTGCGCGCTGTTCATCGCGCCGTTGCGCCAGGGTGGCGGCTCCAAGCTCAAGGTGCTCGAAGCCATGGCCGCCGGCCTGCCGCTGGTCAGCACCGCACAAGGCGCCTCGGGCCTGGCCATCCGCCCCGAGGAACATTACCTGGCAGGCGACAATGCCCAGGCCCTGGCCGATGCCGTGATTCGCCTGTTGAGCGAGCCGTCCCGCGCCGCCCAACTGGCCGGCGCTGCCCGCCTGTATGCCCGCCAGTATCACGACTGGGCCGTGGCCGGTGACGAACTGGAACAGATCTACCGGACTCTGCCCTCCACACAGGAGCATCCCGCATGCGTGTAGCCCTCGATTATCGTCCGGCCACGGTCGCTCCCTCCTCGGGCATCGCCCGTCAGGTCAAGGCACTGGAACAGGCCCTGCGCGCCCGTGAAGACACCGAATTGCTGCTGGTGAGCGAAGCGCCACTGGAGCATGAGCAACGCCAGACCGCCTTCTGTCCGGCCTGGCCGAGCCCCCTCGATGGCGTGCAACGCCCCGGCGTGCGCCTGCGCTTCGAACGCAAATTCTTGCCGGCGACCATTCGCGAGCAGTCGGTCGACCTGTACATCGCCACCGCCAACATGGGCCTGCCCATCGGCCACAAGCCGGCGGGTACCCGTTATGTGCTGATCCTGCATGACCTGTTCCAGCTGACCCAGCGCAACTTCCACCGCTCGCAGCTCAAGGCCCTGGCCTATCGACTGATCGATGCCGTGTCGATCGCCTGGTCGATCTGGGTCGCCGATGAAGTCTGGTGCCCTTCGCGGTTTTCCTGCAGCGAAGCGGCCCGGCTGTTTCCCTGGGCGCGGCCGAAGTTTCGTGTGTTGAACAACCTGGTGCCAGAGTTCCAGGGCGCCATCGGTCCGCTGCCGGCGGGCCTGCCCGAGCGCTACTGGCTGGCCGTCGGGACACGGGAGCCGCGCAAGAACATGCCGTTCTTCATCGAGCAGTGGCAGCGCTGCCGCCAGGAAAACCCGCAAGTGCCGGAGCTGGTCCTGGTCGGGCATGCCAGCGATCTGCCGGCGAACCTGAGCCAGTTGCCCGGCCTGCATTGGGTCAATGGCGTCAGCGACGAGCAGTTGCAGGCCCTGTACCAGCATGCCGACTGCCTGTGGCAACCCTCCTACGCCGAAGGCTTCGGCCTGCCGGTGGTCGAGGCGCTGTGGCAGGGCACGCCGGTGGCGGTGGCCAGGGGCTCGGCCCTCGACGAGGTCTCTCCGCCCAGCGCGCGACGCTTCAATGCCCGTGATCGCGCCAGCCTGCGCAACGCACTGATCGAACAGGCCCAGGACAGCAACAGACCGGATCCGGACACCCTGCGCGACTGGGCCCGGCAATTTTCCGAGCCGACCTACCGCCAGCGCCTCAATACCTTGCTCACAGGGCTCTTTCACTGATGCTGCCAGGAAAATTCATTGGCCTGACCCTGGGGTTGATCTTCGGGATTCTGTTGTGGGCCCTGCCACCGGCAAAAGTCATCTTCGTGGTGATCGGCCTGGCCGTGACCCTGACGCTGATCCGCAAGCCGCTGTGGGGCCTGCTGATCTTCGCCGTGCTGGCCACCTGCATCCCCTACACCACGCTGCAACTGGGGATTCGCACCACGGTCAGTGAAGCGGTGCTGGGCCTGACCTGGGTCGGGTTGTTCTGGCAATCGTTCATCGGCAAGACCCGCAACCTCATGCTCTGGCGTCCCACCGAACGGGCCATGGTCTGGTTGATGCTGTTCAGCGCCATTCCCTTTGTCTGGGGCATGCTGATCATTCATGCCGATGGCAACGGCCCGGTGAACTGGGTGCGCTGGCTGATGAACCTGTCGCTGCTGTTCATGGTGCCGCTGCTGCTGCGTACCGATGCCGACCGCGACAAGGTGGTGATCGCCCTGTTGCTGGGCACTCTGCTGATGCTGCTGTTGTCGATCGGCATGTTCATCAAGTCGCGCAACGCGATGTCGATGATCCCGATCCTCACCGACCTCAAGTACGCCCACCCGGAAGCGGTGAAGGACATCTTCTCCGCCAACTACCAGCGCATGGCATCGCCCTGGGTTCACCCCAACCTCACCGGCGGCGTGCTGGTGTTGTTCATTCCCCTGGCACTGCTCTACGGCTGGACCCGGACCGGTGCGCGCCGGGCCCTGGGGCTGGCGGTGGCGATCCTCGGTTGCGCCGGGCTGCTGCTGAGTATTTCCCGCGGGGCGATCCTGGCCCTGGCCCTGGTGCTGCTCTGGCTGACCTACAAACGCGTGCCCTACAGCGGTCGGATCATCGGCCTCGGGGCGGTTTTCGCGGTGGCCCTGGTGATGTTCTATCCGCCGTTGCAGGAACGCCTGATGACCATGTTCTCGGCGACCAACGCCAGTACCGAAGTACGTTTCGAGGAATACGAGAAATTCCCCGAGGCGATGATGCGCTACCCGCTGGGCATCGGCTTCAAGGTCGATCCGCCGGTACCGGGCACCGACCTGCCGGGTATCTCCAACCTGTGGCTGAACTTCATCTACAAGATCGGTATTCCGGGGATGCTGCTGTTCATCGCCGTCACCCTGATGTGGTGGCGCGAGGTGCGCCCACTGGCGCCGATCCGTCAGATAACCGCTGACAACGCACTGTGGCTGGGCTGCATTTCCGGCCTGCTGGCGGCGTTGCTGACGGGTCTGTTCGACCACTACTTCAGCTTCACTTTCGTGCTGATCGGTCTGTTCTGGCTGTTGATGGGCATGAGCCTGCAACAGGTCCGGTTACGCCCGGCCATCACCCTCCCCCCCATCAACCCCAAGGATCGCCAAGCATGAAACACCGTATTTTCCATTCTGCGGATCTGCCGGAACGCCTGCCTGCCCTGGCCTCGGAGCTGGGCGTCAGCCACGATGAACTGCTCGAGGCCTACAGCTGGGGGCTGAACAACGACGTGCTGTTCGTCGAGGGCGACGGCGAGCAGGCGCGCTACAGCATCTCCTCGGTGGACATCGAACAGATCATCGAACATCCCCTGGCCCGAAGCCTGTATCGCCGCTTGAAGCAGGACATCCCCACCACCCTGGTGCCGCGCTACGGCAAGAACCTGGCCACCCTCAAGGACCGCTGGTTGCGGGCCTGGGAACAGGCCTACAACATCCTGATCAACAAGATCCCCAGCCATCACGTGCGCATCGCCTGGCTACGCCTGGGCGGCGCGAAAATCGGCAAGGGCTCGACCATCTGGCGCAACACCGAGGTGCTGGGGGTGGAAAACCTGGTGATCGGCGATGACAGCGTGGTCGCCTGGCATTGTCAGGTCGACGCCCGGGCCGGGCTGATCATCGGCGATCATGTGACGATCGCCTCTCACGTGCTGATTCTCGCCGGCGGCCATGACCCGATGAGCCCCGAGTTCTGGTCGATATCCGCGCCCATCTACATCGATGACTACGCCTGGATCGCCACCCGGGCGCTGATCGCCCATGGCTCGCATATCGGTCGCGGGGCGGTAGTGACCGCCAACACCCTGGTGGCCAAGGCCGTTCCCCCCTACAAGATCATCGGTGGCAGCGGTGCCAAACCCATGGGCGAGCGCCCTCACGACCTGAACTACAAGGTGGGTGGCAAAGGCCTGTTCACCCTGTTCTATTGATGCTCGGCAGCACCCTGCTACTGACCCTGGCGACCCTCGCCGGGCTGCTCGCCGGTTTTGCCCGCGAATGGCTGCTGGTGGCGGCCTGGGGCGCGGGCAGCCGCAGCGATGCCTTCCTGGTCGCGGTGTTCATTCCCGAAGCCCTGCGCATGACCCTGGCGGCCGGTATCCTGGCGGCCGCGGCCCTGCCGCTCTATCAGGAGCGCGACGCCCAGCGCCAGCACGCCTGGCTGGCCGGCCTGAGTCCGCGCCTGCTGGGCCTGGGACTGGGGCTGTATGCCCTGCTGGCCTTGAGCGCACCACTGTGGATCCGCCTGATCGGTCCCGGGCTCGACAGCGCAGCCCAGGCCGAAGCCGCCGCCAATCTGCGCAGCCTGGCCGCCTGTATCCCCGGCCTGCTCCTGCATGCGCTGTTCAGCATTCCGCTGCACGCCCGGCAACGTTTTGTCCTGCCGGGGCTGGGCTCGCTGCTGTTCAACCTGCCACCGGTGCTTTATCTGTTTTTCTACGGCCAGGCGAGCCTGGGCTCCGGCCTTTCGCTGGCGTTTTTTCTCGGCAGCCTGCTGATGTGCCTGTCGCTGGTGCCGGCGATCTGGCAAATCGGCTGGCGCCCCTGGCAGATCCGCGGGGACGTTGGAGCCAGCCGTGAATTGCTCGTGCGCCTCGGCCCGCTGCTGACCAGCAACCTGGCCAGCCAGGGCCTGGCGCTGGTGGAACGGGTGGTCGCCAGCTACCTGGGCGAAGGCGCGGTGACCTGGGTCAACCTGGCGCGCAAGCTGATCAACCTGCCGTTGATTGCCTTGATGAGCCTGAACCAGGTCCTGCTCGGTTTGATGAGCGGCAAGTCCGGCGATCAGCGCCTGGGGCTGTTGCATCGCGGGCTCGACGCCGCGACCCTGCTGAGCCTGCCAGCCGCCCTCGGCCTGGTGGGCGCCAGCCCGGCGCTGATCCACTGGTTGCTACCCGCCCAGAGCGCCGACGGGCCGCTGCCAGCGCTGCTGGGCTGGTTCGCCGTGTCCCTGGTGTTCGGCGCCTGGAACGCCATGCTCGCGCGCTACGCCTATGCCGCCGGCGATACCCGAACGCCGCTGTACTGCGAACTGCTCGGCAGCCTGCTCAACGCCTTGCTGCTGGCGGGCTTGCCGCTGATTACGGGGTTGAATGCGATTCCCCTGGCCGCCCTCGGCGGCGTGATTCTGACCAACCTGTTGCTGATGCAGCGCCAACAGTTGCTCAGCCTCATCAGTTGGCCGGCGCGCTGGGCCGTCAGCGCCATTCTGCTGGGTGCCGCGGCGCTGCTGTTGCATCCGCTGCTGAATGTCTGGCTGCAACTGGGGCTCAGCACAGTGGCCGGGCTGCTCCTGCTGATCGCCCTGGGCCTCTGGCTGAAACCCTGGCGGGCCTGAAGGAGCGGCAGAGGGTTGACCTGATGTCACACTTATCCGTTATAAGTGCAGTCAGCCCCCGCCGACCCGGCAGAGTGTATTTCTTGGATCAGCGTTTGGACGCTAAGCTTGGACTATGGATGACTCAGATTACCTGCGCCTGCTCACTATTCAGGCCGAACAAGCCAATGCGTTCCTGTCCAATGCGCGCAAATGGGAGCGTGAGCGTTGGGTCTGCCAACGCCTGCTGCAAGGCTTGAACATCCCCTACCGTGCCGACGAGTTCACGCCCGCTGGGCAGGAACCGCCGGACGTACTGTTTCGCGAAGCCTGTTTCGAGGTGTTCTTCGTGCTGGACGAAGGCCGCCGCCTCAACGACGAATGGCGCGACGAATTGCAACGGCGCCGCAGTGCCTTCTCCCTCAGCCAACTGGTGCGGCGCGAGGCCAAGCCCAAGCGCATTCCGGCCAACGAACTGTTGCTCAGGCTGGCCCCGACCCTGCGCAAGAAAGCCCACAACTACAAAGAACGTGGCATGGACCTGGGGGAGCTGGACATCATCGCCTTCGCCAGCCTCAAGCGCGAAGTGCTCGACCTCAACAGCCACTTCCCGCCACCGACCGAGTATCTGCGCCAGGGCTGGCGCTCGTTGTCGCTGGTCGGGCCGACCTTCGCCCGCGTGCTGTTCGCCCATCCCGACGCGCCGGACTTCCTGCGCGGCAACCTGGGGCGCAGCATCCTCTTCGACGTCGGTATCAGCCTGTAGGCCGCCTGGAGCGGAATTTCCCGGCCCCCTTCAGGCCATCGTGGCATGGCGCAAACACCCTGCGAGTGTTACAAAGCGCAATCACTCGCGCGATGACAAGGTCCGCATCCGCGAGCAGCTACGCTCCGTTCCATGCCGCATAGCCCGACAAGATGGCACTGCGCTGTAACCTTCATACTTTTCGCAACGTCTAGCTGACGAGGCTTTTTATGACCAGCCGCCTGAACCCCGACGACCAACGCCATGTCGAAGAATACCTGCAACTGGCCCAGCACCGAGTCGAGCGCCGGCCCTTCCGGCCGTGGATGCTCCTCGTGATAGTCGTGACCATCACCATTGGCCTGGGCTTGCTGAGCCGACTTATCAGTTACCTGACGCTATGAGCTGCATCGCGCTCGCTCGGGTAACCGTACCGATTTCTTTTAGCCTTGCGAGATATCCCCATGACTCATCGTATTGTCATCGTTGGCGGCGGCGCCGGCGGTCTGGAGTTGGCTACCCGTCTGGGTAAGACTCTGGGCAAGCGCGGTACCGCCAGTGTGATGCTGGTCGACGCGAACCTGACCCACATCTGGAAGCCCCTGCTGCATGAAGTGGCTGCCGGCTCGCTGAACTCTTCCGAAGACGAACTCAACTATGTCGCCCAAGCCAAATGGAACCACTTCGAGTTCCAGCTGGGCCGCATGAGCGGGCTCGACCGTCAGCAGAAGAAAATCCAGCTGGCCGCCACCTACGACGAAAACGGCCTGGAGCTGCTGCCGGCCCGCGAGCTGGGGTATGACACCCTGGTGATCGCCGTGGGCAGCACCACCAACGACTTCGGCACCCAGGGCGCCGCCCAGCACTGCCTGTTCCTCGACACGCGCAAGCAGGCCGAGCGCTTCCATCAGCAACTGCTCAACCACTACCTGCGCGCCCACGCCGGGCAGACCGATGTGGTCGAGCAGATCAGCGTGGCTATCGTCGGTGCCGGCGCCACGGGCGTCGAACTGGCCGCCGAGCTGCACAACGCCGCCCATGAGCTGGCGGCTTACGGCCTGGACCGGATCAAACCGGAAAACATGCACATCACCCTGATCGAGGCCGGGCCACGGGTACTGCCAGCCCTGCCGGAGCGGATTGGTGGGCCGGTACACAAGACTCTGGAAAAACTCGGGGTCAAGGTGATGACCAATGCCGCGGTCAGCGAGGTGACCGCCGACAGCCTGATCACCGCCGATGGCCAGGTAATTGCCGCCAGCCTGAAAGTCTGGGCCGCCGGGATTCGCGCACCGGGTTTCCTCAAGGACATCGACGGCCTGGAAACCAACCGCATCAACCAGCTGCAAGTCTTGCCGACCCTGCAGACCACCCGCGACGAGAATATCTTCGCCTTTGGCGACTGCGCCGCCTGTCCGCAACCGGGCACCGATCGCAACGTTCCGCCGCGGGCCCAGGCGGCTCACCAGCAGGCATCGCTGCTGACCAAGTCGCTGAAACTGCGCATCGAAGGCAAGGCCCTGCCGGAGTACAAATACACCGACTACGGTTCGCTGATTTCGCTGTCGCGTTTTTCCGCCGTGGGCAACCTGATGGGCAACCTGACCGGCAGCGTGATGCTCGAAGGCTGGCTGGCGCGGATGTTCTATGTGTCGCTGTACCGCATGCACCAGATGGCGCTCTACGGCCCGTTCCGCACCGCCATGCTGATGCTCGGCAGCCGGATCGGCCGCGGCACCGAGCCACGCCTCAAGCTGCACTGAATCTGAGCCTGTAGACCAGGACAGAGTGCCCCGAGCGATCGGGGCATTTTTTTGCGCCCTGTTCAACACGGACTCAGGCAAACAGGCAGGCTGTTAAAGATCGAAGCTCTTAGATATTTCCCGCACCCCACCTCCAACTTTCCGAGCAGCTTTAAGATTAGTCTTAACTCTAAAATAGAAGAGCCGCCTGACTTAGCCCCCACATCCAAAAGTTGCTCCCTCCGGGCGTACCGAATACATACGCCTACCTCCGCGCCACCTCTTACTGCGTTATGTAGATAGCGGGCCCGATAGTATTCAAGACGCCACTCATGCTCTATCTAGTTGCATTGATAGTTTGTCCCGCACGCTTAAACCTTCGACTAAAACCTGACCAACACAAGGATTAACCCATTAAAAACAGCTGCTTATATAAAAAAATAGAAGATTTTGGCGGCGATCATCCCGTTTAGCTGCCGACAGGCATTCCGACAATTTTATGCTATCCGATCAAATTTTAAGAATCTTCTTATTGAAATATTATCAGGCAAAAAAGTATTAGCAGTCATTCAAAGCCATAGAACAATCAATAGTTTAAGAATGGTCTTATTGTAACGACCGAAGTGAAGACACAAGATTGCACCTCCAACTTTAGCAGGTACATGAAATGTCCAAACTTCTCAAAAGCATCATCTCCATGGCTATCGCTGGCGCGGTCAGCACTTCCGCTCTCGCGGCAGATGGCACTATCAACTTCACCGGTGACATCGTCGCCGCCTCCTGCAAAATCGACGGCGGTTCCGGCACCAACGTTGGTGGTGAAAAGGGCAAGCAGAACATCGACGTCAACCTCGGCAAGGTCAGCAGCGACTCGCTCGCTGGCTCCGCAGAAGGCGGCATCGTCGGCGGTAAGGGCATCAACCTGAACCTGGATTGCGGCGGCACCGCAGAGGGCCTGAAGTCCGTCAAGCTGCAGTTCGACCCGATGAGTGGCTCCGGCATCGACAGCAAGAACGTCTCGCTGCTGAAAGTCACCGGTGGCGCAGAAGGCGTGGGTATCGGTCTTTACAACAGCAGCAACAAGCTGGTGAACCTCGGCGCGAACGAAACCATCGATGGCGCACTGGTAGCAAACAAAGAAGGTGAAACCACCACCTACACCGCCAACCTGAACCTGCGTGCAGGTTATGTGGCGAACGGCTCGCCGATCAAAGCAGGTCCTGCGAACGGCACCCTGCCGTTTACCTTGACTTACGAGTAACCCGCGCCAAAGGGAGGGGCCTGCGCCCCTCCCTCCGACCTGGAGCCGCTATGAAAGCCTCACTATTGACACGTCTTGCGCTCGCCAGCGCGATGACGCTTTTTGCGTCGATGGCCAGTGCCGGCATTACGCTGGATGGCACACGCGTCATCTTCGCTGCGCCAGCCAAGGAAACGTCCGTCGTCGTCAGGAACCAAGGCTCGAATGACATCATGGTCCAGTCCTGGGTCGAGCCAGACACCAACGGGCCCGCGACCGACGTACCGTTCGCCATTACCCCTCCCCTGGTTCGCCTTGGAGGCAACAAGCAGCAGATCCTGCGCATCCTCTATCAAGGCCAGGGGCTGCCTACCGACAAGGAATCCGTGTTCTGGCTGGCCGTGCAGGAGATTCCGCAAAAAGCCAAGGACGAGAACACTCTGCAGATCGCCATACGGCAGCGCGTGAAACTGTTCTACCGCCCGGCCAACCTGCCGGACACCGCGGCGAATGCAGCCAAGAGCCTGCAATGGAAGCTGGTGGAACAAAACGGCAAAGCCGCGCTTTCCGTGACCAACCCTTCCGCGTACCACGTGTCCTTTTCTGGTAGCACCGTGACGCTGCGCAATGGCAAGGACAAGGGCACCGCCACCGCAGAAATGCTGGCACCAGGAGCAACACGCACCGTCGAGATCAAAGGCTCGGCTGGCATGAGGTCCGGAGCCACAACAGTGGAATTCGACAGCATCAACGATTACGGCGGGCTGGACCGAGTCACCAGCAAACTTTCCAACTAACGGAAAACAGCCATCACTCGTGTCGCTCGCTAGAGCGCACCGCTTTATCTCCGACTTTTTAATCAGGTCAGTGCCTCGGACATCCGATGCACGATCGAAAGGATTCCGCATGCCCATTCTTCAGAGAGAGCTCAGCTTCAGGATCGCCCGACGGGCGTGCGCGACCTGCCTCATGGCACTGGGGCTGGCCTCGAAGCTGTCCGCCGCAGAGGCCGAGTTCGCCGACTCCTTTCTGAAAATGGAGGGCACTCCGGTGGACCTCAAGTTTTTTGAGAAAGGCAGTGCAGTTCCGCCAGGCACCTACAGCGTTGACCTCTACCTGAACAACGTGCTGATCAAGCGCCAGGAAATCACCTTCGCCGCCGATGCCTCCGGACAGGTCAAACCCGCCATCTCGCTCGGGCTGCTCAAAGAGCTTGGACTCAACGCGGGCAAAGCCCAGCAGGATGGACTCATCGCCGCGGACGCCAAGGATGAGCAGCCGTTCGACGTCAGCGCCCAGATCGCCGGCGCCGCGGTGGACTTCGACGTCACCAACCTGGCATTGCAGTTCAGCATTCCGCAGGCATACGTCCAGCGTTATTCCCGCGGTTACGTCGACCCATCGGTTTGGGACGACGGCATCACGGCCTTCTACAGCGACTACCAGGCCAACTTCAACCGCAATACCAACCAGGGCAGGAAGAGCGACTACCACAACCTGAACCTGCGCAACGGTTTCAATATCGCCGGCTGGCGCTTTCGCAACGAATCCGCCTTGACCGGCGGTACCGGTACAAAAAGCGAGTTCAAGAGCAACCGCACCTATCTGGAGCGCGATGTCCGGCGCCTGAAAGGCAAGCTTTCCCTGGGCGAGCTGTACACCCCAGGCGAGATCTTCGACAGCGTGCGTTTTCGCGGTGCACAGATCGCTTCGGACCTCGGTATGCTGCCTGACAACGAGATCGGCTACGCGCCCGTGATCCGTGGCATCGCTGAATCCAATGCCACTGTAGAAGTACGGCAAAACGGCTACGTGATCTATTCCGCGTCGGTGCCGCCTGGCGCCTTCGAGTTCACTGACATCTATCCCAGCGGTTCCAACGGTGACCTGCAGATCAAGATCATCGAAGCAGATGGCCGGGTACGCGAATATCAGCAGTCCTATGCCTACCAGCCGGTCATGACCCGGCGCGGCAACCTTCGCTACAGCGTCACCGCCGGTGAATATCGCTCCAACGACCAACCGTCGCCGTCGTTCACCCAGGGCACAGCCGTCTACGGTGTGACCGATAACCTCACCGGTTATGGCGGCGCGCTGCTCGCGCAAGACTATCGCGCCGTCAACATTGGTGCGGGCGTGAACTCCAGCCTCGGCGGTATTTCTTTCGACGTCACCAGCAGTGAATCGAAGACCCAGAACGGCAGGAGCAACAAGGGTCACAGTGCGCGCTTCCTGTACTCCAAGACGCTGAACGCCACCGATACCACCTTCACCATGGCCGGCTACCGCTATTCCACCGAAGGCTATCGCAGCTTCAGCCAGCACGTGGACGACCTCATGTATCAGGACCGTGCCGGCTTCAGCGCCCAAAAGAGCCGAATCAACCTCCGGGTGAACCAGAGCCTGTCACAACGAGGCTCGTTGTACCTCAGCATGGATGAAACCAACTACTGGAATCAGCAGGGCCGTACGCGTAACTGGCAATTTGGTTATGGCAGCAGCATTGCCAGCGTCAGCTACAACCTGGCGGTGTCACGCACCCAGAGCGACCCCATGAACGGTGGTTCGGATACACAACTTACCGCCAGCATCAGCCTGCCGCTGGGAGGGAGAAGCAGTTCTCACCGCCTCTCCAGCAACGCCATCAGCTCGAGCAAGGGCGACTCCTCGCTGCAGTCGAACGTGTCCGGCTACCTGGACGACCAGGCCACCCTCAGCTACTCGGCACAGGCCGGCCACAGCAAAAGAAACGGCAGTACAGCCGGCGCCGGCCTGGACTGGGATACCCCCGTCGCCAAGCTGCGTGGTGGCTACAGCCAGGGTCGCGATGACAAGCATATCGACCTGGGTGCTTCTGGTTCCCTGCTGGTGCATAGCGGTGGAATCACCCTTGGCCAGCCACTTGGCGAGACCTTCGGCCTACTGGAAGTTCCAGATGTCGATGGCGTCGGGGTATCCGGCTGGAACGGCGTACGCACCAATGGTAAGGGTTACGCGGTGGTGCCCTATATGCAGCCTTATCGCTACAACTGGGTGAACCTGGACACCCAGACCCTGGGGACCGATACCGAGATCAACGAAACCTCCAAGGTGCTGGTGCCGACCCGTGGCGCCATCGTCAAGACAACTTACGCCGCACAGACCGGTCGCCGCCTGCAGTTCGTCCTGCGCGCGGAGCAAGGCAGCACCATCCCCTTCGGCGCCCAAGGGTACGACGAGGAAGGCAAGCCCCTGGGTATGGTCGACAACCTGTCGCGCCTGCTGGTCTTCGGCGTTGCCGACAAGGGCCGACTGGAGATTCGCTGGGCCGAGGGCTCCTGCACAGTGGACTACACACTACCGGCAGCAAACAAGGAATTGGCTTACGAACGCGTGGATGGCCTTTGCCGGGCTTTGTGAACACCGTAGACGCCCCTCGCAACGAGGGGCTGGCCACAGAGATATAATCTGATCACTCCCACATTGCGCTTATTGGCATGAGCCTGGCCAAGCCAGCGCTCCCAGCCAGTACATCCCCCTGCTCACCTCATCTACATCGAATATGTCCGCCAGGCAGCGTACAGCGGCGAAACAAGGGGCGCCAAGGGATACCTACTGAACAAATCTCCCCAAACAAAAATGCCCCGAATGATCGGGGCATTTTTTTGCATCGCGCCAAAGACACAACCGACGCCGAATTTCGGGCAAAAAAAATCCCCGTATCTTTCGATACGAGGATTTTTCAGTATGGTCGGGGTAAGGGGATTCGAACTCCTGACATCCTGCTCCCAAAGCAGGCGCGCTACCGGACTGCGCTATACCCCGGTAAAAAAAAGACACCTTTTAAAGGCGCCTTCTGCGAACAGAGCTTTTGGCGTCTGATCTTAAGATTCGATTCCAGCGAACTGGTTTCAAAAATGGTGGGTCGTGTGGGATTCGAACCTACGACCAATTGGTTAAAAGCCAACTGCTCTACCAACTGAGCTAACGACCCAAATATGGTCGGGGTAAGGGGATTCGAACTCCTGACATCCTGCTCCCAAAGCAGGCGCGCTACCGGACTGCGCTATACCCCGGCTTGAAATTGGCTCCGTGACCAGGACTCGAACCTGGGACCCAATGATTAACAGTCATTTGCTCTACCGACTGAGCTATCACGGAACTGAACATTTCAATTTACAACTTTTACAGCAGGCTTTTATTTCTAGAAGCCTCCTCGTTGACCCTGCCCGTATCGCTACGTTCGTGTCTCTGAGGCGCGCTATTCTACAATCTTAAAAACCTCTGTCAACCCCCTAAATTGCTTTCAAGACAATGATTTGCAACTTATTTCAGTTTTTTCCTCGGGGAGGAAAAAGCCTTGGGGTGACGTACTGCGGGGCGCACTTTACAAGCCTTTGCCTTACAGTTCAACGCCCTATGCAAAAAAAGGCCTCGCAATGCGAGGCCTCCTTCATAACGACGCCCTATTTGGCTCAGGCGAAGACGATTTCGTCGTTTTCCACCTTGGCCGTCACAGTGGCCCCCGGCAGGAAACTGCCAGACAGAATCAACTGCGCCAGCGGGTTCTCGATCCAGCGCTGGATCGCTCGCTTGAGCGGACGCGCGCCATAGACCGGGTCGTAACCCACGGCAATCAGTTTGTCCAAGGCCTCGCCACTCAGCTCCAGCTTGAGCTCGCGCTCGGCCAGCCGGCCACGCAGGCGACCCAACTGGATCTCGGTGATGCCGGCGATCTGATCCCGGGCCAATGGCTCGAAGATCACCACTTCGTCGATCCGGTTGATGAACTCCGGACGGAAATGGGTCGACACCGCATCCATCACCGCCGCCCGCTGGGCTTCGCGATCCCCTACCAGCTCCTGGATCTGCGCCGAACCCAGATTGGAGGTCATGACGATCACCGTATTACGGAAATCCACGGTACGCCCATGACTGTCCGTCAGGCGGCCGTCTTCCAACACCTGCAGCAGAATGTTGAACACGTCTGGATGGGCCTTCTCGACCTCGTCCAGCAGGATCACCGAATAAGGCTTACGCCGCACCGCCTCGGTCAGGTAACCGCCCTCCTCGTAGCCGACGTAGCCTGGAGGCGCGCCGATCAACCGAGCCACGGAATGTTTCTCCATGAATTCGGACATATCGATCCGCACCATCGCCTCTTCGGTATCGAAAAGGAATTCGGCCAGCGCCTTGCACAGCTCGGTTTTACCCACACCAGTCGGGCCGAGGAACATGAACGAGCCACTTGGCCGGTTCGGATCGGACAACCCGGCGCGGGAACGCCGCACGGCGTTGGCCACCGCCACCACGGCTTCGTTCTGGCCGATGACGCGCTGGTGCAGCAGGCTTTCCATTTTCAGCAGTTTGTCACGCTCGCCTTCGAGCATCTTCGACACCGGAATACCGGTCCACTTGGACACGACTTCGGCGATTTCCTCTTCGGTCACCTTGCTGCGCAACAGCTGGTTCTCGCTTTGGCCATGCTGGTCGACCATCTGCAGGCTGCGTTCCAGGTCCGGGATCACCCCGTACTGCAACTCGGCCATGCGGTTCAGGTCGCCCTTGCGGCGCGCGGCTTCCAGTTCCTGACGGGACTGCTCGATTTTCTGCTGAATCTGCGCCGAACCCTGCACTTCGGCTTTCTCCGAGGCCCAGACTTCTTCCAGATCGGCGTATTCGCGCTCCAGGCGGGTGATCTCTTCCTGGAGTTTCTCCAGGCGCTTGATCGCCGCTTCGTCGTCTTCCTTCTTCAGGGCCTGGGATTCAACCTTCAGTTGAATCAGGCGCCGCTCCAGACGGTCCAGCACCTCCGGCTTGGAGTCGATCTCCATGCGGATACGGCTGGCGGCTTCGTCGATCAGGTCGATCGCCTTGTCCGGCAGCTGCCGGTCGGTAATGTAGCGATGGCTGAGCTTGGCCGCGGCAATGATCGCGCCGTCGGTGATCGCCACCTTGTGGTGCACCTCATAACGCTCCTTCAGGCCACGCAGGATGGCGATGGTGTCTTCTTCGCTCGGCTCATCCACTAGGACTTTCTGGAAGCGCCGCTCGAGGGCTGCGTCCTTCTCTATATATTGGCGGTACTCGTTGAGCGTGGTGGCGCCGACGCAATGCAGCTCGCCCCGGGCCAGGGCCGGCTTGAGCATGTTGCCCGCATCCATCGAACCTTCGCCCTTACCGGCGCCGACCATGGTGTGCAGTTCGTCGATGAACAGAATGATCTGCCCTTCCTGCTTGGACAGCTCGTTGAGCAGGGATTTCAGGCGTTCTTCGAACTCGCCGCGGTACTTGGCACCAGCGATCAGCGCGCCCATGTCCAGGGACAGCAGGCGCTTGCCTTTCAGGCCGTCCGGCACTTCGCCATTGATGATGCGCTGGGCCAGGCCTTCGGCAATCGCGGTTTTACCCACGCCAGGCTCACCGATCAGCACCGGGTTATTCTTGGTCCGACGCTGCAGCACCTGGATGGTCCGACGGATTTCGTCGTCACGGCCAATCACCGGGTCGAGCTTGCCGTCTTCGGCGCGCTTGGTCAGGTCGACGGTGTATTTATCCAGGGCCTGGCGCGACTCCTCGACGTTGGCGTCATTCACCGCCTCGCCGCCACGCAGGTTATTGATCGCATTTTCCAGCGCTTTCTTGCTGACACCCTGGCCCAGCAGCAATTTGCCGAGCTTGCTGTTTTCGTCCATGGCCGCCAGCAGCACCAGCTCGCTGGAGATGAACTGGTCGCCTTTCTGTTGCGCCAGGCGATCGGCCTGGTTCAGCAGGCGCGCCAGATCCTGCGACATATTCACGTCGCCGGTGGGGTTCTGGATTTTTGGCAAGTGATCGAGCTCTTTGCTCAACTCCTTGCGCAGGCTGTTCACGTCGAAGCCCACTTGCATCAGTAGCGGCTTGATCGAACCGCCCTGCTGTTCGAGCAGGGCCTGCATCAAGTGTGCAGGCTCGATGGCCGGATGATCGAGGCCGACCGCCAGGGATTGAGAGTCGGATAATGCCAGCTGCAGCTTGCTGGTTAATCGGTCTATACGCATTAGTCACCTTCCTTTTGAGCAGGTCGGAGCGATGGACACACCTAAATAGAGAAACCTGCCAGATACCCCTGTAGATGCGGTCGATTCTGGAAGATTCAAGCCTGTCGAGCTTGACACAGGTCAGAAGAGTCTAGCGTTCCAGCCAGATCAGGGAAGCGAAGCGCCCGGTACGCGAGCTGCGGCGGTAGGAATAGAAACGTGGATCGCTCACAGTGCAGAAACCACCGCCATACACGGCCGTGACGCCGTATGCCGCCAGGCGCAGGCGGGCCAGTGTATAGATGTCAGCCATGAGCTTGCCGGGATTGTGGCTCGGCACAAAGGCCTGATCGGTTTGCGGCAGGTGCCGGACGAACGCGTCACGGACTTCCGGCCCGACCTCGAAGGCTTGCGGACCGATGGCCGGCCCCAGCCAGACCAGTACATCCTCAGGCGCAACCTTCAGGCTATCGAGTGTCGCCTCCAGCACCCCGGCCGCCAACCCGCGCCAGCCGGCATGGGCCGCTGCCACACGAGTACCGGCGCGGTCGCAGAACAGCGCCGGCAAGCAATCGGCGGTCATGGCGCTACAGGCGATGCCCGGCGTGGCCGTCCAGCTGGCATCGGCGGTGGCGACGACGAACGGATCCGCCTCGACCACATCAATGCCGTGAACCTGCTTCAGCCAGGCTGGCTCTATAGAGAAACGATCGGTCAGGCGACGGCGGTTTTCGGCCACCGCCTCTGGGTTGTCATCGACATGATCGCCCAGGTTGAGGCTGTCGAACGGCGCCAGGCTGACGCCGCCCGCACGGGTGGTGACGCAGGCTTTGACCCCGGCCGGCGCGGGCCAGTCAGGAATCAGCCAGTCACTCATCCGACAAAGGCCTCGCGATCCTGCTTGAGCAGGGTCAGCAGCCAGACGAAGTCTTCCGGCAGCGGCGATTCCCAGCTCATGCGTTCACCAGTGGTCGGATGATCCAGCTCCAGGAAACGCGCATGCAGCGCCTGACGCGGGAAGTGTTTCAGGGATTCGACCATGGTCGGGTTCGCCGCCGGCGGAATGCGGAAGCGACCGCCGTAGGCCGGATCGCCGACCAACGGGAAGTTGATGTGCGCCATGTGCACGCGAATCTGGTGGGTACGACCGGTTTCCAGCTTGACCCGCACATGGGTGTGGGAACGGAAACGCTCGAGCACGCGGTAATGGCTGACGGCCTGCTTGCCACCTTCCATCACGGCCATGCGCTGGCGCTGCTGGCCATGCCGGCCGATCGGCGCATTGATCTTGCCACCGGCGGTGACCACGCCGATCACGATGCATTCATAGATGCGGCTGACGCTGCGGTTCTGCAACTGGGCAACCAGCTGGGTCTGCGCCTGAATGGTCTTGGCCACCACCATCAGACCGGTGGTGTCCTTGTCCAGGCGGTGGACGATGCCGGCGCGCGGCACATTGATGATGTCCGGGACATGGTGCAGCAGGGCGTTGAGCAGCGTGCCATCGGCGTGACCGGCGGCGGGGTGGACCACCAGGCCGGCAGGCTTGTTGATGACCAGGATATCGTCGTCTTCATAGACGATATCCAGCTCGATGTCCTGAGCGATCCATTCTCCCTGAGCTTCCTGCTCGGCGGTCAGCTCAAGAACCGCGCCGCCATGGACGATGTCTCGCGGGCGGATAACCGCTCCATCCACAGTCAGGCGGCCGTCTTTGATCCAGGCGGAAAGGCGCGAGCGCGAGTGCTCAGCGAATAATTGGGCGGCGACTTGATCGAGGCGTTGGCCGCCCAGTTCGGACGGCACCTCTGCGCGAAGTTCAATTTTATCGGACATGCTCAGACTAGGCGTCGGCACAGCCTTTGGTTTCGGCTGCGCGCTTGTGGTTAAATACGGCGTCTTTTGCCCCGAGGCTTTTTCAACGGGGCGCTCATCATAACAGGACGGCCCCGCCCAAGACAGCGGCCGTCATAGGGACGCAAGCCGCCATGCAAGTGAAACACCTGCTGCTGATCGCCATCCTCGCACTGACCGCTGCTTGCTCATCGAAGGAAGTCGTTGACGAAAACCTGAGCGAGGTCGAGCTGTACCAGCAGGCGCAGACCGACCTGGACAACAACAGCTATACCAGCGCCACCGCCAAGCTCAAGGCCCTGGAGTCGCGTTATCCGTTCGGCCGCTACGCGGATCAGGCACAGCTCGAACTGATCTATGCCAACTACAAGAACGCCGAGCCGGAAGCCGCCAAGTCCGCCGCCGAGCGTTTCATCCGTCTGCATCCACAACACCCGAACGTGGACTACGCCTACTACCTCAAGGGCCTGACCTCCTTCGACCAGGACGTCGGCCTGTTGGCGCGCTTCCTGCCGCTGGACATGACCAAGCGTGACCCGGGTGCCGCCCGCGACTCCTACAACGAGTTCGCCCAGCTCACCAGCCGCTTCCCGAACAGCCGCTACGCGCCGGACGCCAAGCAGCGCATGATCTACCTGCGCAACCTGCTGGCCTCCTACGAAATCCACGTGGCCGACTACTACCTGACCCGTCAGGCCTATGTAGCCGCCGCCAACCGTGGCCGTTACGTGGTGGAAAACTTCCAGGAAACCCCGTCGGTGGCCGATGGCCTGGCAGTGATGACCGAGGCTTACCAGCGTCTGCACCTGGACGAACTGGCCGCTACCAGCCTGGAAACCCTGAAGCTCAACTACCCCGATCACCCGAGCCTGGTCGACGGCCAGTTCGTGCCACGGGTCGCCGAGGCGGACAACCGCTCCTGGCTGAGCAAGGCCACCCTGGGCCTGATCGAGTCCCGTCCACCGCTGCCGCCGGGAGAAACCCGCGCCAACCAGGACGTGATGAAGCAATACCAAGACGCCAAGGACGCGATTCCGGCCGAGCTCAAGCCTAAAGACGCCAATGGCGACGCTGTCGAAGAAGAACAGCACGAAGCCGAAGGCAACAACAGCGACCGCTCGTGGTTCAGCTACATGACCTTCGGCGTGTTCGACTGACACCGCCGCGGTTACCAAAAAGGGAGACTTTCGAGTCTCCCTTTTTTTGTCCGCGGGTTTCAGCGCTGATTACACTGTGCGCCCGGCATGAGCTTGGCTAAACTGCCGGTTCCTCACTCACATAGCTGGCTACCATGCTTCGTTTACTGTTCTGGATCGCCCTGATTGCCGCTGCGGTATGGCTCTGGCGCAAATTCAAGCAGCCCGCCTCCGGCACCGCTGCGCCCCGCGAACCCAGCACCACGCCGATGGTGCGCTGCGCCCATTGCGGCGTGCACCTGCCCCGTGACCGGGCCCTGAGCCTTGAGCAGCAGTGGTATTGCAGCCAGGCCCACCTGGAGCAAGGCCCGATCTCCCGCGAGCGCTGAGCCTCGACCGACAGCGGTGCATATAACGTCAAAAGCACGTTGTTTGCATCGCTGAATAATTCGCTACAAAAAACCGTCGCCCCCTCCTCCCCTCACCTCCGACCGGCAACCCTCGGGAAACCGGGGCTCTCCCCCTGCGCAGCATCCTGAACCCGGCCAAACAGCCCGGCCTTGAGCGGGGCGAACAGTCTCAAGCCTGCCTAGACTTCAGGACACGCCAGGATGGCGGGTGCTCTCGCACCTCTTTCGCTCACGGATGAAGCAGTAAGCGGCATGAGCCCACGGCAAAAAGTCCTGATCGTCGATAACGATCCAGGCATTCGCGAATATCTGGAAATCAGCCTCGGCCGGATGCAACGCCATACCCGCAGCGCCCGCACCTTGGGCGAAGCGCGTCGCTGGCTGGCCCGGGAGGGTTTCGACCTGTGCCTGAGCGACCTGCATCTGCCCGACGGCACAGGGCTGGAATTACTCGAGCATATCCAGCACCGTCGGCTGCGAATGCCGCTGGCAATACTCAGCACCTGCGCCCGCCAGGAAGCCGCGGCCCAGGCCCTGAAGGCCGGTGCTATCGACTTTCTGAGCAAACCCGTGGCCCTGGCCCGCTTGCGCGAACTGCTGAACAGCGCCCTGCTCGGATCGACGCCAGCGCCCCCTGCTACCGGCCCCTTGCTCGGCGATTCGGCCGCCATGCACAAACTGCGCGGACAGATCGACAAACTGGCCCAGAGTCAGGCCTCGGTCTATATCAGCGGTGAGTCCGGCAGCGGCAAGGAATTGGTCGCCCGTGCCATCCACGACCAGGGATCACGGGCCAGCCGCGCCTTCGTGCCGATCAACTGCGGAGCTATTCCGCCGGAACTGATGGAGAGCGAGTTTTTCGGCCATCGCAAAGGCAGCTTCAGCGGTGCCATCGAAGACAAGCCCGGTTTGTTCCAGGCAGCGCACGGCGGCACCCTGTTTCTCGATGAGGTGGCCGATCTGCCGCTGGCGATGCAGGTCAAATTGCTCCGTGCGCTCCAGGAGAAGGCCGTGCGCTGTGTCGGTGGGCAGCAGGAGGTCCAGGTCGATGCGCGCATTCTCTGCGCCACCCACAAGGCGCTGCAGGCGGAAGTGCGTGCCGGGCGTTTTCGTCAGGACCTCTACTACCGCCTGAACGTGATCGAGCTGCCGGTGCCACCGCTACGGGCACGCAAGGACGATATCGAACCCTTGGCCATAACCATCCTCGAGCGCCTGGCGCAGGGCGACGGCCAACAGCTGGCACGGCTTCAGCCAAGCGCACTGTTGGCGCTCCAGGGTTACGACTTTCCCGGCAATGTGCGCGAACTGGAGAACCTGCTCGAACGGGCGCACACCCTGTGCGAGAGCCGGCAAATCGAAGCACGCGATCTGCGCCTGACGCCAAACGGCGCCCACCCGGCCATCGCGCCCGACCCGGCACAGGTGATCGACCTTGAGAAACATCTGCAAGAAGTCGAGCGCCGGCTGATCCTCCAGGCCCTGGAGCACACCCGCTGGAACCGCACCGCGGCGGCCCAGCGTTTGAGCCTGTCGTTTCGTTCGATGCGCTACAGGCTGAAGAAACTCGGCCTGGATTAGATTCGCCCACTGGGCGCATAAGGCGCCGGATCGATGATCGGCTCCCGTCCCAGCATCAGGTCGGCGAACAGCTGGCAGGACGCCGGTGCCAGGACCAAGCCATTGCGGTAATGCCCGCAATTCAGCCACAGCCCAGCCAGCCCCGGGACAGGGCCGATATAGGGAATGCCCTCGGGCGAGCCCGGACGCAGCCCCGCCCAATGCCCCACCACCTCGGCCTGCGCCAGCGCCGGGATCAGTTCGATGGCCGAAGCCTTCAGGCTTTCCAGGGCCGATGAGGTCGGGGTCTTGTCGAAGCCTTCGTGCTCCAGGGTGCTGCCGATCAGGATGTGGCCATCGCGCCGGGGAATCGCATAACGTCCCTTGGCCAGGACCATGCAGGAAAGAAACTCCGAGGAGCACTTGTAGAGGATCATCTGGCCTTTGACCGGCTCCACCGGCAATGCCAGGCCGAGGCTCTTGAGCAATTCGCCGCTCCAGGCCCCTGCCGCCAGCACCACCTGATCGCCACGAATTTCGCCCAGGGAGGTCTGTACCCCGAGGACCCGCTCCCCTTCGCGGATAAACCCGCTGACTTCGCACTGCTCGTGAATGGTCACCGCCGGCAACGCCGCCAGGGCGGCCTTCAGCGATTTGACCAGGCGCGGATTGCGCACGTTGGCCACGTCGGCCATGTAGATCGCCCGCGAAAAACCGCCGCCCAGCACCGGCACCGCGTCATGGGCCGCCGAGATATCCACAGCGCTCAATGGCCGCTGTTCGCGCCGGGCCCAGGCCAGCGCTTCGGCTTCGTCGTCGAGGTCCAGCCAATACAGGCCGGTGGTGTGCACTTCGGGATCGACCCCGGTGGTGGCGAACAGGCGTTCGGCCAGCTGTGGATAAAAATCCTGCGACCAATGCGCCAGCGCCGTGACCGCTGGGCTGTAGCGCCAGGGGTACAGCGGCGAGACGATCCCGCCACCGGCCCAGGAGGATTCCTGGCCGACATTCGAGCGCTCGAGCAGCACCACCTGCTGCCCGGCGGACGCCAGGTTGAACGCGGTCAGCAGGCCGATCACTCCACCGCCGACAATCACCACTTGCTGTTGCTTTGCCATAGTCCAGTCCAGGAAGAAAAAACACCGGGCACCGCCAGCACCCGAGAAGGTTGCTCAGCGTCCCCAGCAGTCTTTGCTGGTCACCCCGTCAGCCATATTGTTGTTACCCATGGCACCGGTGTGGCCAAGGGTGAACTCGCCGCACTTGTCGCCGGCCATCATGCTCTCGCTTTTCGGCGTCGCGGTCAGGGTGAAGCTCTGGTCGGCCAGGACTGGCGTGATGCTGTAGTCATCGTTGCCGGTGCTGAGGCCCGGAGCGTTGCTGTAGACACCGCCCTTGGAATGAAAGCGCTCGAGGCTCTGCGCCTGTTCCGACAGCAGGCCGGCAATCTGCGTGCGATGGGTTTTCTTCACGTACTCGGTGATGCTGGGAAGGCTCAGGGTGACGACGAGCCCGATGATCGCAATCACGATCATGATTTCGATCAGGGTAAAACCTTGGTTGGATCTACGCATGCCTCACTCTCACTTACTGTATTTGTCGCCACATGATGCGGCGGCTGCCACCGCCCGGTTTCTCGACCAGGGAGGCAATACCGCCGCCGGAATCGCTGACAATTTTGCGGGTAGCGCGGTTAAGGACACCGCTCAACGCAGGAATGCCGCCGGTAAAGATGACACCACTGGAAGGCGCGTCCAGGCCATCGACCACTTCATCGCCATTGGTGTCGAGCACCGCGTCATCGAGCATCTTACCGCTGAATGCGTCCAGCTCGACCAATTTGCCGTTGCCCGCGCTGGAACAAGGATCGCCCGCCTCGACAGCCGCGGTGCTGAAGACAATGCGACCCGCCACCAGCGTGGCCGGGTTGATGACCCGCTCACCGCTCGACGCCTCTCCCAGCGGCAGGTACCAGCCCTTCTCGGTCGGATAACTGACGTCCGCTTGGCTGCTGGTGATATAGGAACCCGCACTGCCGGCAAACAGCCCGGTGATCGCTTGCGCCTGCAGATCAGCCACGGTAACCCGGCCCACCCCGCCCGGGGCATCCCAGACCGCGTAGAAGCCCTGGGCATCCTTGTTGCGCTTGTCGGCCAGTTCGCTGAGTTTGCCGGTACCGAACAGCACCAGCTTGCCGCCCTCGGGATGATCCACCAGTAACGGCTGCGCTGTGATCGGCTGAGTCGCGCCACCGGGAGCGCTGAACAACGGAGCGCCGCCAAAGGCCGGGCCCCAGCTGTCCGGCGCCGGAGCGCTCAAATCGAACTTCCACAGATGCCCCTGGAGATCGCCGCCATAGGCCGCCTGGACCACATTCTGGCTGTCCACCCGCAACTTCACCGAAGACAAGCCGTTCTCCTGCCCATTGCCGTCGACCAGGACTTTCCTGATCAGCGAACCGTCGCGAATATCCACCACATACAGGGCGGCCACCCCGGAATGGCTGCCATAACCATTGCCGATGAAGGCCGCCCAGCGCCCGTCGGCCAAGCGTGCCACTTCCGGGCGGGCGTAGGCATAACCCAGATCATTGAGCGGGTGGTTGATATCGGCTACCCCAGGCGCGGCGATTTCCCACAGCGCCTGGGGCGTATTGCCGGCCTGGCCAAACAGTTGCACCGCGTAAAACGTCTTGCCGCCGGCCCCCGTGCCCGCCAGCGCCAGGGTTGCCCAGGCCGTGCCGAGCTGGGCATCGACTACCGCCACCGGACCATCGGCCAAGAACCGGTGACGATCGCCATTGGCATAACCGGGATCGGTGATGTGCTGCAGCAGCGGTAAGACACTGGAAGGCATATAGGCGTAGCGACGCCGGCCATTCGCCGGGTCGATCAGCGAAAGCAGGCCGTCATTGGCGTTGACCAGCAGGCTCGGGGTCATGCCTTGGGCCTTGCTCGCCAGGTAGGCGCTATAGCCGCTGTCGCCCTGCAGATCGGCGGCGTCCTGCGCGGTCGGCGCCGCCATGACCAGCGGCGAGTTGACGATATCCCCCAGCAGGAGGGTACGCACCTTGAGCCCAGCCCGGTTCACCCCCTGGCTCCAGGCCAATAGATCGGCCGCGGTGATGCCGGGAGGCAAGTTCTGAGCGAGCACGGCCTGCTGCGCGCCGGACAACTGGTCATGGCGCAAGGCAACGGCGGTCCGGTTGGCGCTGTTCCAGGTCTGGAAGATCCCGGGCGACGCACTGGGTACTAACGTCGAGTCCGTACTCCATAGCGGCGAACCGGTATCGATCGCGCCGGCGGGGCTGATGCCGTATGCCCTGATGGTGCCGTGCCAATCGACGGGATCATAAGATGCCTGGAAATAACTCGAACCGCTGGCCAGCCCGGCGGCACCGGCTGTGGCACTGCCTGCCTGGGCCGCGGAAGCCGAAACCTCGCCCAGGGCCGAGGCCAGTGCGACATCGAGCCCAGCCTTGTCAGTCACCGGATAGAACTTGCCCCGACCATAGGTTGCCGCATCCACCAGCATCGGGTACTGCGCGTTGAGACCGATGGTGTAAGTATTCATATGCTGTTGCGCGAAACCCGCCGAATCCCAGCTTTTACCCGCGATATCCAGGCCTGCTGCACGCATATCGATATCCACCGCCAGCTTGGCGATGTCATCCAGATACAGGCTGCTGCCCTCCTCGTTGCCGCCGGGATTAATGCCGTCATTGGGCACCCCGTCCCAATCGGGCAGGCGGGTAGCCCCCTGGGGTTCACGGGAGGGGAAACTGTGGTCGTAGCTGGGCAGCCCATCGGTCACCACCAGGCCGTAATTGCGCTGGCAGCGATACTCGATCGGGCTGCCATAGGTGGACGGCGTGCTGTTGTAGTAAGGCGTCAAGCCACGAAAATAACGACTGATCTCGTAATAGGTTTCCGCCAGCGGCGCCTCGGCGGAGGCCCTGAGCCCACCGATAGCGGACAGTAATGCCTGGTAGTTGCTGTCGGCCTGAGCCTGGCTGACCTGATCGCCGACCGGTGCCAGATCGCTGATGGCGCGCACGATGCGCCCACCCGGCGCCAAATCGCCGCCCGTTGGCGGGTTGAAGCTCGCCAGGCCGATGCGCAGCGCACGGTTGTCAGCCACCAGACTGCTGGCGGCCTCACGAACCAGGTTCATCCGGTCCTGAACGGGAATCGAGCCATCGGTGAAGTCGCGGTCACGGCCGTCGGCCAGGGCAAGCAGATAGGCCAAATAGGCAGCCGAATAACGGGTGCTGCCACGCCCTGCCGGATCAGGCAGCTTGAGGCACTGTGGCCGGGCATTGTCGCGGTAGAACCCGACATAACCGCTGGCGCAGCCCGCCTGGCTCAGCGTTGAAAGGGCAATCGACTCTGTACTCAAACTGGCTCCAGACAGGCATTCGCCCGCCTGCATCCGGCAGGGCCGGACCGGCGCCCGCGCCAGCCCGGGATCGAAGCCCGGGGCATAGACAATGCTGCTCATGCTCTGCGAATCGTCGAGCAGCAGCATTACATTCGGCGCCACCGCCGCCGCATTCGCCAAGGGCGCCTGGGCCGGGGTGAAGCCGTAGGCCGGGGCACTCAGATACAGGCCCAGTAAAGCGCCAGCCAGCAATCCTCTAGGCCTTTCAGTACTTGGCATAGACGCTCTCCAGCACGCTGCGCGAGTGGCCAGCCAACCCGACGGCAGTCACCCGATACAGGGTCGCCGAAGTGTTGCTCGGCACATTGACCGCCCCCAGCGTCGTGCCGATGTTCTGCACACCGTAAAAGCCGTTAGCGGTAGCGATCCAGGTCACGCCCGAATGACTGTTATGGCCCGCGGCGCTGATGACCGCGGATTCGCCGGGTGGCGCGCACTGGCCGCTGGTACAGACCAGCAACGAATAGCTGTCCTGCTGCACCGCGCTCTCGCCAATGCGCAGGGCCATCTCCGCCGCCTGGAACGACTGGTTGCGCAGCCACAGGCCGCCGGACATCTTTTCCTGCAAGGTGGCGTTCTGCATCGACGAAATGCCGATCAAGGTCAGCAGCAACAGAAACACCAGGCTCATCAGCAGCGCCATGCCGCGCTGCGCCCCCGGAGCCGTTCGATACGAAGTCATCGGCAACTCACTCACAACAGGCGATTACGCAAGGCGGCCACCACATTGAACGTCTGCGGCCGCACGCGCGCCTGGGGATCGCTCAGGGTCAGGCTCAAACGCACGCTGCGGACCCGCGCCGGGTCGCCTGGATCGCGGCTGTAACTGGAGGCCGCGACATCCGTGGCTGTGCTGGCGATGCCGAACGACACATCGAAAGCGCTGACATTGTTCACCAGCACCGCCTGACTGGAGCCGGTACCGGTGCCCATCAGCAGTTGATCGTTCTTCAGGCTGTACACCAGGCGCCGCACCGCAAACGCCTGCTGCCCCGTGGGGGCCTTGCGGGCTCCGGTGTAGGCGGTGGCGCTGTTGCGGCAATCGCTCAACACGGTCCAGGTCGGGGCGCCACCGCTGTCGCCGATATCGGCCGTGACCAGCGTCAGCCGGTGGTTGACGTTGTCCCAACGGATCGGTGTTTGTGCATGGCCGGCGAAGTCCGAGGCGGTGCTGGAATCGGCGATGCTCTGCAGACAGCCGAACATGCCGACCATGCGTATTTCCTGGAGCATCTTGCTCAACACGAAGCGCGCGTCTTCTTGCAGGCCGGCCGAGGCGTTCTGGCTGAGGTAGGTGTTTTTGGCCGAGATGAAAATCTGCGTCACACCCAAGGCCACGATCAGGCTCAACGCCAGCGCCACCAGCATCTCGATCAGGCCGAAGCCTCGGTCCCCGCGCCTCATTGCTTGCCCCCCGGATCCACCGCCACCCGGCTGCTCAAGACAAAGCTGCGGGAGCCTTCAGGCTGGGCAGAGGCATGGGCGGCGCGGGAGTCATCCCAGGTGATGCTGATGGTGAACACACCCTGCTTGAGGCTGATATGACCCTCGGCGGTCGGCCCACCAAAGCTCTCGATATTGCGCTTGAAGTCATAGAGGTCCTGGTCCCGGACCACGCTGAAATTGCCGGTATCGGGCGCCGCCACGGTGTAGTCCGCGGCGCTGTTGGCGCGGATGCGATCGAGCATGTCATAGGCAATGAAGCTGGCCTGACTGGTCATCAATGCACTGTCGGTGTAGCGCAGGGCATTGAGCTGGACCGCCGCCGCGCCGAGCAGGCCCACGCCGAGAATCAGCACCGCCACCAGCACCTCGATCAGCGTCATCCCGGCCTGCACGCTCCTGCCCGTCATTTGCACTCCCCGCCTACCGCTATCCGTCCGTTCAGGCACAGCGTGATCGTCCTGTGTTGCCCGCCCAGCACATAGGTCATGACCGGCGGGACCGCTGCCGATACGCCGCCGAGCGCGTTGAATCCGATGCTGTCGAATTCAGAGGTTAGCGTCAGCCGGGCGCCGCGACTGACCGCGGGAACAACCCGCAATACATTCGTCGCCGTTCCGTCGCCTTGATAAATCGACAGCCCCCGGCTCCAGTCCGAATCCACCGCAGCCGGGCGCAGGTGAACCGGCAAGCCGCTGTCGATCGCCTCCAGACGCGCGTAATTCAAGCTGCGCAGCAGTTCGCTGATGTCGCTGTCGGCCTTGGCGCGCTGCGCCATCTGACTGAACGCCGGAACCACCAGGGTCAACAAAACCGCCGAAACTGCCAGGGCCACCAGCAATTCGATCAGCGTGAACCCCTCTGTGCGGTAACGCATGCCATCCCCTTGAGCGGCCAGCGGCTATAACTGGCTCTAGCACTTCGAACCTTCATAGACCGAGGGTTCGCGGTTTTGCTCAATGGCCGGACAAGGATTGTCCGGACCTGTCGCGCTCCATGGAGGGAGAACCATGCTGCAGAAGGGTTTCGGCCTGATCGAAATAATCGTCGGCCTGGCGCTCGCCAGCCTGCTGATGCTGTTCGCCACCACCTCATTCGGGGAGTTATTCCAGTCGGCACGCCGGCTGGATGCCGCGCAGATGCTTGCCAGCGGTATCCGCAATGCGCGCACCGAAGCCATCCTGCGCCAGCAGCAGACGGTCATTCACGGGTTGAACGACGACTGGAGCCAGGGCTGGCGGATCATTCTGGATATCAGTGGCGAGGGTTCGCAGGACAGCGATAACCCGGTGCTGCTTGAACGCCGCGTGGACGCCCGGGTGGCGATTGTCGGCAATCGCCCGGTGCAGCATTTCGTGCGTTTCAGTGGCCTGGGCGATCCGCAGCTGCCCAGCGGCGCCTTTCAGGCCGGGACGCTGCACATCTGCGCGGCCGATCCGGGAACGAGCCAACACCAGGTGGTGCTTTCTCGCAGTGGGCGGGTCAGCCTGCGCAGCGACAAGGCCGCGCAGGCGTTATGCGACAGGCAGGGCTGATCAGAGCAGCGAACGAACGCGCAGCTCTTTGGGCATTGAGAAGGTGATGTTTTCTTCGCGGCCGGCCAGTTCGTCGGCACCGGTGGCGCCCCAGGCGTGCAATTGCTCGATCACGCCCCGCACCAGCACCTCGGGAGCCGAAGCCCCGGCGGTGATGCCGATACGCTCGACGCCGTCGAACCAACTGCGCTGCATATCCTCGGCACCGTCGATCAGGTACGCCGGCGTGGCCATGCGCTCGGCCAGCTCACGCAGGCGGTTGGAGTTGGAGCTGTTCGGGCTGCCCACCACCAGCACCACATCGCATTCGTCGGCCAGTTGCTTGACCGCGTCCTGACGGTTCTGGGTGGCGTAGCAGATATCGTCCTTGCGTGGCCCGCCAATGGCCGGGAAACGCTCGCGCAGGGCATCGATGACCCGGCTGGTGTCGTCCATCGACAAGGTGGTCTGGGTCACGAACGCCAGCTTTTCAGGGTTGCGCACCTGCAGGTTGGCGACGTCTTTCTCGTCCTCCACCAGGTAGATCGCGCCGCCATTACTGGCGTCGTACTGGCCCATGGTGCCTTCGACTTCCGGGTGGCCGGCATGGCCGATCAGGATGCATTCGCGACCGTCGCGGCTGTAGCGGGCCACTTCGATATGTACCTTGGTCACCAGTGGGCAGGTCGCGTCGAAGACTTTCAGGCCACGGCCCGCCGCTTCGCTGCGCACGGCCTGGGAAACGCCGTGGGCGCTGAAGATCACGATGACGTCATCCGGCACCTGGTCCAGCTCCTCGACAAAGATCGCTCCGCGAGCGCGCAGGTCTTCGACGACAAATTTGTTGTGCACCACTTCATGACGCACGTAGATCGGCGGCCCGAAGACCTCCAGGGCGCGATTGACGATTTCGATCGCGCGGTCCACGCCAGCGCAGAAGCCACGGGGGTTGGCGAGTTTGATTTGCATGCTGTGCCTCGTGTCTTGCGGGCAAGGAATATTCGGTGCAACCGCTTCGCGATTGCTCGCACGCCAGCTCGCGCCTACAGCACCCCTGGGGAGACTGTAGACGCAAGCCGGCTGGCGATGCCTTTAAAGCGCCTTAACGTCGATGATCTCGACATCAAAGGTCAAGGTTTTACCGGCCAACGGATGGTTGAAGTCAACCGTCACCTGGGCGTCGTCAAAAGCTTTGACCACACCTGGCAGCTCGGTATTGGCCGCATCGTTGAAGATCACCAGCAGGCCTTCGGACAGTTCCATATCCTGGAACTGCGAACGCGGGATGATCTGCACGTTTTGCGGGTTCGGCTGGCCAAAGGCGTTTTCCGGCTCGATGGTCAGGTTACGCTTGTCGCCCGCCTTGAAGCCGAACAGGGCCGCTTCAAAACCTGGCAACAGGTTGCCGTCACCGACCTTGAAGGTCGCCGGGGCCTTGTCGAAGGTGCTGTCCACCGTGTCGCCGTTCTCCAGGCGCAATGCGAAATGCAAAGTGACTTCCGTGTTCTGGCCGATGCGTTGTTCAGCCAATACCTGTTCAGTCATGAACGGCTTCTCCGGTTTTCTTGCTTTTGAACATATCCAGCGCAAGCATCACCGCACCCACGCTGATGGCGCTGTCGGCGAAGTTGAACGCCGGGAAATACCAGCGGTTCTGCCAATGCACCAGGATGAAATCGATCACATGGCCCAGGGCGATGCGGTCATACAGGTTACCCAGCGCGCCACCCAGCACCAGTGCCAGGGCGACCGCCAGCCAGGTTTCGTTGCGCCCCAGGCGCTTGAGCCAGACCACCAGCACCGCGCTGACCACCACCGCGATCAGGGCGAACAACCAGCGCTGCCAGCCCGAGCTGTCGGCCAGGAAGCTGAACGCCGCACCAGTGTTGTAGGCCAGGGTCCAGCTGAAGTAATCCGGGATCACCACGATCTGCTGGTACATCGACAGCGAGCTTTCGAAGTGCAGCTTGCTGGCCTGGTCGATGACCAGCACCAGCACGCTCAACCACAGCCAGCCCAGACGGCCGAAACGGCCCGCGGCATTAGGCATAGTGACGAACCTCGCCTTCGCCGCTGATGTTGTCGACGCAGCGGCCGCAGATTTCCGGGTGCTCAGGGTGCACGCCGACATCTTCACGGCAGTGCCAGCAACGGGCGCACTTGGCGAAGCTCGACTTGACCACTTTCAGCTTGAGGCCGGCGACTTCGGTTTCCACAGCATCCGCCGGGGCCTGCACGAAAGGCGCGACGCTGGCGGTGGAGGTGATCAGCACGAAGCGCAGCTCGTTGCTCAGCTTGGCCAGGTCGGCACTCAGCGCTTCTTCGGCATACAGGGTCACTTCGGCTTGCAGGTTGCCACCGACGGCCTTGGCCGCGCGCTGGATCTCCATTTCCTTGTTGACCGCGACCTTGACCGCCATGATCCGCTCCCAGTAGGCACGGTCCAGCTCGAAGCCTTCCGGCAGCTCGCTGAGGCCCTGGTACCAGGTGTTGAGCATCACCGACTCGTTGCGCTCGCCCGGCAGGTACTGCCACAGCTCGTCGGCGGTGAAGGCGAGGATCGGCGCGATCCAGCGCACCAGCGCTTCGGAGATGTGGAACAGCGCGGTCTGGCACGAACGACGAGCCTTGCTGTTGGCGCCAGTGGTGTACTGGCGGTCCTTGATGATGTCCAGGTAGAAACCGCCCAGTTCCTGCACGCAGAAGTTGTGCACCTTGGAGTAGACGTTCCAGAAACGGTATTCGCCGTAGTGCAGTTCCAGCTCGCGCTGCAGCAGCAGGGTACGGTCCACGGCCCAACGGTCCAGGGCGAGCATTTCCTCGGCCGGCAGGATATCGGTGGCCGGGTTGAAGCCGCTCAGGTTGGAAAGCAGGAAGCGCGCGGTGTTGCGGATACGCCGGTAGGCGTCGGCGCTGCGCTGCAGAATCTGGTCGGAAACCGCCATTTCACCGGAGTAGTCGGTGGCCGAGACCCACAGGCGCATGATGTCGGCGCCCAGGGTGTCGTTGACCTTCTGCGGCGCGATCACGTTGCCCAGGGACTTGGACATCTTGCGGCCGTTCTCGTCGACGGTGAAACCGTGGGTCAGCAGTTCGCGATACGGCGCATTGCCATCGATCGCGCAGCCGGTCAGCAGGGACGAGTGGAACCAGCCGCGGTGCTGGTCGGAACCTTCCAGGTACAGGTCGGCACGCGGACCGCTGGCGTGGCCCATCGGGTGCGAGCCGCGCAGTACGTGCCAGTGCGTGGTACCGGAATCGAACCAGACGTCCAGGGTGTCGCTGATCTTGTCGTATTGCGGGGCTTCATCGCCCAGCAACTCGGCCGCGTCCATCTTGAACCAGGCTTCGATGCCTTCGTGCTCGACGCGCTTGGCCACTTCTTCCATCAGTTCGACGGTACGTGGGTGCAGGTCACCGCTTTCCTTGTGCAGGAAGAACGGGATCGGCACGCCCCAGTTGCGCTGACGGGAGATGCACCAGTCCGGACGGTTGGCGATCATCGAGTGCAGGCGCGCCTGGCCCCAGGCCGGAACGAACTGAGTCTCTTCGATGGCCTGCAACGCGCGCTGGCGCAGGGTGTTGCCGCTGGTCGGCTGTTTGTCCATGCCGACGAACCACTGCGCGGTGGCGCGGTAGATCAGCGGGGTCTTGTGGCGCCAGCAGTGCATGTAGCTGTGGCTGATGGTTTCGGTGTGCAGCAGCGCACCGACTTCAGTCAGCTTGTCGACGATGGCCGGGTTGGCCTTCCAGATGAACTGGCCGCCGAAGAACTCCAGCGAGGTGGCGTATACGCCATTGCTCTGTACTGGGTTGAGAATGTCGTCGTTGACCATGCCGTAACGCTTGCAAGTCACGAAGTCGTCTTCACCGTAGGCTGGCGACGAGTGAACCACACCGGTACCGGCGCCCAGCTCGACGTATTCAGCCAGGTAGACCGGCGACAGACGATCGTAGAACGGGTGACGGAAGTTGATCAGCTCCAGCGCCGAACCCGGGGCGGTGGCGATGACCGAGCCTTCCAGGTTGTAGCGGGCCAGGCAGGACTCCACCAGCTCTTCGGCCAGGACCAGCAGCTTGTCGCCAGCATCGACCAGGGCGTAGTTGAACTCAGGGTGAACGTTCAACGCCTGGTTGGCCGGGATGGTCCACGGAGTGGTGGTCCAGATCACGATCGAAGCCGGCTTGCTCAGCTTGGCCAGGCCAAAGGCGGCGGCCAGCTTGTCTGCATCAGCGATCGGGAAGGCCACGTCGATGGTCGAGGATTTCTTGTCCTGGTACTCGACTTCCGCTTCAGCCAGGGCCGAACCGCAGTCGAAACACCAGTTCACCGGCTTGAGGCCCTTGAACACGAAACCACCCTTGACCATTTCCGCCAGGGCACGGATTTCCCCGGCTTCGTTGGCAAAATCCATGGTCTTGTACGGGTTGGCCCAGTCGCCCAGCACGCCCAGGCGGATGAACTCGGCCTTCTGGCCCTCGATCTGCTCGGTGGCGTAGGCGCGGCACAGCTCACGGGTCTTGTCCGAGGACAGGTTCTTGCCGTGGGTGACCTCGACCTTGTGCTCGATCGGCAGGCCGTGGCAGTCCCAGCCCGGAACATAAGGCGCGTCGAAGCCCGCCAGGGTCTTCGAGCGGATGATCATGTCCTTGAGAATCTTGTTGACCGCATGACCGATGTGAATCGAGCCGTTGGCGTAGGGCGGACCGTCGTGAAGAACGAACTTCGGACGATCCTTGCCAATTTCGCGCAACTTACCGTACAGGCCAATGCTGTCCCAGCGCTGCAGAATCTGCGGTTCGCGCTGAGGCAGGCCGGCCTTCATTGGGAAGGCGGTGTCCGGAAGGTTTAGCGTGGCTTTATAGTCGGTCATTTAAGGCTCTTCATTAGCGATTGGCGCTATGGATACGTGCAACTTCGGCACGGGCGGCGGCGACATCCGCATTGATCGCCGTCTTCAGCGCCTCCAGAGAGGCGAAACGCTGCTCTTCACGCAGCTTGTGGTGGAAAACCACCGTCAAACGCCGGTCATACAGATCGCCGGCAAAATCTAAAAGATGGACTTCCAGGTGGGCCTTGCCATCACCTGCTACCGTCGGCCGCACGCCAATGTTAGCAACGCCCGGCCAGGTCTTGCCGTCGATATCGACATTGACCAGGAACACCCCGGACAGCGGTACACGACGGCGTTTGAGCTGCACATTGATGGTTGGCGTACCCAACTGGCGCGCCAGCTTCTGCCCGTGCAGGACCCGCCCGGCGATGCGGAACGGGCGACCGAGCAGACGCTCGGCCAATACGAAATCGGCAGCCGCCAGCGCATTGCGGACCTGGGTGCTGCTGACGCGCAGGCCATCCAGTTCGACGGTCTGCGCGGCCTCGACGGTAAAGCCGTGGGTGATGCCGGCTTTTTGCAGGAAATCGAAGTCACCAACCCGGTCGCAACCGAAGCGAAAATCGTCGCCGACTTCCAGATGCTGCACACCCAGGCCGTCGACCAGGATGGTCTCGACGAATTCACTGGCGCTGAGCTTGCTCAAACGCTGGTTGAACGCCAGGCACAGGACCCGGTCGACGCCCTCCTCGGCCAGCAGCTGCAGCTTGTCGCGCAAGCGTGCCAGACGGGCCGGAGCGGTATCCGGAGCAAAGAATTCGCGCGGCTGCGGCTCGAATATCACCACGCAGCTGGGCACGCCCAACTCAAGCGCACGCTCACGCAGCCGGCCCAGGATAGCCTGGTGACCACGGTGAACACCGTCGAAGTTGCCAATAGTGGCGACACAGCCCCGATGCTGGGGGCGCAGGTTGTGGAGGCCTCGGACCAGCTGCATAACGCGCTTCTTGCTCATAAAGTGGTCGATTATAACCACACCCGACGGCCGGTGACAGGCAACAGCACGCGCCAAAGTGATCGAACCGACAAAACCACTGCCTCGCCGGTGTTCAAGTGCCCCAGGACCTCAGTGCAACGCCTTGCGATTGAAGTCGCGCAGGCGGAAGCCGAGCAACGCCAGCATGCCGAAATAAGCCACCACACCCGCCACCACCAGCACGCCCAGACGCAGGAAGCGCGCAAGCATGTGGCCCTGGTCCCAGGCCGGCATGAACTGCATCAGCCCCAACAGCACCGCCGTCATCACGCTCACCGCGACGATCAGCTTGAGGGAAAACTTGCCCCACCCAGGCTGCGGCAGGAACATCTGCTGCTTGCGCAGTTGATAGAACAGCAAACCAGCGTTGATACAGGCCCCGGCGCTGATCGCCAGCGCCAGGCCCGCATGTTTCAGCGGACCGATGAACGCCAGGTTCAGCAGTTGCGTGACGATCAGGGTGAAAATCGCGATTTTCACCGGGGTACGGATGTTCTGCTGGGCATAGAAGCCCGGCGCCAGCACCTTGATCACAATGATCGCGAGCAAGCCGACCGAATACGCGACCAACGCACGCTGGGTCATCGATGCATCGAAGGCGCTGAACTGGCCGTACTGGAACAGCGATACCGTCAGTGGCTCGGCCAGAATCCCCAGCGCCAGCGCGCAAGGCAGCACCAGCATGAAGCACAGGCGCAGGCCCCAATCGAGAATCCGCGAATATTCATGCCGATCCTTGTTGGCGTAAGTCTTGGCCAGCGTCGGCAGCAGGATAGTGCCCAGCGCCACACCCAAAACCCCCGAAGGCAGCTCCATCAGGCGATCGGCGTAATACATCCAGGATACCGAACCGGCCACCAGGAACGAGGCGAAGATGGTGTTGATGATCAACGAAATCTGGCTTACCGAGACCCCGAGAATGGCCGGCAGCATCTGCTTCAGCACCCGCCAGACCCCGGTGTCGCGCAGGTTCAGGCGCGGCAGCACGAGCATGCCGATCTTCTTAAGATGCGGCAGCTGATACAGCAACTGCGCCAGGCCACCCGCCAGCACCGCCCAGCCCAGGGCCATGACCGGCGGATCGAAATAAGGTGTCAGGAATACCGAAAAGACGATCATGGCGATGTTCAGCAATGTCGGCACGAACGCAGGGACCGAAAAGCGGTTCCAGGTATTGAGGACCGCCCCCGCCAGCGAGGACAACGAGATCAGCAATATATAAGGAAAGGTCACGCGCAACAGATCGGTGGTCAGCGTGAATTTTTCCGGGGTATCGACAAAACCTGGCGCCGTCACCCAGATCACCCAGGGCGCGGCAAGGATCCCCAGCGCCGTGACCAGTGCCAGTACCAACGTCAGCAGGCCGGAGACATAGGCAATAAAGGTCCGGGTCGCTTCCTCACCCTGCTGGCTTTTGTATTCCGCCAGGATCGGCACAAAGGCCTGGGAGAAGGCGCCCTCGGCAAAGATGCGGCGCAGCAGGTTGGGCAGCTTGAAGGCGATGAAGAAGGCGTCCGTCGCCATGCCGGCGCCGAACGTACGCGCAATGATGGTATCGCGCACGAACCCCAGAACCCGGGAAATCATGGTGATAGAGCTGACAGCGGCCAACGACTTGAGCAAGTTCATGAAAAGGTTTTTTGCCTGTAGATAAACAGCAGGCGAACAATGCGCCCACTTGTGCGATACTCCGCGCCGCAACAGCACAGAGCCAAAGCTCGCGAGTTTACAGGTCAAGCGCCGGAAATAAATATCCCGCCTCTTCAGATCCAACCACTCAGCGGAACGCATCAGCTGCCCTTGACAAGCCTTCAACTCATCGGCATGATTCGCGGCCTATTTTGTTTGCTATTTCCCAAAAAGTCTTTCGAGGAGCTCGACGGTGGCCAACTCACCTTCCGCCAAAAAACGTGCAAAACAGGCTGAGAAGCGTCGCAGCCACAACGCCAGCCTGCGTTCCATGGTTCGTACCTACATCAAGAATGTAGTTAAAGCCATCGACGCAAAAGACGCTGAAAAAGCGCAAGCTGCTTATGTTCTGGCCGTGCCAGTTATCGACCGCATGGCCGATAAAGGCATCATCCACAAGAACAAAGCTGCTCGCCATAAAGGCCGCCTGAATGGCCACATCAAGGCTCTGAAGCTTGCTGCTGCAGCCTAAGCGACACGCTTGTTAAAAAACCGACCTCAGGGTCGGTTTTTTATTGCCTGCGATTTGCTGTTTTTGACTACCGAACCATTACCACAAGCAATCGAACATCGACCGGCAGCCCCTGCAGGGCATAACCACTGCAGGAGCAAGCCTTGAAGGCCGTTACGGGTTCTGCGCCCAAGGCAGGATCGGAATCGCCGTCACCGCGTTCTGCGGACTGCCCTCGATCAGCCGATCGCTATAGACCAGATACACCAGGGTATTGCGCTTCTTGTCGAGGAAACGCACCACCTGCATGGTCTTGAACACCAACGAAGTGCGCTCCTTGAACACCTCTTCGCCATCCTTGAGCTCACCCTTGAAGCTGATCGGGCCGACCTGGCGACAAGCGATGGAGGCCTCGGCGCGATCCTCCGCCAGTCCCAACCCGCCCTTCACGCCACCGGTCTTGGCGCGCGACAGGTAGCAGGTCACGCCCTCCACCTTCGGATCATCGAAAGCCTCGACCACAATGCGGTCGTTGGGCCCGACAAACTTGAACACCGTCGACACCTGGCCGATCTCTTCAGCGGAGGCCAGCAGCGGCATCGCCAGCAGCAACCCCAACAATCCTTTTGCTACGCGCATTGGTTTTTCCTTAGACCAGAATCAGGTTGTCACGATGAACCAGCTCAGGCTCGGCCATGTACCCCAGCAAACCGACAATCGCATCAGAGGACTGACCGATGATTTTTTGCGCCTCCAGGGCGCTGTAGTTGGCCAGGCCGCGGGCGATTTCACGCCCGTCCGGCGCCACGCACACCACCATTTCACCACGGCGGAAGCTGCCCTGAACCAGCTTGACCCCCACCGGCAGCAAGCTCTTGTTACCCTGGGACAAGGCCGACACCGCACCATCGTCCAGCACCAGGGTGCCACGGGTTTGCAGGTGCCCAGCCAGCCATTGCTTGCGCGCCGCCAGCATGCCGCGCTCAGGCGACAGCAAGGTACCCAGGCGCTCACCCGCTTTCAGGCGATCCAGCACGCGCTCCAGACGCCCACCGACAATGATGGTGTGCGCCCCGGAGCGGGCCGCCAGGCGCGCCGCGCGCAGCTTGGTCTGCATGCCACCGCGCCCCAGCGCACCACCGGTACCGCCCGCCACCGCGTCCAGCGCAGGATCGTCGGCGCGCGCCTCGTAAATCAGCTGGGCATCGGGATTGTTACGCGGATCGGCATCGAACATGCCGTCGCGGTCAGTGAGAATCACCAGCAGATCGGCCTCGACCAGGTTGGCCACCAGGGCCGCCAGGGTGTCGTTGTCACCGAAGCGGATCTCATCGGTAACCACGGTGTCGTTTTCATTGATGACCGGAATCACCTTGAGCTCGACCAGCGCACGCAAGGTGCTGCGGGCGTTCAGGTAACGCTTGCGATCGGACAGGTCGTCATGGGTCAGCAGGATCTGCGCGGTATGCAAGCCATGCTCGGCAAAGCTCGACTCCCAGGCCTGCACCAGGCCCATCTGACCAATGGCCGCGGCCGCCTGCAGTTCATGCATCGCACTCGGTCGTGCGGTCCAGCCCAGACGGCTCATGCCGGCCGCGACCGCGCCGGAGGAAACCAATACCAGCTCGACGCCAGCCTCATGCAAGGCCACCATCTGCTCGACCCAAACGCCCATTGCCGCGCGATCCAGCCCTTTGCCGTCCGCCGTCAGCAGTGCGCTGCCGATCTTCACGACCCAGCGCTGCGCACCTGTCACCTTACTCCGCATCTTCTTCAACCTTAGCTTGAGAGCCACGCGACCGAGCGCGCCCATAAGTTATTCGTGGCTACGTTTCTTGATACTAAGCTTCTTGATACTACGTTTCCTGGATACTAAAACGCCGCTCAGTGAGCGGCGCTTGTAGTTTACTGCAACGAATCAGTCGCGGACGTAAATGATTTCCGGACCATCTTCGTCATCCACATCTTCTTCATCCCAGTCATCGTCGCCGATGTCATGCACGCTCTTCACGCCACTGCGGCGCAGGGCACGCTGGTCGTCCAGAGCCTGCAGCTGGGCACGCGCCTCGTCCTCGATGCGCTGATCGAGCTCTGCCAACTCGTCGGCATAAGCCGGGTCGGCCGCCAGACGATCGGCACGATCCTCCAGATAACGCATGATGTCGCGACTCAGGCGCTCGGTACCGTCTTTGGAAATGGCCGAGATCACATATACCGGACCGGTCCACTCCAGGCGATCGACGATCTCCTTGACCCGCGCCTCATGCTCTTCCTCGAGGATCTGGTCGCACTTGTTCAGCACCAGCCAGCGATCACGCTCAGCCAGGGACGGGCTGAACTTGGTCAGCTCGTTGACGATCACTTCCGCGGCATCGGCCGGGCTGCTTTCATCCAGCGGCGCCATGTCCACGAGATGCAGCAGCAGGCGGGTACGCGCCAAGTGCTTGAGGAAACGGATACCCAGGCCCGCACCATCCGAAGCGCCTTCGATCAAGCCCGGAATGTCGGCGATCACGAAGCTCTTCCAGCGGTCGACACTGACCACGCCCAGGTTCGGCACCAGGGTCGTGAACGGATAGTCGGCCACTTTCGGCTTGGCTGCGGACACCGAGCGAATGAAGGTGCTCTTACCGGCATTCGGCAAGCCCAGCAGACCAACATCCGCCAGCACTTTCAGCTCCAGCTTGAGGTCACGCTGCTCACCCGGCTTGCCCGGAGTGGTCTGGCGCGGCGCACGGTTGGTACTGGACTTGAAACGGGTGTTACCCAGACCGTGCCAACCGCCCTGCACCACCAGCAAACGCTGACCGGCCTTGGTCAGGTCACCGATCACTTCCTGGGTACCGGCATCGATCACCGTGGTGCCGACCGGTACGCGCAGCTCGAGATCCTCACCTTTCTTGCCGGTGCAATCGGTACTGCCGCCATTGGAGCCGCGCTCGGCGTCGAAATGGCGGGTGTAGCGGTAGTCCACCAGGGTGTTGAGGTTCTCGTCGGCGATCATGTAGATCGAGCCGCCGTCACCACCGTCACCACCGTTCGGACCACCGTTTTCGATGAACTTTTCCCGACGGAAACTCATGCAGCCATTGCCGCCGTCGCCAGCTTTTACTCGGATCGAAACTTCATCAACGAACTTCATAACAAAACGCCTCTCGCCGCACGGGCGAGCCGAAAAACACTAAGACATAAGACTCTTGCAAAAATGAGCGCAGCGACCCCGATCAACGGCCATAACATCCAGCGCTGGCAGCCCATACAAACAGTTTTGCAAGAGACTCACCCCACAAACGAAAAAGCCCCGTCGCAAGACAGGGCTTTTCCAGCGATCGCGCAATTAAGCTGCGACAACGCTCACGTAACGACGACCGAAGGCGCCTTTTACTTCAAACTTGATCACGCCTTCGATTTTCGCGAAGAGGGTGTGATCTTTACCCATGCCAACGCCGTAGCCAGCGTGGAATTGGGTGCCGCGCTGACGCACGATGATGTTGCCGGCCTTGATGACCTGGCCGCCATACATCTTCACGCCAAGGCGTTTGGCTTCTGAGTCGCGACCGTTACGGGTACTACCACCAGCTTTTTTGTGTGCCATGAGTTCAATTCTCCTAGTGAGGAATTAGGCTGAAATTAAGCCTGAATACCGGTGATTTTGATCTCGGTGAACCACTGGCGGTGGCCCATACGCTTCATGTGGTGCTTACGGCGACGGAACTTGATGATGCGGACTTTATCGTGACGACCTTGGGAGATCACTTCAGCCTTGACGGTTGCGCCAGCAACAACAGGTGCGCCGATGTTCACGTCGTCGCCATTGGCAACCAACAGAACGCGGTCAAAAGTCACGGATTCGCCAGTGGCGATTTCCAGTTTTTCGATCTTCAGGTATTCACCTTCAGCGACCTTGTATTGCTTACCGCCGGTAACGATTACTGCGTACATGGTATTTCTCCGATAATCCTGCTCACCCAGCTCTTTATAAGAAGAGGTATTGGCTGGCATGGCTGCATGGGGCTGGAACGGCCCAAGTGCAATTGCGTAAGGCAGGTGCTGCCCAGGAAGTTCAGGGTGCGCGATTGTACGCAAGCTGTCTTGGCGATGCAAGGGGCCGTCCATCGCGCCTTGACAGCCCCGGACGTGGGTCCTAGCATGCCGCGCAACCCTTCTGGAGCACCTGTCGCTGATGCAACCCCAAGCTTTCTACCGCGCGGTGGCGGACGATTTTAGCGCCGTCGACGGCATCATCAAGAAGCAGCTGACCTCCCGAGTACCGCTGGTATCGAAAATCGGCGACTACATTACCTCGGCCGGGGGTAAACGCCTGCGTCCTTTATTGGTGCTGCTATGTGGCAAGGCCCTGGGTCGCGAAGGCGACGACCTGCGCCTGCTGGCCGCCACCATCGAATTCCTGCACACCGCCACCCTGCTGCATGACGACGTGGTCGACATGTCCGGCATGCGCCGTGGCCGCTCGACCGCCAACGCCATGTGGGGCAACGCCCCGAGCGTGCTGGTGGGCGACTTCCTGTACTCGCGCTCCTTCGAAATGATGGTCGAGCTGGGCTCGATGCCGGTGATGAAGATCCTTTCCCAAGCCACCCGCATCATTGCCGAAGGCGAAGTGCTGCAGCTGTCGAAAGTCCGAGATGCCAGTACCACCGAAGAAACCTACATGGAAGTCATCCGCGGCAAGACCGCGATGCTCTTCGAGGCCTCGACCCACAGCGCCGCCGCCCTGGCCGGCGCCACCGAAGAGCAGAGCGAAGCCCTGCGCACCTTCGGCGATCACCTGGGCGTGGCCTTCCAACTGGTGGACGACCTGCTCGACTACCGTGGCGACGCGGAAACCCTGGGCAAGAACGTTGGCGACGACCTGGCCGAAGGCAAGCCGACCCTGCCGCTGATCTACACCATGCGCGAAGGCACGCCGGAACAGGCGGCCCTGGTGCGCCAGGCGATCCAGAAAGGCGGTATCGAGGATCTGGAAAGCATTCGCGCTGCCGTGGAAGCCTCCGGCTCCCTGGACTACACCGCGCAACTGGCCCGCGACTATGTCGCTCGCGCCATCGCCTGCCTGGAAGCCCTGCCGCCGAGCGAATACCGCGACGCGTTGGTGGAACTGAGCGAATTCGCTGTAGCCCGCACGCACTAAAATTCGATCGCAAGCCCGCTCCTGCCCTGCGCAGGAGCGGGCTTGCTCGCGATGCTTTCTCGCCCAATCCCCCGCGATCCCCCTTCCCCGTGCAAAACCTTATATAATGTGCGCTTTTTAGCCTTCCTGAATCCGAGGAGCCTTAGTGAGCACGTTGCCACCCTGCCCGAAATGCAATTCCGAATACACCTATGAAGACGGCACCCAACTGGTCTGCCCGGAATGCGCCCACGAATGGTCCGCCAATGGCGAGGCCGAGGCCGCATCCGATGAAACCGTGAAAAAAGACTCGGTCGGCAATGTCCTGCAAGACGGCGACACCATCACCGTGATCAAGGACCTCAAGGTCAAGGGCACCTCGCTGGTGGTCAAGGTCGGCACCAAGGTCAAGAACATCCGCCTGTGCGATGGCGACCACGACATCGACTGCAAGATCGACGGTATCGGCCCGATGAAGCTCAAGTCCGAGTTCGTTCGCAAGGTCTGATATTCCGGCTATCGCCCCGTGCCAGGCACGGGGTGAAGCCCTCCCCGCCCCTGCCAAATTCCCCTCATTTCCCGCCACATATCAAAAGGCCAGCCCTTTTGACCCACAACAATTTCCACACAGAAAAAAGCAGAAACCGCCAATAGGTACTTGCTATTCATTGAATAAGAATTATTCTCATTGAAACCCATCAAGGAGATGAGACTCATGACTTATTTGATCGACGCATGGCTGGACCGCCCACACCCTTACCTGCGAATCCTGCATCGGGAAACCGGGGAAGTCTGTGCGGTACTGGAAGAAGAAGCCTTGAACGAGCTGCAGGATCAGGGCGACCTGGACCTCAACGGCCTGAGTTCCAGCGAGCCGGTGGTGCTCAAGGAACTGGTACGCAACCTGTTTCTGTTCTGCTATGCACGGGCCTTGCGCCCTGCCGGAACAGCCGAAGGGCAAGGCCTGAGCGCAAAAATACGCCTATGACCCCGCCTAAACCCTCTGCCAAGGCAGACCTGCTCACGATCCGTGCACCGCAAACACGGCACATGGATCGCGAGCACGCTCAGCCCGGCAGCTGAGGCTTACAGAACGTCGAGCAGCTCGACGTCAAACACCAGAACGCTGTGCGGCGGGATACTGCCCACGCCTTGCGCGCCGTAAGCCAGCTCGCTCGGCACGTACAGACGCCATTTGCTACCGGCATTCATCAGTTGCAGCGCCTCGGTCCAGCCAGCGATCACGCCGCCGACCGGGAATTCCGCAGGCTGGCCGCGCTCGTAGGAGCTGTCGAACACAGTGCCGTCGATCAGGGTGCCGTGGTAGTGGGTACGCACGCTGTCTTCACGGGATGGCTTGGCGCCTTCGCCCTGGGTCAGCACTTCGAACTGCAGGCCGGAGGCCAGAGTGGTGATGCCTTCACGCTTGGCGTTTTCAGCCAGGAAAGCCAGGCCCGCGCCGGCAGCGGCTTCAGCCTTGGCAGCGGCTTCGGCCTGCATGATTTCGCGGATCACCTTGAAGCTGGCGGACATTTCTTCCTGGCCTACACGGCTAGGCTTGCCGGCGAACGCGTCGGTCAGGCCGGCCAGGATGGCGTCCAGGCTCACGCCCGGTGGCGGGTTGTCACGCAGCTGGTCGCCCAGCTGACGGCCGATACCGTAGCTGACGCGGGTTTCGTCGGTGGACAGATTTACTTCGGACATGACACTGCTCCGCTGTGCGGACGGCTCGGAAATCCGCCGTGCGTACACAGCGCATCCCGGGACGCCCGGAACCAAAAGGGCGAGCAGACTAGCACAGATGCCACGGCGATGAACGTGCGTCCCGCCTGTCAGACCGAGCGGACGGCGAGGGGCACCCGCAGGCTGTCATCGCTATCGGCCGAGAGGCCGCACATCTCGTCATGCACTGAGGCGTGGATCAGGTTGAAGGGTAACTTGGGAAAGGCGTGCAGCACTTCCCGGGCATGCTCCACCGAACGCAGATGCAACATCTGACCGTGGGCGTCGCTCAAGGGGTAGGCCGCCCCATGCATCCGTGCCTCGAGCAGATAGATGCCGCCTTCGAGAGAGATCAGGTTCAGCTCGTCGATTTTTCCGGCGACGGCATAAGCATTCAACTCGTGCAGGTTCATGAGTGCACCTCGCGCAGTTCAAGCCCGTGACTTTTACAGGGATATGCCTCGGCCGGTAAAAGCACAAGCCACAAACGACGCCGCCCGTCCGTTTCACAACGGCCGGGCGGCGCGGCTACAGCGGTGATCAGGCGATCAGTGCTTGGTCAGCTTGTCCAGATAGCCCATGGCGAAAGCCGAAATCACGAAGGTCATGTGAATGATCACGTACCACATCAGGTACTGCGGCTCGATGTTCTTCGCGTCCATGAATACCCGCAGCAGATGGATCGAGGAGATCGCCACGATGGACGCAGCCACCTTCATCTTCAGCGAGGAGGAGTCCATCTTGCCCAGCCAGCTGAGCTTTTCCTTGTCCTCGTCGATGTCCAGTTGAGACACGAAGTTCTCGTAGCCGGAGATCATCACCATCACCAGCAGGCCGCCCACCAGCGCCATGTCGATCAACGACAGCAGCACCAGGATCAGATCCGACTCGGCCATGGAGAACACGTTGGGAATGACGTGAAAGACTTCCTGGAAGAACTTCAAGGCCAGGGCGAGCAGCCCCAACGACAGACCAAAGTAGATCGGCGCCAGCAGCCAGCGCGAGGCGTACATTGCATTCTCGATAAAACGTTCCATTGAATCTCACACAGGTCTGAAAACGGCGGCGAGTATATCAGCCGGCCAAAAGCCCATAAACCGCAACCAAATCCATTACCTGCGCGTCTGCCAAAGCGTTTTCTGCTAGTGTCGGAAACACTTGAACAGCTCAATGACATCGGACAGGAAGCCTGGAGAATGGATTTGCGATTGCCTTTGGCGGGTACCGGCCTGTGTATCGCGGTACTGCTCAGCAGCGGCTGCTCGCCCAGCGACGAGAAGCAGCAAGTCAGCCTGGAACAGAAAACCGCACAGTTCGAACAATCCCTGGACGCCATCCAGGACCCCAAGCTCAAGGACGCCATCGCCGACCTGGGCGGTTCGCTGCTACTGCTCGAACGCGCGCAACTGCGGCTCAAGAACAAGCCCATCGAGACCGAATACGGCGATGACGCCCTGGCCCTGCTCAAGCACTACCCCAGCCCGCAGGCCCTGGTCGACACCTACCTCAACGGTCTGTTCGTACTGCGCAAGACCTCCAATTCCGACTACCTGACCGACCTGCAGCCGGTGTTCCCCTTCAGCTTCAACATGCCGGCACAATTCCCATTCCCCCATGGCCTGGAATGGCAGTCCGTGACCCTGAGCAACGGCAAGGTCATCGCCTTCCAGCCCGAATGGTCGGAAACCAATCCCGGCATCCAGCTGAGCCCGTCCAGCTCCAACCTGACCAATCCGGATGACCTGACGGTGACCTACCCATTCATCGAAGGCCTGGAAATCGAAAACAAGAACCAGCCCCAACCCGTGACGCTGCAAGGCAAGGCCGAAGTGATCGCGCCACATCAGGTTCTCACCTTCGAGCTGAGCAAGGCCAATATCGGCCAGCAACGCAGCGACAAGAACGTCAGCGTGAAACTGCTGTCCCTGGACAAGAACAGCGCCGAAATCGAGTTGACCAACAGCGCCCCACTGCCGCCCGAGCTCAGCGAGACACCGCTCAACCCATTGCTAGTGCAGGCACGCGACACTACCGGCCAGATCCTTTCGCGCTCCGGTTCGATCAACGAGAACAGCCAACAGATCGCCTTCTACGCCAAGCAGCTCGCCGAAATGCAGAAGCAGAAGGCCTGGAGCCAAGCGTTCGAGCAGCAGCTTGAAGAGGAGCGCAAAACCTTCGAGCGCGAGCAGCACAGCCATTACACCAAGGTGTATTTCAACGGCCTGATCGACAAGCTCGAAGTCAACGTGCTGGATTTCTCCGCTGCCACCGTCACCCGTAAAGACCTCAATCTGCCGGTGCGCCGCTTCGACCCTCTGACCACCGACAGCAAGATCCAGCCCCTGCCCATGCCGGTAGTGGTGTATGACGATCAGGCGCCTAACTACCTCAAGGGCGCCAACCTCGACGAAGAAACCTTGAAGAAAAGCGTGGTCGTGCATCAATCCACCGAGGACGCCAGCGCGGCGCGGATCGAGTTCGACCACCCGAAAACCTTCAATGACGAGTTGCTGGGCACGTCCTTCTCTACCAGCGACAGCCCGGTGACCTTCTTCACCCAGAACGAAAATGGCAAACGCGGCGAGCCCATCGAACTGCCATCGGAGGCGGTCGAGGTCGATCCGTTGCGTAGCTCGATCACTTACGACCTGACCCTGTTTCCGGAAACCCCGGCTTACGCCGTCGGTGCGATCCCACTGTTTCTGGCCAGCATCGAGAAGAAAGCCTTGCCGGTCAGCCAACTGCCCAAAGGGCTGGAGCTGCGGGGCAATGCGCTGATCGTCGACCAACGCCTGTTCCCGGCCGAGGCCTGGCGCTTCTATGCCAAGGACGGCAGCGGCCAGTATTTGAAGGAAATTCTTGCGGTCAGCCATGAGGCGCCGGCAAAGGGTCCGGCCTCGTTCGACGTGCATTACTTCTATGGGCAGCCCAGCGAACTGGAAACCTACCAGCGCAGCGAGCTCAACACCGTCGAATATGGCTTTGAGGTCAAGCTCGACAAGCTGGAGAACCCACCACCCGCCGAGTAGGACTCAGCGGTAGGGGGAAACGGGAAATCGCGTCAATGGCGGCAGCGTTCGCCATTGATCTGCCGTAGTTGCGCCTGAAGGTGCAGGCACCAGATCTGCGGGTCGTCGGCCAGCTCATAGCCGTGGGTGGTCAGGCTTTCGACGATGGAATCAAGGATGGATTCGGCCACGCTGGGACCGCAGAAAGGTCCCTGGGCCTTGATGGCCGAAGGTTGCTCACCGGCCATTCCAGCCGCGAACAGTAGGGTCCACATTCCGTTATCTCCCGCCAGCGGGCGGATACTGCACTCGATACGGGTGACCAGGCCAAGACACTGGCGGGTAAGGCAGAGGTTGCGCGACATGGCGGCGACCCTCGGTAGATCCGGTATTCAGCCCTCATGTGAAGACTGTTTCGATCCAGTGACGACTGTCGTTCTCCTGCCCTGAGAATAGGAAGAAAAGACTGAGAAGCAAAGTTGACCGGCTGAACAGGCGCCGAATGGTCTATTCGCAAAATTGACGCCAGCGGACCGGCGCCGCGACGAAGGCCGAGCCCTCGCCGCGGCATGGCTCATGCCGGCTTGGTTTGCGCCAATGCTTCTTGCGCCTGCTCTTTTTCCGCTTCCTTGAGATCGTCCTCGCTGATCATTTCCGCGATAACCCGCAGACGCTCCACCACCCGCGCGTTGACACTGCCTTCCGGGAACTGGCCATCCGCATCCGGCTCGCCCGCGGGCTCGCCGACCAGCAGACTCAGGGCCTCGTCAGCCTGGCGCACGGCATACACGTGGAATTTCCCGGCGCGGACCGCCGCCAGCACCTTCTCGTCGAGCATCAGGGTGGCGACGTTGGCGTGAGGAATGATGGCGCCTTGCTCGCCCGTCAGGCCCCGCGCTTCGCAGAGGCGGAAGAAGCCTTCGATCTTCTCGTTGACCCCGCCAACCGCCTGCACCTCGCCGAACTGGTTGATCGATCCGGTAATGGCAAAGCATTGCTTGAGCGGGGTTTTCGACAAGGCCGAGATCAGCGTGCACGCCTCGCCCAGCGATGCACTGTCACCGTCGACGTAACCGTAGGATTGCTCCAGGGCGATGCTCGCCGAGATTGCCAGGGGGAATTCCTGGGCATAACGGCTGCCCAGATAGCCGGTGAGAATCATCACGCCCTTGGAGTGAATCGGCTGGCCGAGATTGACCTCGCGCTCGATGTCGACGATACCGCTGCCTCCCGGATACACCGTGGCGGAAATCCGCGCCGGAATACCAAAGGCCGAGTCGCCCACTTCCAGCACCGTCAGGCCGTTGCACTTACCCACGGCAGCACCATCGGTGTCGATCAGAATGATCCCCGCCAGCATGTCGTCGAGAATCCGCGCCGAGACCCGCCCGGTGCGCGTGGCCTTGGCCTTGAGCGCCCGTTCGATGTGCCCGGCATCGGTCATCTCGTCCGAAGCCAGGTGACGGATGAAGTCCGCCTCGCTGACCAGCTGGAACAGGTCGCCAATACGCGCCGACAAGCGCCCCTGGTGTTCCGCCAACCGGGCGCTGTAGGTCGCCAGGCGCGCCACTGCGTCCGCGGTCAGCGGCGCCATGCCTTCTTCAGAGGTGCGGGTTTTCAGCAGCTGGGCGAACTGTTCGAGGCTCTCGTCCACCATCGGGATGTCTTCGTCGAAATCCACCAGCACGCGGAACATTTCCTGAAAGTCCGGATCCAGGTCCTGCAGCGTGTAGTACAGCTGGCGGGCACCGATGATCACGACCTTGACCTGCAACGGGATGTGTTGCGGGGTCAGGGTCACGGTGGCCAGGCGCCCCAGTTCGCCCAGCGGCGACTCCATCTTCAGCTTGCGCGATTGCAGGGCACGCTTGAGGGCATCCCAGACAAAGGGTTCGCTAAGCATCTTCTCGGCTTCGAGAATCAGGAAACCGCCGTTGGCCCGATGCAGGGCACCCGGACGCAGCTGCCGGTAAGTGGTGTAGAGCGCGCCCTGGTCGGTGCTGTATTCGATGCGGCCAAACAGGTTGTCGTAGGTCGGGTGCGGCTCGAACACCACTGGCGCGCCGCCACTGGCCGGGTGACCGACCACCAGGCTCGGGCCGTACTGTTCTTCCAGCAGCTTGCGGGCCACGGCGTCGGTCTTGCTGTCGTCCACCAGTTGCTCGACCACGGTCTTGAGCAGGTACACCTGCATGGCTTGCAGGTAGCCGCACACACCGGCGTTTTCCGCGTACTTCTCGGACAGCGGCGCCAGCAGCGGCTGCAAGGCCAGGGTGATGGTTTCTTCGTTGAGGTGACGCAGTTGGTTGCTCGACTCGCGCTTCCACTGCGGCAGGCTCGCCAGCTCTTCGTTGAGGCGCTCTTCCAGGACGGAAATGTCCTCATGGAAACGCTCGCGATCGGCCTCGGGCAATTGCGCGAACTCGGCCTCGTCCAGCGCCTTGCCGTCGATCATCGGGGTGAAGGCGATATTGCTGCTGTCGCGGTACAGCGCGACGTCCTTCTCCAGCGCCAGGCGCTCGATCACATCGAGGGCACGGTCGTAACGCTGGTTGAAAGCGCGATCGATGGCGCTTTTCTTCTGTTGATAGGAGGGATGCTCGAAGACTGCCGGAAAGGTCGCCAGCAGGTTGTCGATCAGGCCGTTGATGTCACTGATGAACGCACCCGCGGCCCCCGAAGGCAGCTCCAGCGCGCGAGGCTCGCGCGGCTCATCGAAATTGTTGACGTAGACCCAGTCGGACGGGGTCTGCAGGCGTTTGCCCTCAGCCTTCAGGTAGCGTTTGACGAAAGAGAAGCGGCCAGTGCCGGGCTCGCCCATGACAAAGACGTTGTAACCGGGGCGCGGCATGGCCACACCGAACTGCAAGGCTTCGACCGCACGTTCCTGGCCAAGCACACCGCGAAAGGGCTCCAGATCATTGGTGGTCGAGAAGCTGAACTGTTCAGCGGAAAACGGACGGGTCAGCGCTTCGGGCGCTAGACGCAAGCTGGCAGCAACAGGATCAGGCATCGGGCTTCCTTACATCAGGCGGGGCAGATGGGGCATTCTGGCGCCGGGTACAGCGGCTGGCAAGGCGCGAGAAAGCGAAAGCGCGGACAGACCCCAGGCGCTACGCAGACAGCATAAAAACCGTCTATTTCAAGGAATGTCATGCAAAAAAACACGGAACCCTTGGAATCTGCCTAAACTCCAAGCTGCGCGGCTGGACTAATAACCGGCCCACTGGCGCCGACATGGGCCAGAACCCTTGTCCATTGGTTTGCACACAAAGAGAACAAAGCTATGAAACGGATTCTTCTCGGTACTCTCTTCACCGCTGTTTCCATCAATGCAATGGCCCAGGCGCCAGGCGGTCCGGATTGTGGGTGGGGCAACCTGCTGTTCGAAGGGCAGCGCGGCACTCCGGCTCACTTCCTGGCCTCCACCACCAACGGCACCTCCGGTAACGCGACCTTCGGTATGACTTCCGGCACCAACGGCTGCTCGACCAACAGCGCGCTGACTTACGGCGGCAAATCCTGGTTTGCCATGAATGGCATGATGAACGAGCTCTCCGAAGACATGGCCAAAGGTGAAGGCGAAGCGCTGACCACCTACGCCGTGGTTCTGGGCGTCGCTCCTGAAGACCGCGCGCACTTCGCCGCCGTCACCCACGAGCACTTCCAGCAGATCTTCAGCAAAGCCGACGTGACCGCGGACGATGTGCACACCAACACCCTGGCCGTGCTGAAAAACGATGCACGCCTGGCCAAGTACGCCACCCCGGCTTAATCTCGACCCGCCCGCTCTTTTCGAGGAGCGGGCTTTTGTTTTTCGGACATGACCCCTCCCGGATCTTTGTTTTTTCCGACTCAAGTTGCCCACCATGCTCAAACGCCTTGCCTCCCTGGCGCTCTGTGTCTGCGCCCCGCTGTCCGCCGCGCCACATATCGACCACTCACGTTTGCAGCAACTGGCCAACGATCCGTTCTGGATTTCCCTTGGCCACTACGAAACCGCCAAGCTCGGTGGCTGGCGCAGTTATGTCAGCGACCCGAAGTTTTTCCTCGCCGGCAACGGCGCCGAACACCCGGACGCCGAGCTCAAGGCCACCCTTGACGCGCTCTACGCCCCTGCCAGCAGCGGCAACCAGCATGCCCAATGCGTGTACCCCGCCCGCACCCGCTGGCTCAAGGCCCAGTTGAACCTGAGCGATCTGCCGACGGTGGACTGCAATGAGTTCAACCAGTGGTTCAAGGACGTCGCGCCCCACAGCACGGTGATGATTTTCCCGGCGGCCTACCTGAACAGCCCGTCGTCGATGTTCGGCCATACCCTGCTGCGCATCGACCAGGCCGACGTGCAAAGCAACCACACCGCCCTGCTCAGCTACGCGATCAACTTCGGCGCCTATATCGAAGGCTCGGACAACAGCATTCTCTACGCCTGGAAAGGCCTGATGGGCGGCTACCCCGGGCTGTTCGCCCTGGTGCCCTACCAGGAGAAGCTCTCGGAGTACCGCAGCCTGGAGAACCGCGACCTGTGGGAGTACCGGCTGAACCTGACCCAGGCCGAAACCGAACGCATGGTCGAGCACGTCTGGGAACTGAAGCAGATCAAGTTCGACTACTTCTTCTTCGACGAGAACTGCTCCTACCGCTTGCTCGAACTGCTGCAAGTGGCACGCCCCAGCCTGCGCCTGACCGAACAGTTCCCGCTGACGGCAATTCCCACCGACACCGTCAAGGCAGTCAAGGAAGCCGGCCTGGTGGAGAAGATCGAGTACCGCCCGTCCCGCGAACGTGAGCTGCTGGAGCGCGCCAAGCCGCTGAGCAACGACGAACAGCAATGGGTGCTGAAGGTCAGCGCCAACCAGCAACAGTTGCACGAGCCAGCCTTCAAGGCCCTGTCACGGGACCGCCAGGCGCTGATCATCGATGCGGCCTATCGCCTTGAGCGCTACCGGGCCAACGGCCAGGAACGCGACCCGCAACGGGCGCAGCGCAGTTTCGAGCTGTTGCGGGCGATCAACCGCAACCCGCCGCCCGAACTGTCCATCGCCCGCCCTGGCCTGCCGGAAGACGGCCATGAGTCGCGCACCTGGCAGGTCGGCGTGGGTACCCGCGGTGATCAGGCCTTTGGCGAATACGGGCTGCGCATGGCCTATCACGACCTCAACGACAACGCCGAAGGTTTCCCCCTGGGCGCACAGATCGAAATCCTGCAGATGAAGCTGCGCCAGTACGAAGGCAACCACTGGCAGCTGCAGCAACTGGACCTGGCGACCATCCGTTCGCTGACGCCGCGCAACGATCTGCTGCAACCCTGGTCCTGGCAGGTCACCGGGGGCCTGGAGCGGGTGCCGGGCAAACACGACGATGAAACCCTGGTCAGCCATGTCAACGGTGGTGGCGGCGGCACCTGGCAGCTCAGCGAGAATATGCTCGGCTTCGCCCTGGGCACCGTACGCGTCGAGCACAACGCCGATTTCGCCGCCTTCATCACCCCGGCGGCCGGCTTCAACACCGGCCTGCTGTGGAAAAACCCGCTGGGCAACTTCAGCGTCGAGGCCAAGGGCGATTACTTCACCAACGGCGAGGTGCGCCGCAGCCTGAGCCTCAACCAGCAATGGGAGCTGTCGCGCAACCTGGGCCTGCGCCTGAGCGCCCAGCGCGAGTTCAGCCACCTGGCCACGGCGGAAAACGAGGTGATGCTGGAACTGAAGTGGTACCACTACTGACCCCCGGTAGCATTCTTACTGCGCTTTCACAAACCACTGACGAATCCCCTTCTAGACTTTCTCTATCAGCCGTTGAGCGGTGCGGGAGTCAGAGATGTGGCGGTATGCGGTAGTGGCAGCGTTGCTGGCGTTGATGGCCGGTTGTGAGACGACCCACGAGCAGTTGCTCAAGCAGGGTTATCCACCGGCCTTCGCCGACGGCTTCGATGATGGCTGCGCCAGCGGTCGCCAGGCCGCCGGGGCGATCAACGGCGAATTTCGCAAGAACGTGCCGCGCTACCTCAAGGACCCGCAATACGCCGAGGGCTGGAGCGACGGTTTTCGCCAGTGCCAGGCCATGCTGGAAAACCAGGATCGCAATGACTATCGGCAGCGTCACTGGGACGAACGCGAACGTGCCTGGCAACAGGAAAAAGACCGCGACGCCGCGCGAGCCTATCGCTCGCAGTAAGTCGTTTTCAGACATGGCCCGAAACCAAAAGGCTGCGACCATGGCCCAAACTCCATTACGGGAAAACTCCCATGAGCCGAGCCTTCGTCAATGAGGAACTGTCTGCCCCCCAGGCCGACCAACCCGTGGAACGGCAGATCAGCGCGCAACCCAACTACGTCACCCCACAGGGCCTGAGCGAACTGCAGGCCAAGGTCGCGTTCCTGCAAACCCGGCACAACCAACAATCGGCGCTGGGCGACCAGGCGGACCCACAGCAGCTGGCCGATATCGAACGCGATCTGCGCTACTTCAACCAGCGCCTGCAAAGCGCCCAGGTGGTTCCCCTGGCGACATCGCGGTCGAAGGTACAGATCGGCAGCCGGGTCATCTTCGCCGACGAGCACGGCACCGAGCAGTGTGTGCAGCTGGTAGGCGAGGATCAGGCCGATGTCGCCAAGGGCCTGATCAATTGGGGCTCGCCGCTGGGCCGGGCGCTGCTGGGCACCCAGCTTGGCGATGAAGTGTTGTGGCAGCGGCCGGCGGGCGATCAGTTGATCGAGGTGATCCGCATCGACCCGGCTTAAACCACGCCCTGGGCCAGCATGGCATCGGCAACCTTGACGAAGCCGGCGATGTTCGCCCCTTTGACGTAGTTGATCCGGCCGTTTTCTTCGCCGTAATGCACGCAGGCGTGGTGGATCGACTGCATGATGCCGTGCAGCTTGCTGTCCACCTCGCCGGCGCTCCACAGCAGGCGCATGGCGTTCTGCGACATCTCCAGCCCGCTGACCGCCACGCCACCGGCGTTCGAGGCCTTGCCCGGGGCGAACAGAATGCCGGCCTCGATAAAGATATCCACAGCTTCCAGAGTGGTCGGCATGTTCGCCCCTTCGGCCACGCACATGCAGCCATGGCGCAGCAGCGTGCGTGCCGACTCGGCGTCCAGTTCGTTCTGGGTGGCGCACGGCAGCGCGATATCGCACGGCAGCCCCCAGGGGTGCTGGCCGACGAGGAATTCGAGGTTGAACTGCGTCGCCAGCTCGCTGATGCGCCCGCGCTTGACGTTCTTCAGTTCCAGCACCGCCTGCCATTGCTCCTCGGTCAGCCCGGCCTCGCAGTACAGCGTGCCTTCGGAGTCTGACAGGGAGATCACCCTGCCGCCCAGGTCCATGACCTTGCGCGCCGCGTATTGCGCCACGTTGCCGGAACCGGAAATCGCCACGCGCTTGCCTTCCACCCGGTCGTCACGGCGCTTGAGCATTTCTTCGGCGAAGTACACACAACCGAAGCCGGTAGCCTCCGGACGGATCAGGCTGCCGCCGTAACTCATACCCTTGCCGGTCAGCACCGAGGTGAACTGGTTGCTCAGGCGCTTGTACTGGCCGAACAGGAAACCGATTTCCCGGGCGCCCACGCCGATATCCCCCGCCGGCACGTCCACGTCCGAACCGATATGACGGTACAGCTCGCTCATGAAGGCCTGGCAGAAGCGCATCACTTCGGCGTCGCTCTTGCCCTTCGGATCGAAGTCCGAACCGCCCTTGCCGCCGCCCATGGGCAGCGAGGTCAGGGAGTTCTTGAAGGTCTGCTCGAAGGCGAGGAATTTCAGCACCCCCAGATTGACCGAAGGGTGGAAACGCAAACCGCCCTTGTACGGGCCGATGGCGCTGTTCATCTGGATGCGGAACCCGCGATTGACCTGGACCTTGCCCTGATCGTCGACCCACGACACACGAAACACCACCGCCCGCTCCGGCTCGCAGATGCGCTCGAGAATGCCCGAGGTCAGGTAATGCGGATTGGCCTCCAGGAACGGCCACAGGCTGCGCAGCACCTCTTCCACCGCCTGGTGGAATTCAGGCTGGTCCGGGTCGCGCTTTTTCAGGCGGGCGAGAAAGTCTTCGACGGATTCGATCATGAGAAAGTCTCGGCAAATTTATTGTCGTTAACGGAGATTTGCCCGGGACTTTAGCAACTCGAACAGCACCATGACAGAGCAAAATGTCGCAGTTATGAATTTAAATGGTGCAATTGATATAAATTTTTCGCCATTTTCAGCATTTAATGCACCATTCAGGGGATCAGAATCACAAGAAACGCCCCATGTTGGCGAGCCCAAAAAACAGGCAAAAAAAACGGAGCCCGAAGGCTCCGTTTCTTTCAAGCAACAGACCCGAATCAGGCCAGTTTCTTGTAACGCACGCGGTGCGGTTGGGCTGCCGCGTCGCCGAGGCGCTTCTTGCGATCGGCTTCGTACTCGGTGTAGTTGCCTTCGAAGAACACTGCTTGCGAGTCGTCTTCGTACGCCAGGATGTGGGTCGCGACACGGTCAAGGAACCACCGGTCGTGGGAGATCACAATGGCGGCGCCCGGGAAGTCCAGCAGGGCTTCTTCCAGGGAACGCAGGGTTTCGACGTCGAGGTCGTTGGACGGTTCGTCGAGCAGCAGGACGTTGCCGCCCTCTTTCAGGGTCAGGGCCAGGTGCAAGCGACCACGCTCACCACCGGACAGGTCCTTGACGAACTTCTGCTGGTCGCCGCCCTTGAAGTTGAAACGACCGACGTAGGTACGCGACGGGATCTCGTAGCTGCCGATGCGAATCTGGTCGGAGCCGTCGGAGATCTGCTGGAACACGGTCTTGCTGCCGTCCAGGTCCTCGCGGCTCTGGTCGACGCAAGCCAGTTGCACGGTTTCGCCGACTTCGATGCTGCCCGAGTCCGGTGTTTCCTTGCCCATCAGCATGCGGAACAGGGTGGATTTACCCGCACCGTTACCGCCGATCACGCCGACGATGGCGCCTTTGGGCATGGAGAACGACAGGTTGTCGATCAGCACGCGATCGCCGTAGCCCTTGGTGACGTTCTTGAACTCGATGACCTTGTCACCCAGGCGCGGACCGGCCGGGATGTAGATCTCGTTGGTCTCGCTGCGCTTCTGGAATTCCTGCGATTGCATTTCTTCGAAGCGGGCCAGACGGGCCTTGGATTTCGACTGACGAGCCTTGGCGCCTTTGCGCACCCACTCCAGTTCTTCCTTCATGGCCTTTTCATGGGCCGACTGCTGCTTGGATTCCTGGGCCAGACGATCGGACTTGGCTTCCAGCCAGCCCGAATAGTTGCCCTCGTAAGGAATACCGGCGCCGCGGTCGAGCTCGAGGATCCAGCCGGCGACGTTGTCCAGGAAGTAACGGTCGTGCGTGATCGCAACCACGGTGCCCGGGAAGTCGTGGAGGAAGTGCTCCAGCCAGGCCACGGAATCGGCGTCCAGGTGGTTGGTCGGTTCGTCGAGCAGCAGCATGTCCGGGGCGGACAGCAGCAGGCGGCACAGGGCCACACGACGTTTTTCACCACCGGACAGGTGTTCGACCTTGGCATCCCAGGCCGGCAGGCGCAGCGCATCGGCGGCGACTTCCAGCTGGCGCTCCAGGTTGTGGCCGTCGCTGGCCTGCAGGATCGCTTCGAGCTTGGCCTGTTCGGCGGCCAGCTTGTCGAAGTCGGCGTCCGGATCGGCATAGGCCGCGTAGACCTCGTCCAGGCGCGCCTGGGCGTCCTTGATCACGCTGACCGCTTCCTCGACCACTTCACGCACAGTCTTGGTCGGATCCAGCTGAGGCTCCTGGGGCAGGTAGCCGATGTTCAGCTCGGGCATCGGACGGGCTTCGCCCTCGAACTCGGTGTCGACGCCGGCCATGATTTTCAGCAGGGTGGACTTACCCGAACCGTTGAGGCCCAGCACGCCGATCTTGGCGCCCGGGAAGAACGACAGAGAAATGTTTTTCAGGATTTCCCGCTTCGGCGGAACAACTTTTCCCAGCCGATGCATGGTGAAGACGTATTGAGCCATGATGAACCTAGCGTCAGTGACTGATGAATGAAGAGCGGGCGAAGCCCGGGCCAGGCCATGCGCGGCGCCGGCATTTGATCGCGATCAATGCCTGCGTACGGAAAAAGCCTGATTGTCTGGAGCTGGAGCGCTCCCGCGTAACCAGCAAAGCTACCTCAATGGCCGGGCAAGGTCCAGCCAGCCAGGGCTGGCACTTTGCCACAACTCAAGGCATGCTAGCCGCCCTTCGGGCGTCCGGCTTATAGTGCACGTCGCGCCAGTCCAGCCAAACCGCAGGATCACAGTTTGTCCAATGCCACTCCGCCCTCTTCCCTGCGCGCACCTGCGCCTGCGTCCGGCTCGCCCCTGCGCGGCACCCTGAAAGGCGTGCTCGCGACCCTGGTCCTGCTGCTGCTCGCCCTGCTGTTCTGGCAACTGCTCGACCAACTGCAACAGACCCGCAAAGACCAGCGTCAACACGCGATCGACTACAACGCCGACCTGGCCGAACACATCAGCCTCAACCTGGCGCTCAATGCGCAGATCGCCCTCAACCTGCTGCCGATCGTCGAGCCGCCACAGGATGCCGAGCAGCAACAACTGCTGCTGAAAAAGCTGCAACTGTCCCTGCCCGACCTGCAAAGCATCGCGCTGCTGGATGCCAAGGGCCAGCTCGTCAGCGACAGCGACGCCGACGGCCAGGACGCCGCGTGGCTCGCCGAGCTGACCAACCGCAGCCGCGGCCAGCGCTATTACTACAGCAACGCCAGTGACGGCGCGTTGGTACAACTGCTGCTGCACCAGCCCAGCGGCGCACTCAAGAGTTACTGGGTACTGCGCCTGGCACCGACTTTTGTCCAGTCCCTGAACCCCAGCCCCGACCAGGGCTTCCAACCGACCTGGGTCATTGAAAATCGCCAGAACCAGAAAACCCTCAGTCGCGACGACGGCAGCAGCACCCCGGTGACCACCGACGAAATAGCCAACAGCGTGCTGGTCGCGCCGCTGGGTAACAGCGACTGGCAACTGCGTGGCCTGTTCGACGAGCGCGCGGTGATCGAGCAACTGCTGCCGGCGTTTATCGCCAAATGCCTGCTGGGGCTCGCATTCTCCCTGCTGCCGGTGATTGCGCTGCTGAACATGCGCCGCCGCCAGCGTCAGCTGCACGAAGGGCGTCGCCGCTACCAGGACATTTTCGAAGGCACCGGGGTCGCCCTCTGCGTCCTGGATATCTCCGGGCTGCCGGCGTTTCTCGACAAGGCGCAACTGCACGACAGCGAACAGCTCAAGGCCTGGCTGGAACACAACCCACAGCAGCGGCAGCTGTTGCTTGAAGAACTGCGCATCACCGAAGTCAATCAGGTGGCCTTGCGGCTGCTCAATGTCGACTCCTGCGAACAGGCCTGGAAGCTGCTGATCGAAGGCAGCCCGCTTAACAGCAGCGCCATCGGCAACCAGTTGCTGGAGACCGTGGTCAACCAGCACAAACAGCTGGAGCTGGAGATCCGCCTCTGCGACGCCCAGGGCCACGACCAGCACCTGTGGCTGGTGCTGCGCCTGCCGGAAGATCCCGCCGACTATCGGGCGGTGATCCTCAGCATCAGCGACATCACCAGCCGCAAGCTCATCGAGCTGTCGCTGCTGGAGCGCGAAGGCTTCTGGTCGGACGTGGTGCGTACCGTGCCGGACCACCTTTATGTGCAGGACGTCATCAGCCAGCGGATGATCTTCAGCAACCACCACCTGGGCCAGACCCTCGGCTACAACAAGACCGAGCTGCACCAGATGGGCGAGTACTTCTGGGAAATCCTCCTGCATCCGGAGGACGCAGACCTCTATCACCGCCTGCGCCAGGAACAACGGCAGGCCGGCTACCTGCAATTGCTGCAATGCCATTTGCGCTTTCGCCACCGCAGTGGCCAATGGCGCTGTTTCGACATCCGCGAACAGGCCCTGGCGCGGGACAAATACGACCAGGTCACGCGCATCATCGGCGTGGCCAAGGACATCACCGACCAGATCGAGGCCAGCGAATCCCTGCGCGACAGCGAACGCCGCTATCGCATGCTCGCCGAAAGCATCAGCGACGTGATTTTCTCCACCGACAGTAAGATGGCCCTCAACTATGTCAGCCCCTCGGTGCAGTCGGTGCTGGGCTATGACGCCGAATGGATCTTCCAGAACGGCTGGCAATCGACCATCGCCAACCCGCAACAGCTGACCGGCATCTATGCCCTGATGGAGCGGATCAGCAAGGCCCTGGACAAACCCGAGCAACTGGCGCAATTGCGCAACCAGGTGCAGACCCAGTTGTTCCTGTTCGACTGCCTGCGGGCCGACGGGCGCAAGATTCCGATCGAGTTGCGCCTGGTGCTGGTGTGGGACGAGCACGGCGCCTTCGAAGGCGTACTCGGGGTCGGCCGCGATATCAGCCAGCAGCGCCGCGCGGAAAAAGACCTGCGCATGGCGGCCACGGTATTCGAGCACTCGACCTCGGCGATCCTGATCACCGACCCGGCGGGCTACATCGTCCAGGCCAACGAGGCATTCAGCCGGGTCAGCGGCTACGCGGTATCCCAGGTGCTCGACCAGTTGCCGAACATGCTCACCGTCGACGAACAGCAGGAAGCCCACCTGCGTTATGTGCTCAAGCAGTTGCACCAGCACAGCACCTGGGAAGGCGAGGTCTGGCTCAAGCGCCGTAACGGCGAACACTATCCGGCCTGGGTCGGCATCACCGCGGTGCTCGATGACGAAGGCGACCTGGCCAGCTATGTGTGCTTCTTCACCGACATCAGCGAACGCAAGGCCAGCGAGCAGCGCATTCACCGCCTGGCCTACTACGACGCCCTGACCCACCTGCCCAACCGCACGCTGTTCCAGGACCGCCTGCATACCGCCCTGCAATCGGCGGAACGGCAGAAGTCCTGGGTGGTGCTGATGTTCCTCGACCTGGACCGCTTCAAGCCGATCAACGACTCCCTGGGCCACGCCGCGGGCGACCGCATGCTCAAGGAAATGGCCACCCGCCTGCTCGATTGCGTCGACAATGACGACACCGTGGCGCGCATGGGCGGCGATGAGTTCACCTTGCTCCTGCAACCGCGGACCAGCCGCGAGATCGCCCTGAACCGCGCGATCCACGTCGCCGAACAGATTCTCGCCAGCCTGGTGAAACCGTTCGTGCTCGAAGGCCGTGAGTTCTTCGTCACCGCCAGTATCGGCATCGCCCTCAGCCCGCAGGACGGCAACGAGCTGAGCCAGCTGATGAAAAACGCCGACACCGCGATGTACCACGCCAAGGAACGCGGCAAGAACAACTTCCAGTTCTACCAGGCCGACATGAACGCCAGCGCCCTGGAGCGCCTGGAGCTGGAAAGCGACCTGCGCCATGCCCTGGAACAGCAGGAATTCATCCTGTACTACCAGCCGCAGTTCAGCGGCGACGGCAAGCGCCTGACCGGTGCCGAGGCCCTGCTGCGCTGGCGCCATCCGCGGCGCGGGCTGGTACCGCCGGGAGACTTCATCCCGGTGCTCGAAGAACTGGGGCTGGTGGTGGATGTCGGCGACTGGGTGATCAGCGAAGCCTGTCGCCAGCTCAAGGCCTGGCACCAGGCCAAGGTCCGGGTGCCGAAGGTCTCGGTGAACATCTCGGCCCGCCAGTTCTCCGACGGCCAGCTGGGCATGCGGATCGCCACCATCCTCAAGGACACTGGCCTGCCGCCGGCCTGCCTGGAGCTGGAACTGACCGAAAGTATCCTGATGCGCGAAGTCAGCGAAGCGATGCAGATCCTCGACGGCCTGAAAAACCTTGGCCTGAGCATCGCGGTCGACGACTTCGGCACCGGCTATTCATCGCTGAACTACCTCAAGCAGTTCCCCATCGACGTGTTGAAGATCGACCGCACCTTCGTCGACGGCCTGCCGTCCGGCGAGCAGGACGCGCAGATCGCCCGCGCTATCATCGCCATGGCCCACAGCCTGAACCTGGCGGTGATCGCCGAGGGCGTGGAAACCCACGAACAACTGGACTTCCTGCGCGAGCACGGCTGTGACGAAGTCCAGGGCTATCTGTTCGGCCGGCCGATGCCGGCCAACAGCTTCGAAGGGCAGTTCAGCAACGACGCGCTGTTCATGTTCGATTGAAATTGTGCGGCGTTTGCCGGTGACGTTATCGCGGGCAAGCTCCGCGCCAGGGAATATGTGCTCGGTTTGCCCGTGACGTTCTGTGCACAAACGCCGCTTATCCCGTCATGAAAGCCACTTGTCTGCGACATGATGTCCTTTCATATGCCATCTAAAACCCGTTGGGTTAGAATGCCCCCCTTTTCTGCCCCGATCCTTGAGGACCGCCATGTTCAGCCGTGATTTGACTATTGCCAAGTACGACGCCGATCTCTTTGCCGCCATGGAGCAAGAAGCCCAGCGCCAGGAAGAGCACATTGAGCTGATCGCTTCGGAAAACTACACCAGCCCTGCGGTGATGGAAGCTCAAGGCTCGGTGCTGACCAACAAGTACGCCGAAGGTTACCCAGGCAAGCGTTACTACGGCGGCTGCGAATACGTCGACGTGGTTGAGCAACTGGCCATCGACCGCGCCAAGGAACTGTTCGGCGCCGACTACGCCAACGTTCAGCCGCACGCCGGCTCGCAAGCCAACGCCGCCGTTTACCTGGCGCTGCTGTCGGCTGGCGACACCATCCTGGGCATGAGCCTGGCCCACGGCGGTCACCTGACCCACGGCGCCAGCGTTTCCTCCTCCGGCAAGCTGTACAACGCCATCCAGTACGGCATCGATGCCAACGGCCTGATCGACTACGACGAAGTCGAGCGTCTGGCGGTCGAGCACAAGCCGAAAATGATCGTGGCCGGTTTCTCTGCCTACTCGCAGGTTCTGGACTTCCCACGCTTCCGCGAAATCGCCGACAAGGTCGGTGCCTATCTCTTTGTTGATATGGCTCACGTTGCGGGACTGGTCGCCGCTGGCGTCTACCCGAACCCGGTGCCTTTCGCCGACGTGGTCACCACCACCACCCACAAGACCCTGCGCGGTCCACGTGGCGGCCTGATCCTGGCTCGCGCCAACGCCGACATCGAGAAGAAGCTGAACTCCGCGGTATTCCCGGGTGCCCAGGGCGGCCCGCTGGAGCACGTGATCGCGGCCAAAGCGATCTGCTTCAAGGAAGCGCTGCAGCCTGAGTTCAAGGCCTACCAGCAACAAGTGGTGAAGAACGCCCAGGCCATGGCCGGCGTGTTCATCGAGCGCGGTTTCGACGTGGTTTCCGGCGGTACTCAGAACCACCTGTTCCTGCTGTCGCTGATCAAGCAGGAAATCTCCGGTAAAGATGCCGATGCCGCTCTGGGCAAGGCCTTCATCACCGTGAACAAGAACTCCGTGCCAAACGACCCACGCTCCCCGTTCGTCACCTCCGGCCTGCGCTTCGGTACTCCGGCAGTGACCACTCGCGGCTTCAAGGAAGCCGAGTGCAAGGAACTGGCTGGCTGGATCTGCGACATCCTGGCCGACCTGAACAACGAAGCGGTGATCGACGCCGTTCGTGAGAAAGTCAAAGCCATCTGCAAGAAGCTGCCGGTATACGGCGCCTGATTCGCAGAGTGTTGCATGAAAAGCCCGGCCTTAGCGCCGGGCTTTTTTTCGCCTGCGAATTGTCTGGCCCGGGACTTGTAGCCGCTGCCGAAGGCTGCGATAAGGCCGAAGGCCTTCCTGCGATCTTCAGAGTGTCGCGGCCGTGCCGGCCGATCGCAGCCTTCGGCAGCGGCTACAGGACCAGCACCACTGGTCAGACCGGTCATGCCAATTTTCGGATCTGCCCTTGTATTCACGGGGAAATCGGGCATAGACTGCGCCTGCACTGGACATACCGGTAAGACCACAATAATTAAGTCCCGAATCTGATGCGCTCCGCGCACGGCAGCCGGGACACCGACCAGGATTCCCCTCATGCTCAGATGGTGCTCGCGTTCGATTTTCCTCCAGGTAGTCCTAGGACTGATGCTCGGCATCGTGTGCGGACTGACACTCCCCGAATACTCCTCGCAACTCAAGCCACTGGGCGATGCCTTTATCAAGCTGATCAAGATGCTGATCGGCCTGATCGTCTTCTGTGTGGTGGTCAGCGGCATCTCCGGCGCCGGCGACCTGAAAAAGGTCGGACGCATCGGGCTCAAATCCGTCATCTACTTCGAAGTCCTGACCACCATCGCCCTGGTGATCGGCCTGGTCTTCGCCTTCACCACCGGCATCGGCAGCGGCGCCAATATCCATCTGGAGCAGCTGTCCGCCGCCGACATGGGCGACATCGCCCAGCGCAGCCAGCACATGCACGGCACCTCTGAGTTCCTGATGGGGCTGATCCCCAATTCGGTACTGGGCGCCTTCGCCGAAAACAACATCCTGCAGGTGCTGCTGTTCTCCGTGCTGTTCGGCAGCGCGCTGAACCTGGTGGGCGAAGCCGCTTCCGGCATCTCGCGGCTGATCAACGAACTCAGCCACATCATCTTCCGCATCATGGGCATGATCGTGCGCCTGGCGCCGATCGGCGTGTTCGGCGCCATCGCCTTCACCACCAGCAAGTACGGCCTGGACTCGCTGCAGCACCTGGGCAGCTTGGTGGGCCTGTTCTACCTGACCTGCTTCGCGTTCGTGGCCATCATTCTCGGCGTGGTGATGCGCTGTTCCGGCCTGCGCATGCTGCCCTTCCTCAAATACCTGCGCGAAGAGCTGCTGATCGTCCTCGGCACCGCCTCCTCCGACGCCGTACTGCCACAGATCATGCGCAAACTGGAACACCTAGGCATCGGCAGTTCCACGGTCGGCCTGGTCATCCCGACGGGCTACTCGTTCAACCTCGACGGTTTCTCGATCTACCTGACCCTGGCTATCGTCTTCATCGCCAATGCCACCGGTACGCCGTTGTCGATGTCCGACCTGCTGACCATCCTGCTGGTGTCGCTGATCACCTCCAAAGGCGCCCACGGGATTCCCGGTTCGGCGCTGGTGATCCTGGCCGCCACCCTGACGGCGATCCCGGCCATTCCGGTGGTGGGCCTGGTACTGGTGCTGGCGGTGGACTGGTTCATGGGCATCGGCCGGGCGCTGACCAACCTGATCGGCAACTGCGTCGCCACCGTGGCCATTGCCCGCTGGGAAAGAGACATCGATATTCAACGGGCCAACAAAGTCCTGAGCGGCCAGCAGGGTTATGGTTTCCAACCGCGAAAACCGCTGCCCGGCGCGCAGCAGCAGGAGTTCTGAGCCATGCCTTGTGCCTGTCGCCGGCAGGCACAACAATCAGCGCCTGCCATGGGCCTCATCCGCCATATTCCAGGGAGTGAACAGTGATCACCTCGTCAACGGTTGTAAATTCAGTGGTAGAAAAGCTGCGGGCGGCCTTGGCCCGTGGCCAATGGCGCTCCGGCGACATGCTGCCGGGGCAACGTGAATTGGCCGAACAGCTGGGCATCAGCCGCCCGAGCCTGCGCGAAGCGGTGACTGTTCTGGAAACCCTGGGCCTGGTGCGTTCCATGCCCGGCAAAGGCGTGGTGGTGCTGGAGGCCAGCCTCAACGAACAACCGGCCAGCGACAGCGGCGTGGCGGGCGCCAGCCTCGAGGATGTGCTGCAACTGCGCTACACCCTCGAGCCGTTCATCGTCGGCCTGGTGGCGCAATCCATCAGCAGCAAGGAAGTGGGCCAGTTGCGCCTGACCCTGATGGACATGCGCGAGGCCCTGGACGCCAACGACAGCGAAGCCGGGATGAACGCCTACATCGCCTTCCATGAAGAGCTGTTCACCCTGACCTCCAACCCGATCTTCCAGAACGTGGTGCAGCAGACCAGCAACGCCCTCAAGCAGAGCGCGGAGATCCTGCGCAACTCGCCGGAGCACCTGGCCGAACGCCTGGAAGAAAACGAAGCGGTGGTCCGGGCGATCCGCAACAAGAACAGCGCGCTGGCCAGTGCCGAAATGCGCCGGCACATCCTCAAGGAAGGCCAGCGCATGGGCATCGAGCTGAACATCCCGGACGACCATCTGGGCAACTAAGCCGCACCCACACTTTCGTATCGGTAACCGGACTGGAGACAGGCCATGGCCAGCTACGCCTTGAACAAACTTGCATTCCCCCTCCCCGGTGCCCTGCCACGGCGCCGCACCGGCGAGAAAAAACTGCTGGTCGACGATGTCTATCCGCAGATTTTCGATGCCATTCTCGAACAACGCATCGCCCCCGCCAGCCGTTTCACCGAGGACAGCCTCGGCGAAGTGTTCGGGGTCAGTCGCAGCATCATTCGCCAGGTCCTGGCGCGCTTGTCCCACCAGCAGGTGATTATCCTGCGGCCCAACCACCGGCCCCAGGTGGCGGCACCGGACCACGAACAGACGCGGCAGATCCTGCACGCCCGCCGCCTGACGGAAATCACCCTGGTCAGGCTCGCCTGCCAGCAACCGGCACCGCGCAACCTCAAGCGCCTGCGGGAATTGATCGCCGGTGAGCGCGACTGCATCGACCGCGGCTTGCGTGGCCCGGCGATCCGCCTGTCCGGCGAGTTCCACCTGCAATTGGCCGAAGTGGCCGGCAACGCGCCGCTGGCGCATTTCCTCGGCAGCCTGGTGCCGCTGACGTCACTGGCGATTGCCCACCATGAAAGCCGCACCTGCAGCCATTGCGCCTGGCAGGAGCACGCGGCGATTGTCGATGCCATTGAAGACGGTGACGTAAAGGCCGCGGTCGCCTTGATGACCGGGCACCTGGATCACCTGGAGGAAAGGTTGCTCAAGGCCAGCGCGGCCTCACAGTAATCTGCGTTTCACGAGCACGCTCGCTCCTGCAGACCGGAGCGAGCTTGCTCGCGATGACCTCACAACAAAGCTGTAACGAAACTACTGCGCCGCCATCCGAGCGAACCCGGCACGGATCTTCTCTTCCGGCAGATCGTCGGCAATAAACACAATCACACTCTCCCGTGCCTCGCCTTCGGCCCACTCGGTATCCCAGTCGAAACCGTACAGTTTGAGCACACCCTGGAACACCAGGCGCCGCGGCTCACCGGCAATATTCAGCACGCCCTTGTAGCGCAGCAGCTGCTTGCCATGCTCTTCCAGCAGTTCGTTCATGAACTCGCTGAGCCTGTCGATATCCAGCGGCGCGTCGGTACGCAGCACCAGGCTGGAAATACGATCGATGGAAGGCGCCTTGCTCACCGGGCGCAGGCTGACACCGCCCCCCAGGTCGGCATTCAGGTTGAAGCCGCGCACATCCAGCAGCTCGGCCAGGTCGATGCGGCCATGCTCGACCACACGGATCGGCGCACGGCGGTTGATCCGGGTCAGGCGCTCACTCAGCGCGTTGAAGGTCGGCTCGTCCACCAGGTCGCGCTTGCTCACCAGCAGGCGGTCGGCGAAGCCGATCTGGGCCTGGGCGATGGTCTGGGTCAGGTGGTGCTCGGCATGCTTGGCGTCCACCAGGGTGATGATGCCGTCGAGGATGTAACGCTCACGCAGCTCTTCGTCGATGAAAAAGGTCTGGGCCACGGGCGCGGGATCGGCCAGCCCGGTGCATTCGATCACCAGACGGTCGAAGGCAATTTCGCCGCTGTCCAACCGCTCGAGCAGCAGGTACAGCGCCTTGGTCAGATCTGTGTGAATGGTGCAGCAGACGCAGCCATTGGACAGCGTCATCACTTGCACCGGCTCGTCGCCCAGCAACTGGGTGTCGATGCCGGCATCGCTGAATTCGTTTTCGATCACGGCGATTTTCAGGCCGTGCTCGGCCTTGAGCAGATGGCGCAGCAAGGTGGTCTTGCCGGCGCCGAGGAAGCCGCTGAGAACGGTGACGGGGATTGGGGCTAACAAAACGAAATCTCCCATGGGCAGAAAAGACTGTAGGAGCCAAGCCAGTCGGCGATAGCGTCCTGAAGATCGCTATCGCCGGCAAGCCGGGCTCCTACAGTGGGGTGTTGCTCAATGGTCGTGCTTCAACAGCATTTCGGCCCGGCTTTGCCGCCGTACCGCGCTTCCTGGCGTTCCCGGAAGAACGCCTCGTACGACATCACCGGTTTGTCCGGGTGCTTGGTCTGCATATGCTCGACGTAGTTGTCGTAGTCGGGCATGCCGACCATCAGGCGCGCGGCCTGACCGAGGTATTTACCGAGGCGACTCAGGTCATTGAACACGATTGCAATCCTCGATTACGCATCCGGCAGTGCATGGAATGGCGATTCTTTATCCGTGCGTTCTTTTTTACCCCAGGCGGAGATACCCACCTTGAGTGCGTAGAACAGGATGCTGAATACCACCAACAGGAACAGCACCGTCAGCGTGGCGTTGGTGTAGGCGTTGAAGATCACGTGCTGCATCTGCGTGATGTCCTTGGCCGGTGCAAGGATCTGACCATTGGCCAGGGCATCGCTGTACTTCTTGGCCAGGGCCAGGAAACCGACTGCCGGGTTGGCGTCGAACAGCTTGATGAGGCCCGCGGTGGTAGTACAGATCAGCAGCCAGGCGGCTGGCAGCAAGGTTACCCAGATGTAGCGCTGACGCTTCATCTTGATCAGCACCACGGTGCCGAGCATCAACGCGATACCCGCCAGCATCTGGTTGGAGATGCCGAACAGCGGCCACAGGGTGTTGATGCCGCCCAGCGGATCGATCACGCCCTGGTACAGCAGGTAACCCCAGAGGGCCACGCAACCGGCGGTGGCGATCAGGTTGGCGGTCCAGGACTCGGTGCGTTTCAGGGCTGGCACGAAGGAGCCCAGCAGGTCCTGCAGCATGAAACGACCGGCACGGGTACCGGCATCCACCGCGGTCAGGATGAACAGCGCTTCGAACAGGATCGCGAAGTGGTACCAGAACGCCATGGTGTTCTCGCCCGGCAGCACATGGTGGAGGATCTGCGCAATACCGACCGCCAGGGTCGGCGCACCGCCGGCACGGGCCAGGATGGTGGTTTCACCGATGTCCTTGGCCACCGCTTGCAGGGCGTCCGGGGTAATGGCGAAGCCCCAGCTGCTGACGGTCTGCGCCACAGCCACCACGTCACCGCCGACGATAGCCGCCGGGCTGTTCATGGCGAAGTACACGCCAGGCTCGATCACCGAAGCGGCAACCATCGCCATGATGGCCACGAAGGACTCCATCAGCATGCCGCCGTAACCGATGTAGCGGGCGTTGGTTTCGTTATCCAGCAGCTTCGGCGTGGTCCCGGAAGAGATCAGCGCGTGGAAGCCGGACACCGCGCCACAGGCGATGGTGATGAACAGGAACGGGAACAGGCCGCCTTTCCAGACCGGGCCGGTGCCGTCGGTGAACTGGGTCAGCGCCGGCATTTTCAGCTCCGGCATGGTGATCAGGATGCCGATCGCCAGGGCGATGATGGTACCGATCTTGAGGAAGGTCGACAGGTAGTCGCGAGGCGCCAGGATCAGCCAGACCGGCAGCACCGCGGCGACGAAACCGTAGCCGATCAGCATCCAGGTGATCTGCACGCCGGTGAAGGTGAAGGCCTTGGACCACACGGGGTCCGCAGCAATCTGGCCCCCCAGCCAGATCGAGCCCAGCAGCAGAAGCACGCCGACGATGGAGATTTCACCGATGCGGCCCGGGCGGATGTAGCGCATGTAGACGCCCATGAACATCGCGATCGGGATGGTCGCCATCACCGTGAAGATGCCCCACGGGCTCTCGGCCAGGGCCTTGACCACGATCAGCGCCAGCACCGCGAGGATGATGATCATGATCAGGAAGCAGCCGAACAGTGCGATGGTCCCCGGGATCCGGCCCATTTCCTCGCGGACCATGTCACCCAGGGAACGGCCGTTGCGCCGGGTGGACATGAACAGGACCATGAAGTCCTGCACCGCCCCCGCCAGGACCACCCCGGCAATCAGCCAGAGCGTGCCAGGCAGATAGCCCATCTGTGCCGCCAGTACCGGCCCCACCAACGGGCCCGCGCCGGCGATGGCCGCGAAGTGGTGACCGAAGAGAATGTGTTTGTTGGTCGGAACATAGTCCAGACCGTCGTTGTTGAGCACGGCGGGGGTGGCCCGGCGCGCATCGAGCTGCATCACGTTGTTAGCGATGAACAGGCTGTAGTAACGGTATGCGACCAGATAGATGGCCACGGCAGCGACCACGATCCACAAGGCGTTGATCGCCTCGCCGCGGCGCAATGCCACTACGCCGAGGGCGCACGCTCCTACGATTGCCAGCACCAGCCAGGGTAAGTGGCGTAGCGGGCTATTATTATTTTTCATTTTATTATTCCAGCCAGGGTGGACAAGAAAGACAGCCACCCGGAGTTTAGCGCTACTGGCCTCAAAGACCACCCCCCACGTTGGTCTAGAGCGTCCTTTTGAGTTTTTTCCTAGGTTTTGCACCGCCTCGGTGCAACCGCTCCTGTAGCACTGAACCACCCGGGCGAAAAAGCGGTCGCACCTGTAAGGACTCGTCGTCTGGAGTGCCCATGTCCAAGCCGCCCGATGGACCGCTGCTGTCACCGCCGCTGCTGTATCTGCTGTTCCTGGTGGTGGCGCTGCTGCTTGCCGACGCTATGCCCTTGCCGGTCCCGGTCAACGGCTGGTTGCGCACCCTGGCCCTGCTGTTGATTATCGGCGGCCAGGGCTTGTCGTTCTGGGCGATGTGGCGTCTCAGGCAACGGCACACCACCAGCAGCAATCTCGGCGAACCCCGGCGCCTGCTGTGCGACGGCCCATTCGCGATCTCGCGCAACCCCATCAATCTCGGCGACACCCTGGGTTACTGCGCCATCGCCCTGTTGCTGGGCAGCCTGTGGCCGTGGCTGCTGTTGCCGCTGCTGATTTACCTGATGAACCTGACGGTGATCCGGCCGGACGAGATCCGCCTGCTGGAGTTGTTCGGCGACCGCTACCGTGACTATTGCCGCAAGGTGCGCCGCTGGCTGTAGCGGTGGGAGCGCACCCGGGTCTGGTCTATAGTCATTTCACCACGCAGAGGGGCTGCTCATGAGCGAACACCATTCCGATCGTCGTCGTTTCAAACGCATCGCCTTCGATGCCCGCACCGAACTGAGCCAGGGCCCTCATCGCTGGTCCGTGCAGTTGGTCGATCTCTCGCTCAAGGGCATGCTGATCCAGCGGCCCGATCCCTGGCTGGGGGACGAAAGCCAGCCGTTCGAGGCCGATATCCATTTGAGCGATGACGCCGAAGTGCGCATGGACGTACAGCTGGCGCACGACGATCACGGCCAGCTGGGCTTCGTCTGCCTGCATATAGACCTGGAATCGATCGAACACCTGCGCCGGCTGATCGAACTCAACCTCGCCGACCCGCAGGAGCTGGAGCGCGAGCTGGGGGCGCTGCTGGAGGTTTGAGCGCCCGCCGCTTCCCGCCAGCCGCTCAGGGGAACGCCGAGGGCTCGGGGAATTCGCTTTCCATATCCCAATAACCGGGCTGTTGCCGACTGGCGGCGGCCCACTGCCCGTCCACCCAGCGATAGATCCGGTAGGTGGTCACAAAATCGTCACCCTCGCTGGCAGGCGCCGAAGACACCTGGGCAATCGCCTCGGTAGCGCCCGCCGCCGCTGGAAGGATCTGCCAGGCCGCCTTGCCGGTCTGGGCCAACCCCAGCGGGCGCTGCTCCCCGCCTTCGTCCCGATACTGGACCGGCTCCAGCCGGCTTTGCGTCGGCGCCAGGAGCTGCGTGGCCGGGCCGCTGTAGCTGCCCAGCGGAGCTGTCTGATCGACGGTGAGGAAAAACGCCGGGTATGGCAGGCCGCTGAGCGGCGCCTTTTCCACCTTCGCCAGCGGATAGCCCAGGGACTGCTCGGCAAGCACTTCGCCAACCTCCGAGACCAGGCGTACCCGGGCCTCCAGCTGTGGCTGATGCTCGCTGTCCGTCGACTCGTCGAAGGTTTCTTCGTCCAGGCCGTTGCCCCAACTCTGCGCGTGCAATTGCGCAGTGATGCGCCGGTCTTCCAGCACCTCGAGCACCGTGCCGTCGCCGACCAGCAACTCCTGGGCGATCCGATAACCGTGCGGCGCATCCTCCTGGCTGGCTACAGCCAGGCCACTGCCCCACAACAATGCAAAACCGAGGGCACCCAGGCCCGCTCCTGTCATCCGCATGAACTGCATCCTTTCAGTGGCACAAGGGTTATTCGAACAGCGCATCCAGCGCCTGCTCCAGACGCGTTACCGCAATGATCCGCAGGCCCTGTGGCGGCTCTTTCGGGGCATTGCCCTTGGGCACGATGGCCCGTTTGAAACCATGCTTGGCCGCTTCCTTGAGGCGCTCCTGGCCGCTCGGCACCGGGCGCACTTCGCCGGACAGGCCGACTTCGCCGAACACCAGCAAGTCGTGGGGCAAGGGCCGGTTGCGCAGGCTGGACATCACCGCCGCCATCAGCGCCAGGTCGGACGCGGTTTCCAGCACCTTGACCCCGCCGACCACGTTGAGGAACACGTCCTGATCGTGGGTCGGGATGCCGCCATGGCGATGCAGCACCGCCAGCAGCATCGCCAGGCGATTCTGGTCCAGACCCAAGGTCACCCGCCGCGGGTTGGCCAAGTGGCTGTCATCCACCAGCGCCTGGACTTCCACCAGCATCGGCCGGGTGCCTTCCCAGGTGGCCATGACCACACTGCCCGGGACTTCTTCCTGGGCACGGGTGAGAAAGATCGCCGAAGGGTTGGAAACTTCTTTCAGGCCGCGGTCGGTCATGCCGAACACGCCCAGCTCGTTGACTGCACCGAAGCGGTTCTTCACCGCCCGCAGCAAGCGCAGGCGGCCATCGGATTCACCTTCGAAATACAGCACGGTGTCGACCATGTGTTCGAGGACCCGCGGCCCGGCCAGCGCGCCCTCCTTGGTCACGTGGCCCACCAGGAAGATTGCCGTGCCGCTCTGCTTGGCATAGCGCACCAGCAGCGCCGCGCTTTCGCGCACCTGGGAAACACCGCCGGGGGCCGATTGCAGTTGCTCGGTGAAGATGGTCTGGATCGAGTCGATCACCATGACCTTGGGCTTCTCCAGCCGGGCCGTGGCGATGATGGTTTCGATACAGGTTTCGGTCATCACCCGCAGTTGGTCCTGGGGCAGGCCCAGGCGCCGGGCGCGCATCGCCACCTGTTGCTGCGATTCTTCGCCGGTGACGTAGAGCGCCGGCATGCGGGTAGCGATGTTGCACAGGGTCTGCAACAGAATGGTCGACTTACCGATCCCCGGGTCGCCGCCGATCAGCACCACCGAACCGTCGACCAGGCCGCCGCCGAGCACCCGGTCCAGTTCGCCGGAAGCCGTGGAAAAGCGCGGGATCTCCTCGACGCTGACCTCGGCCAGGGTCTTGATCTGCGCCTGCTGGCCGGCCCAGCCGGTGCGACCGCTGGGGGCCGCGGCGCCGCCGCTTTCCACCATGGTTTCGGTCAGGGTGTTCCAGGCTCCGCATTCACCGCACTGGCCGGCCCACTTGGGAAAGGTTGCGCCGCACTCGGTGCAGCCGTACATGCGCTTGGCCTTGGCCATCTGATCCCCCGGCAAAAACCGCGATGATAGCTCAGCTGGAGCGGATCAGCGCGGCGCGGCCGTGTGGATTTCACCGTCGGCCAGACGCGCGGCGCTATTGCCCAGCGGATCTTCGGCATTCAGGTCGGCGCCCTTGGTCGCCAGGGCATCGAGCAACTCCACCCGCTTGAACAGCCCGGCGTACATCGCCGCGGTCTGGCCGGCGCCGTTGCGCTGGTCGGGGTTGCAGTCGGTGGCCAGCAGGCGCCGGGCGATCTTCACTTCACCCTTGAAAATGGCCCCCATCAGCGCCGTGTTGCCTCTTTTATCCTGGGTACAGGCATCGGCACCGGCGGCCAGCAAACGCTCCACCGCCGGCCCCTGGCCGTGATACGCCGCAAGGATCAGGGCGGTGTAGCCCTTCTCGTCCTGGGTATCGAGGGAATAACCGGCCTCGATAAAGGTATTGAGCATCTCGACGTCGCCGCGACGGGCCGCATCGAAGTAGTAATTCTGTAACTGGGCTTTGACTGCCGCCGGGTCCGTGGGGACCGGTTGCTCCGCATAAGCGCCCAGCGAGCAGGCGGCCAGCAGCAGCGAAATGAACAAGCGCATGGTGCGACTCCCTTGCCTTACAAAACCTGTAGGAGCGAGGCTTGCCCGCGATGACTTTGGCCCGACGTTCGTCAGGTAGAACCCAGTCACCGGTATAGGGGCCGCTGCGCGGCCCATCGCGGGCAAGCCTCGCTCCTACAGAAGAGGAAGCGTCACGCCTGGGCGTGACGCTGGTTGAGCGTTAATCCGACAACTTGGCGGCCAGGGCCTTGACCCGGGCCAGGTCGCCCTTGGCCACCTTGGTCACGCCGGTGCCGTACTCAGGATCGGCCTTGTAGAGGAACGACAGCATGATGTGCTTGCTCTCGTCATCGGTGGTCGCCAGGGAGCCGCCGAAGTTCTCGATCAGGTCCTGACGCTCCTTCTTGCTCAGCGAGCGATACAGATCGCCGGCCTGCTTGAAGTTCTGCTCGCGCTGGATCTTCGCCTGCTGGGTGCTGCCACTCAGCGCCAGCTGGCTGTAACGCGCGCTTTGCGGCTCTTCACGCGGCATCAGGCGGCTCGGCTGGTAGTTCACGCCGGTGCTGGTGCTGCCGCTGTTCATCGCGCCGTCCTGGTTGCCGTTGTTCACCGCGACTTTCGGCGCGTTGATCGGCAATTGCAGGGCGTTGGCGCCCAGGCGGTACAGCTGGGTATCGGCATAGGAGAACACCCGGCCTTGCAGCAGGCGGTCTTCCGACGGCTCGATGCCCGGCACCAGGTTGGCCGGGGCCATGGCCACCTGTTCGGTTTCCTGGAACACGTTGGCCGGGTTGCGGTTGAGCACCATCTGCCCGACCTTGCGCTCAGGCACGCCCGGCCAGATCTTGGTGGCATCCAGCGGGTCGAAATCGAACTTGGCCAGATCTTCCGGCTTCAGTACCTGGACATACAGGTCCCATTTAGGGAAATCGCCCTTGTTGATATGGGTGACCAGGTCATTGGTCATATGGCTGTAATCACGCCCCTGCACCTCGACCACTTGTTTGGGATCGAGGTTGTTGATGCCCTGCAAACTCTTCCAGTGAAACTTCACGTAATGCACTTCGCCCTTGGCATTGATCAACTTGTAGGCGTGCACGCCATTACCGTCCATTTCCCGGTAACTGGCCGGAGTACCGGAATTGGAATACAGCTCGGTCAGAGTCCGGGTGGCTTCCGGAACATGGGAGAAGAAATCGAAGCGACGGGAATCGTCATCCAGGTTGGTGCGCGGATCAGGTTTGAACGCATGAACCATGTCCGGGAATTTGATCGCGTCACGAATAAAGAAAGTCGGGAAGTTGTTGCCGACCAGATCCCAGTTACCGTCGGCGGTATAGAACTTGGTGGCAAAACCGCGCGGGTCACGCAGGGTTTCCGGCGAATGATTGCCGTGCACTACCGCGGAGAAACGCACGAATACCGGCGTTACCTGGCCGGCGGCGAATACCTTGGCCTTGGTCAGGTCGCTCAGGCTGTCGGTCACGGTGAAGGAACCATGGGCACCGGTGCCACGGGCATGCACCACCCGCTCTGGAATGCGCTCGCGATCGAAGCGCTGGAGCTTCTGGATCAACTGCACGTCCTGCAGCAATACCGGTCCGGTAGCGCCTGCGGTCTGCGAGTTCTGGTTATCGCCTACCGCGGCCCCGTTATCGCGGGTCAGAGTGGCGGCCTGTACGGAAAGAGAAAGCATACTGGCGGCGAGTACGCCCACTATGCGTCGTTGGGAAAAAGTCCCAAGGCCAATGATCATGGTCATGTTTTATTCCTCTGGTTTTAATCAAACGCATCCAGGTGCGCCTGTCAGAGGCTAGTGACCAAAGAGTCGAAATCTAAATAGAAAGGTCGCAACAGTCCGATTGAAAAAATATTCTGGTATGTAAGAGCAAGCGCGGGTATTTCGCGCGCGATTGATGGCACTTTGTAAACTATTTGCCGTTAACTCGGTCGATAACTCCGAACGCTGTAATCCGTTGTTTCAAGCAAGATGCCTTTTGCTGAATTACACTGCGTTCACCAACCTCATCTGTAACAAGGAATAACCTATGGGCGTGCTAAGTGAGTTCAAGGCCTTCGCGGTCAAAGGTAATGTGGTCGACATGGCCGTCGGTATTATCATCGGCGCCGCATTCGGCAAGATCGTTTCGTCGTTTGTTGGCGATGTGGTGATGCCGCCAATCGGCTTGCTGATCGGTGGGGTGGACTTCAGTGATCTGGCGATCACGCTCAAGGACGCAGTCGGCGAGACGCCGGCCGTGGTGCTGGCCTACGGCAAATTCATCCAGAGCCTGATCGACTTCATCATCGTTGCCTTCGCCATCTTCATGGGCGTGAAGGTGATCAACCGCCTGAAGCGCGAAGAGGCCGTGGCACCGGCCGCTCCTAGCAAGGAAGAAGCGCTGCTGGGCGAGATCCGCGACCTGCTCAAGGCGCAGAACAACAAGCCCTGAGGCTGCTGCCGCAACAAAAACGGCGCCCCTGCTGGTATTGCAGGCGGCGCCGTTTTTTTTACCAGTAGTTTTCCACCGCCACCTGCCCGGGCCGCCGGGTCAGGCTCAGGTGCATGTCGCGCTGCTTGAGCAGGGCGCGGGTGTCGTCGATCATCTGCGGGTTGCCGCAGAGCATCACTCGCGAGTGCTCGGCGCTCAGCGGCACGCCGGCGACGCGCTCCAGCTCGCCGTTCTCGATCAAATGGGTGATCCGCCCATTGAGGCTGCCCGGATGCAATTCCCGGGTCACAGTGGTGATGACTTGCAGCTTGTGCGCAACTTCCGCCAGATAATCGCGCTGTTTCAGCTCGGCCAGCAATTGCTGATAAGCCAGCTCCTTGGCCTCGCGCACGCTGTAGACCAGGATGATCCGCTCGAATTTCTCCCAGACTTCGAAGTCCTGCAGGATCGAGACAAAAGGTGCGATCCCGGTGCCGGTGGACAGCAGCCAGAGGTCGCGGCCATCGACGAAACGGTCGAGGGTCAGATAGCCGAACGCCTGCCGGTCCACCATCAGGGTATCGCCCTCCCCCAGCCGACTCAGTTCGCTGGTGAACTCTCCGCCGGGCACGACGATGGAGAAAAACTCGAGAAACTCGTCGAAGGGCGAAGACACCATGGAGTACGCGCGCCACACCGTGCTGCCATCGGCCTTGGTCACGCCCAGGCGGGCGAATTGCCCGGCACGAAAGCGAAAGCCCGCATCCCGCGTGGCGCGCAGGGTAAACAGGCTGGGAGTCAGGGGCTGGACGTCGAGCAAGGTCTGGCGCGTGTATTTTTCTGCACTGGCAGTCATGGCAGGCTCCAATAAGCGAATGCCCTTAGTGTCCCGCAAAGCGCGCGACAGAAACACCGGCGGTTTGTAATGGCATAGAGCGCGGGCAATCGGGCGCAAAAAAAAGTACCATTGGCCCCCTCTTTGGGCAGCTGCCACGCGGCCTGCGCGCCACCTGCCCGAACGGTCCAGCCCGCATCGCGCCCCTCCCGCCGGCAGGACATTCACCGATTACCAAGAGTCCGCCCCATGCCCCTGCTCGAAAGCCCCTTCGCCCAGCTCGACCTGATCCGCCAGCCCGAACAACAGAACGAGCCCCTGCAAGCTTTCGACGCGGCGGACGAATACCTGCTCAATCATCTGGCCGAACAGCAGCCGACGGCGGACACCCGGGTGCTGGTCCTCAACGACAGCTTCGGCGCGCTGGCGGCCAGCCTGGTCGGACGGATGCAGGTGCACAGCAGCGGCGACTCGTTTCTCGGCGCGCTGGCGCTGGAGAAAAACCTGGTGCGCAATGGCCGGCCATTCGACGCCGTCACCCTGGTGCCGGCCAGCGAGCCAGTGACCGGGCCCTTCGACCGCGTACTGATCCGCGTGCCCAAGACCCTGGCCCTGCTGGAAGAACAGCTGATTCGCCTGCAAGGCCAACTGGCCCCGGGCGCCCAGGTGGTGGCGGCGGCGATGGTCAAGCACCTGCCGCGGGCCGCCGGCGACCTGCTGGAACGCTATATCGGCCCGGTACAGGCTTCGCTGGCGGTGAAAAAAGCCCGCTTGCTGATCGCCACGCCGGAGGCGAAAACCCCGGCGGTTTCGCCCTACCCGACCCGCTACACACTCGACGAGCCCGCCATCGAGCTGCTCAACCACGCCAACGTGTTCTGCCGCGAAGGCCTGGACATCGGCACCCGCGCCTTCCTCCCGCACCTGCCGAAAAACCTCGGCAAGGCCCGGGTCGCGGACCTGGGTTGCGGCAACGGCGTGCTGGCCATCGCCAGCGCCCTGCACAACCCCGATGCCCACTACACCCTGGTGGACGAGTCCTTCATGGCCGTGCAATCGGCCCTGGAGAACTGGCGCGCGACCCTGGGCGAGCGTGAAGTGACCGTGCGCGCCGGCGACGGCCTGGCCGGGCAGGAGCCGCAGTCGCTGGACGTGGTGCTGTGCAACCCGCCCTTCCACCAGCAGCAGGTGGTCGGCGACTTCCTTGCCTGGCGCATGTTCCAGCAGGCCCGCGAAGCCCTGGTGGTGGGCGGTGCGCTGTACATAGTCGGCAATCGCCACCTGGGCTATCACAGCAAGCTGGCGCGGCTGTTCCGCGGCGTCGAACAAGTGGCCGCCACGCCCAAGTTCGTGATCCTCAAGGCGCGCAAATAGCACCACCCTGCCCCTCTGTAGGAGCGAAGCTTGCTCGCGATGAAGACCCATGTGGTGTGCCAGGCATAACGCGTCGTGGCTGATCGCGAGCAATCGAGCGTCGACCGGCTGCTCCTACGGAAGAAAAAAGTGGCAACCCCAGGCCAAAAAAAACCCTCCAGAGGAGGGTTATAAAACCGTGCCGCAAGGCAACGGGATGGGATGAGCGGTGGTGAAAATCAGTGCGTGGTCAGGCCTGCGGCGTTCATGAACATGCGCATCAGGCTGGCGACGATAAACAGCGCCAGCACGCTGCCGACCCAGATCCCGGCGAGCCAGCCCAGACGCTGCCAGAGCGGTTTCTTCTCGGCTTCTTCGATTTCCTGCAATGTGGGTTTGCCAGCCATCATCGAATACTCCTCTCGGAATGGGGACTATGGCGCCGCCCGGGGCGCCATCGCGAGCAAGCTTCGCTCCTACACAGGAGCGCGCATTGACTAGTGGTAGCCGTCTTCGTGGGTGACCTTGCCGCGGAACACGTAGTAGCTCCAGAAGGTGTAACCCAGGATGAACGGGATGATGAACAGCGTGCCCACCAGCATGAAGCCCTGGCTTTGCGGCGGCGCGGCGGCGTCCCAGATCGAGATCGACGGCGGCACGATGTTCGGCCACAGGCTGATGCCCAGGCCGCTGTAGCCGAGGAAAATCAGCACCAGGGTCAGCAGGAACGGCGTGTAGTGAGCATTGCGGGCCACGGCGCGCAGCAAGCCGTACATGGTCACCAGCACCAGGATCGGCACCGGCAGGAACCAGAACAGATTCGGCAGGGTGAACCAGCGCGAAGCGATTTCCGGGTGGGCCAGCGGCGTCCAGATACTGACGACACCGATCACCGCCAGCAGCACGAAGGCCAACGGCCGCGCCAGGTCATGCATCTGCTCCTGCAGCTTGCCTTCGGTCTTCATGATCAGCCAGGTGCAGCCGAGCAAGGCATAGGCCACCACCAGCGCGACGCCGCAGAACAGGGTGAACGGCGTGAACCAGTCCAGCGAACCGCCGGCGTACTGGCGGTCGACCACCGGCAGGCCATCGATGAAGGCACCCAGCGCCAGGCCCTGGAAGAAGGTTGCCGCCAGTGAACCGCCGATGAACGCCTTGTCCCAGATGTGGCGCTTGGCTTCCTTGGCCTTGAAGCGGAACTCGAAGGCCACGCCGCGGAAGATCAGGCCGATGAGCATCAGGATCAGCGGCATGTACAGCGCCGAGAGCACCACCGAATAAGCCAGCGGGAAGGCGCCGAACAACGCAGCACCGCCCAGGACCAGCCAGGTTTCGTTACCGTCCCAGACCGGGGCGACGGTGTTCATCATCACGTCACGGTCGCGGGAGTCCTTGACGAACGGGAAGAGAATCCCGATCCCCAGGTCGAACCCGTCCATGACCACGTACATCATGATGCCGAAGATGATGATCACGGCCCAGATCAGCGGAAGATCAATACCCATGACTCAATTCCCCTTGTTCAGGCTGGTGCCGTTGTCGTCAGCATCGTCGTCGGCGGCCGACAGCGGACGGGCCGGCGTGCGTTTCTGGCCAGGACCACCGTGGCTGACTTCCGCGCCTTCGTTGGTCTTCGGCCCTTTGCGCACCAGGCGCATCATGTAGCCGATACCGACACCGAACAGCGAGAAATACACCACGACAAACAGCGCCAGGGTGATGCTCATCTGCATCAGGCTGTGCCCGGACGAAGCGTCCGCGGTGCGCATCAGCCCGTAGACCACCCACGGCTGGCGGCCGATCTCGGTGGTGAACCAGCCGGCGAGGATCGCGATCAGGCCGGATGGCCCCATCCACAACGCCAGGTAGAGGAACGCACGATTCTCGTAGATGCGGTCACGCTTGCGCAGCCACAGGCTCCACAGGCCGGTGAGGATCATCAGCATGCCCAGGCCGACCATGATCCGGAACGACCAGAACACGATGGTCGAATTCGGCCGGTCTTCCGGCGGGAATTCCTTGAGCGCCGGCACCTGTTTGTCCAGCGAGTGAGTGAGGATGAGGCTGCCCAGATACGGGATCTCGACGGCGAACTTGGTCTTTTCTTCCTTCATGTCCGGCCAGCCGAACAGGATCAGCGGGGTCGGCTCGTTACCGACGTTTTCCCAGTGACCTTCGATCGCGGCGATTTTCGCCGGCTGGTGCTTGAGGGTATTGAGACCGTGGAAGTCGCCGATCACGGCCTGGATCGGCGCGACGATCAGGGCCATCCACATCGCCATCGACAGCATGCGGCGGATTGCCGGGTTATCGCGGCCGCGCAGCAGGTGCCAGGCGGCGGACGAACCCACGAAGAACGCGGTAGCGACAAAGGCGGCCGTGGCCATGTGCGCCAAGCGGTACGGGAACGACGGGTTGAAGACAATGGCGAACCAGTCGACCGGGATCACTCGGCCGTCGACGATTTCAAAGCCCTGGGGCGTCTGCATCCAGCTGTTGGACGAGAGGATCCAGAAGGTCGAAATCAAGGTACCGATGGCCACCATCACGGTGGCGAAGAAGTGCAGCTTGCGCCCGACCCGGTTCCAGCCGAACAGCATCACACCGAGGAAGCCAGCTTCGAGGAAGAATGCCGTGAGCACTTCATAGGTCAGCAGCGGCCCGGTAACGGAACCGGCAAAGTCGGAGAACCGGCTCCAGTTGGTGCCGAACTGGTAGGCCATGACCAGGCCCGAGACCACCCCCATACCGAAGTTGACGGCGAAGATCTTCGACCAGAAGTGATACAGGTCACGGTAGGTATCGTCGCGCGTCTTGAGCCACAAACCTTCGAGCACCGCCAGGTAGCTCGCCAGACCAATAGTGATGGCGGGGAACAGGATGTGGAACGAGATGGTGAACGCGAACTGAATTCGGGCGAGATCTAGTGCCTCCAAACCGAACATAAGCTTTCCTCTGTCAGGTAATACCGGCTGCCGGCTGGAGGCCTGCACCCACTGCCCCCACGGATCTGGAGTGTGGCGAATTCGAATTCGTTCTTTTTAAACCCATCGCAACGCAGGGAGTCTGGCCATCTGGCCGCCAGACCTAACCCTGGAAAAGGTTTTGATCTGGATCAATCAACGCTGAAAGAGTAGTCCTATTTTCGCCGTTGGTTTGTGTGGTCTTTTGTCGCGTGACAGCTTGCCTCACCACGTCAAGAACGGGGTTTTCTCGAAGTTTTGCCGCACCTGTAGCCGCTGCCAAAGGCTGCGATAAGGTCCGCAGGACCTTCAGGGATTTTGAGAAAGCCCCGGCCGTTCCGGCCGATCGCAGCCTGCGGCAGCGGCTACAGGGATTGGGTTATTTCGAATAAACGGGATAGGTGCAGGGCTAACGATTCCGCAACTATTGGTTACATCTTGGTGATAACCTCGCCCTACTCCACGCCCAGACCTGCCTTTCAGATGCCCAGCCAAGACCCTCTGCTGCTTCGCCATCACCGTCCGTTCATTGCTTTCTGGCTGGCGCGGATCTTCACCGCCAGCGGCTTCCAGATGCTCACCGTGGCCATCGGCTGGAACCTCTACCAACTGACCGGCAACGTGCTCGACCTGGGCCTGGTCGGGCTGGTGGAGTTCGCGCCGCGGGTACTGTTCATGCTGCACACCGGGCATGTGGCGGACCGCTATGACCGGCGCAAGGTGGCGGCCATCTGCCAGTCGCTGCAGGCGCTGATCGCCCTGTCCCTGGCCATCGGCAGCGCCACCCACCACGTCACGCGCGAGATGATCTTCATCCTCGCCTTCCTGCTGGGTGCCGCCCGCTCCTTCGAGATGCCGACCACCCAGGCGCTGCTGCCGAGCATCGTGCCCAGCGCACTGTTCCCGCGCGCCGTGGCAGCCGCGCAGTCCGCCCAGCAATCGGCGACCATCGTCGCGCCAGCCCTCGGCGGGCTGCTCTACGCCTTTGGCAGCGTGTGGGTCTATGGCCCGACCGTGCTGCTGTATGTGATCGCCTGCTGCCTGATGCTCAACCTGCCCGCGCGGCAGACGCCGCTGAACAAAGGCAAGGCCACCCTGGATTCGCTGCTGGCCGGGGTGCGCTTCATTCGCAGCCGGCCGGACATTCTCGGGGCGATCTCCCTGGACCTGTTCGCCGTACTGCTGGGCGGCGCCACCGCCCTACTGCCGGTGTTCGCCAAGGACATCCTGCTCACCGGCGCCTGGGGCCTGGGCCTGCTGCGCTCGGCGCCGGCGGTGGGGGCCTTGCTGATGTCGCTGTGGTTGGCGCGCTTTGCCGTCGACCGCCATGTCGGCCGAGTGATGTTCACCGCCGTCGGCGTATTCGGCGTCGCTACTATCGCCTTCGGCCTGTCGACCTCGTTCTGGTTCTCGCTCTTGGTGCTGGTGGTGCTGGGCGCGGCGGACATGATCAGCATGGTGATCCGCGCCTCCTTCGTGCAGCTGGAAACCCCGGACGAAATGCGTGGCCGGGTCAGCGCCGTGAACGGCCTGTTCATCGGCGCCTCCAACCAGCTCGGCGAGTTCGAGTCCGGGCTCACCGCCCACTGGTTCGGCACCGTGCCGGCGGTGGTCCTGGGCGGAGTCGGCACCCTGCTGGTGACCGGGGTGTGGATAAAACTGTTCCCGACCCTGGCCCGGCGCGATCGCATGCATGGGCCGGTGGAAGAAGCCAAGGCCTGATTCGGGGCAGATAACAGCCGCGTGGAACGTCGCCGTTGATCGTCCGGTTCACGCGCTGCAATACATGTCCGCTGTGAAGAGTGTAAGGTATCGCCTTACACTCGCCGCATGATCACATCCTTTCAGCACAAAGGCCTCAAGGCCTTCTATGAAACGGGATCGACTCGAGGGATCCGGGCCGATCATGCGAGGCGCCTGGCGCGCATGCTGCCTTTCATGGATCACGCGACAGAGCCTGACGATCTCGACCTCCCGGGATGGCGGTTGCATCCGCTCAAGGGTGAGCGTCGCGAATACTGGTCACTGACCGTATCGGGCAATTGGCGAGTGATTTTTCGTTTTACGGGTTCGGATATCGAGTTGGTCGACTATCTGGATTACCACTGAACAGGAGGCAGGATCATGCCCATGCACAACCCGCCACACCCCGGTGAAACACTGCGTGTGGATGTATTGCCCGAGTTGGGAATCAGCGTGACTGAACTGGCCAGGCGTCTTGGCTACGCCCGCCCCCATCTCTCCAAGGTGCTGAACGGCCACGCGCCGATCCGGCCGGAACTGGCGGTAAGGCTGGAACGCGCCGGAATAGGTAAAGCCAAGGTCTGGCTGGCGGTACAGGCTGACTACGATATCTGGCAGACCGAACAAGACTTGTTACCGCGCATCGAGCCTATTGCCGCTCATGTCTGCTGATCGCTAAACCAGCAACTCCCCCTCCACCACCGTCCGCCGGCCCCTGCCGCACAGTTGCTCCACCAGGATCAGGGCAAAACTCAGGGCCGCCCCCGAGCCTTGCGCGGTGATGCAGTTGCCATCCACCACCACCGGCTGGTCGACGAAGTTGCAGCCCGACAGCTGATGGCTGGCGCTGGGCAGGCAGGTCATGCGCCGCTGGCGCAGCACGCCGTAATTCTGCAACGCCAGGGCCGGCGCTTCGGCGATGCCGGCGAACAGGCGCCCGGCGGCGGCCTGGTCCTTGACCAATTGCATCAGCGGTTGATGGGCCGCCAGGTGCTGCGCGCCGACGGCGCCACCGGGCAGCACGATCAGGTCGAAGTTCTGGGCCAGCACATCCACCAGCATGCCGTCGGCGGTCATCCGGGTGCCGCGGGCGCAGGTGAGCATGCGCCGCCCTTCGATACTGGCCACCAGCACTTCGACTTCAGCGCGGCGCAGCACATCGATCAGGGTCACGCTTTGCAGGTCGTCGACACCCTCGGCGAGGGGAATCAGGGCTCTAAAGGTCATGGGCTGTGTCCGCGGTAGGGTCTTTAAAGCTTAGTCAGCTTTAAAGCCCTCCGCGTTCGGACACTGCCATCACTTGATGTAGATCTGCGCGCTCATGCTGTTGCCCGGCGCATTCAGCGAGGTGTTGCTGAAGGTGAAGGTGCCTTCCTGCTTGCCGGCCAGGTCGAAGGTATAGATGTAACCGACGGTGATCCCGGAGTTACCGCACGGCACCAGGCTGGAGCCTTCTTCGCAGACTGCCGCGCGCGTGCCGTTGACTTCGAAGCCGTCCAGCGCCACCCGGGGCTGACGGCCATAGCCGATTTCCAGCACATACACCTTGATATTCGGGCCCTGATGATCGCAGGCGGTCTTGTCACGCCCGTCCGACACATCCTCCAGGCCGCAGGACGGCGACTCGACCTTGAGGATTTCCACCTGGCTCAAGGGCGGCGCGGAACGGGCCATGGCCGGCGCGGCTCCCAACCACAGGCTGCTGGCCACTACCGCCAAGGTCATCGCTTTTATCGTGCTGTGCATAAGTCCCCCCAAAACGTCGGCGCAGTATGCCCCAGTCGCCACTCGGGCAAAACATCGCCGACGATCGCAGCCATAGCCTTACGCTGCTGGTATGATGCGCGGCTTTTTCCGACCCGCACAAAATCCCCGGACGCTTTTTACGGTCTGTGCTTTGCTGTCTGGGTCGATACATTCACGGCGCCCTGCGCGCCACGGGGAGCAGACATGCTGGAAAGGCTGTTTCAACTCAAGGCACACAACACCAACGTGCGGACCGAGATTCTTGCGGGCCTCACGACCTTCCTGGCCATGGCCTACATTCTCTTCGTCAACCCGAGCATCCTCGGCGAGACCGGCATGGACAAGGGTGCGGTGTTCGTCGCCACCTGCCTGGCCGCCGCCATCGGCTCGACCGTGATGGGCCTGATCGCCAACTACCCGATCGCCCTGGCTCCGGGCATGGGCCTGAACGCCTTCTTCACCTACACCGTGGTCCTGCACATGGGCCATACCTGGCAAGTGGCGCTGGGCGCGGTGTTCATTTCGGCGGTGCTGTTCTTCCTGCTGTCGATCTTCAAGATCCGCGAATGGATCATCAACAGCATCCCGCTGCCGCTGCGCTCGGCGATCGCCGCCGGTATCGGCCTGTTCCTGGCGCTGATCGCCCTGCACAACGCCGGCATCGTGGTCAGCAACCCGGCGACCATGGTCGGCCTCGGTGATCTGAAGCAACCAGCCCCGATCCTCGCGACCCTGGGCTTCGCCCTGATCGTCGCCCTGGAAGCCCTGAAAGTCCGTGGCGCGGTACTGATCGGCATCCTGTCGGTGACCATCGTCTCCATCGGCCTGGGCTTCACCCCGTTCGGTGGCGTGACCTCGATGCCGCCTTCGCTGGCCCCGACCTTCCTGCAACTGGACATCAAGGGCGCGCTGGACATCGGCCTGGTCAGCGTGATCTTCGCCTTCCTGTTCGTCGACCTGTTCGACAACTCCGGCACCCTGATCGGCGTCGCCAAGCGCGCCGGCCTGATGGGCAAGGACGGCCACATGCCGAAAATGGGCCGGGCGCTGATCGCCGACAGCACCGCGGCCATGGCCGGTTCCCTGCTGGGCACCTCGACCACCACCAGCTACATCGAATCCGCGGCCGGCGTCAGCGCCGGTGGCCGCACCGGCCTGACCGCCATCGTCGTGGCGATCCTGTTCCTCCTGGCGCTGTTCTTCTCGCCACTGGCGGCCAGCGTCCCGGCCTTCGCCACCGCGCCTGCCCTGCTGTTCGTCGCGGTGCTGATGACTTCGGGCCTGGCGGAAATAGACTGGGACGACATCACCGTTGCCGCGCCCGTGGTAGTCACCGCCCTGGCCATGCCGTTCACCTACTCCATCGCCAACGGCATCGCCTTCGGCTTCATTGCCTGGACCGCGATCAAGCTGCTGTCGGGCCGCGCCCGTGAACTGAACGCGCCGCTGGTGATCCTGTCGGTACTGTTTGTGATCAAGTTGGGTTGGTTCAACGCATGACTTTCGATTCCCAGGCTTACGCCACCCAGCTCGCCGACAAGGTCGCGCGCCTGCGTGAACTGCTGGCGCCGTTCGCTGCCCCCGAGCCACAGGTCTTCGACTCGCCGCTGCAGAACTTCCGCCTGCGCGCGGAGTTCCGCCTGTGGCGCGAAGCCGGCGAACGTCATTACGCGATGTTTTCCCAGGAAGACAAACGCACGCCGATCCTGATCGAGGAATTCCCGATCGCCAGCCAGCGCATCAATCAGCTGATGCCGCAACTCAAGGCCGCCTGGCAAGCCAGCAGCGCCTTGAGCCACAAGCTGTTCCAGGTCGAGTTCCTCACCACCCTGGCCGGCGACGCGATGATCACCCTGTGTTATCACCGCCCGCTGGACGAGCACTGGCACGCCGCGGCGAGCAAGCTGGCGACCGAGCTGGACGTCAGCGTCATCGGCCGCTCCAAGGGCAAGCGCGAAGTGATCGGCCACGATTACGTGGTGGAGAAACTCGAAGTCGGCGGGCGCACCTTCAGCTACCGCCAACCGGAAGGCGCCTTCACCCAGCCCAACGGCACGGTCAACCAGAAGATGCTCAACTGGGCCTACGACGCCCTGGGCGATCGTCCGGACGACCTGCTGGAGCTGTACTGCGGCAACGGCAACTTCACCCTGCCCCTGGCCACCCGGGTGCGCAAGGTGCTGGCCACCGAGATCAGCAAGACCTCGGTCAACGCTGCCCTGAGCAACCTCAGCGAAAACGCGGTGGAGAACGTCACCCTGGTGCGTCTGTCCGCCGAAGAGCTGACCGAAGCCCTGAACGAAGTGCGTCCGTTCCGCCGCCTGCAGGGCGTTGACCTGAAGAGCTACGAGTTCGGCAGCGTGTTCGTCGACCCGCCGCGCGCCGGCATGGACCCGGACACCTGCGAGCTGACCCGGCGCTTCGACAACATCCTGTACATCTCGTGCAACCCGCAAACCCTGGCGGCCAACATCGCCCAGTTGCACGACACCCACCGCATCACCCGCTGTGCGATGTTCGACCAGTTCCCGTGGACCCACCACATGGAATCCGGGGTCTTGCTGACCCGGCGTTGAACCCGCCCCGCACCACCCGAACAGCCGTCCTCGTGACGGCTGTTTGCATTCCACGCTTCCCTGGAGCCGCTGCAGCAGGCTGCGATCGGCCGGAACGGCCGAGGCGATCTTGAAATCGCTGAAGATCCTGCGGACCTTATCGCAGCCTGCGGCAGCGGCTACAGAGGAGTGTCAGCTGACGGGGCGAAAGTAGCCGGCCAGCTGCTGCAAGTCCTGTTCATTGAGCAGGCCGGCGTAGAACCTGAGCTGGATCCGCGCCAGCAGGTAGGCATGCCGCGCATCGGCCAGGTCGCGCCGGGCGCCGAACAGCTGCTGCTCGGCATCCAGCACGTCGAGGTTGACCCGCTCGCCGCCGCGCACGCTTTTCAGGGTGGCCTGGACCAGGGCTTCGGCCGACTCGACCGCCATCTCATAGGCGCGGACCCGAGCCGCGCCACTGGTGTTGAGGTTGAACTGCTTGCGCAGCTCGATCAGCACGTTGGCGGTCTGCGCATCCAGCTCGTATTGCGCCTGGGACAGCTGGCTGGCCGCCTGGCGGGTCGACGCCGAAACCGAGCCGCCGGCGAACAGCGGTAGGCTGACCTGGATGCCGACGCTGTTGGTGTCGTATTTCTGGTTGTAGGTGCTTTCCGAATCCGAACTGGTCTGGCGGCTGCTGGCGTAGAGGCTGACCTTGGGCAGATGCCCGGCGCGCTTGCGTTCCACTTCATATTCCGCGGCCTGCAACGCGTGCTGCTGGGAAGCCAGTTCCGGGTTGTTGGCGATGGCTAGGTCGCGCCAGCTCTCGAAGCGGTTGGGCTGCACCGGCTGGATAGCGAATCGGCGGGCCAGCGGGTCGAGTTCGTCGACCCGCAACGGCTGGCCGACTATCGCTTCCAGCTCGCGCAGGGCGCTGTCCTGCAGGTCGCGGGCCTCGATCTCCTCGGCCAGGGCCAGGCTCAACCGCGCCTGGGTTTCCAGCACGTCGGTGCGGGTGCCTTCTCCGCCCTTGAGCAAACGCTGATTCAGTTGCAGGCGCTCGGCATAGGCGCGCCGCTGGGCCTGGCTCAGTTCGATACGCTCCTGGGCCAGCAGGGCCTGGCTGTAGGCGCCCAATAGCCGCACCGCCAGTTCCTGACTCTTGCTGCGAAAACGCTCGTCGGCGAACAGCGCCTGGGCCGCGCCCTGGCGAAAGCGCGCATAGGCTTCGTAATCCAGCAGCGGCTGCTGCAGGGTCAGGGTCGAGGCGTAGCTGCGGTAGTCGCGATCGGTGGAGGAGTCGCCCAGGGGCGTGGTCTGGGTCACCTCGGATTGGTTGCGCGAGTTGTTGTAGTTCCACGACAGGGTCGGCAGCAGGGCGGCGCGGCCCAGCGCGCGGTTCTCCTCGCCGGCGTCGCGTTCCTGGATCGCCGCCTGGAAGGTCGGGTCGTTGCGTACCGCCAGCGCGTAGGCGTCCAGCAGCCCCAGGGCGTGGGCCGCCGGGGTGCACAGGCCACACAGGCTGGCCAGCAGCCAGGGGATAAAACGCCGGTTCATTCTTCCACCAGTGCCATGTGCGTGCGGTCCAGCAACGGCTTGAACAGGTAATTGAGCATCGAGCGTTCGCCGGTGCGCACAAAGGCTTCCACCGGCATGCCCGGACGGATCTGCAAGCCGCGCAGCTGCTGCATGCCATCGGCGCTGACCTCGGCGCGCAAGGTGTAGTAGGGCTCGTCGGTGCGCTCGTCCACCTGCCTGTCGGCCGACACCAGGGTCACCTGCCCGGCGACCCGCGGCGTGGTGCTCTGGCTGAAGGCCGAGAACATCAACTCCACCGGCAGCCCGGGGTGCACCTTGTCGATCATCTGCACCGGCACCCGCGCCTCCACCAGCAGCGGCTCGCCCTGGGGCACGATCTCCATCAGCGCCTGTCCCGGCTTGACCACCCCGCCTTCGGTGAACACCTCCAGGCCCACCACCACCCCGGCCGCCGGTGCGCGCACCAGGCTGTTGGCCAGCTCGAACTCGGCCGAGGCCAGGCGGTTGCGCAGGTCTTCGCTGCGGGTACGGGTTTCGGCCAGCTGGCTGCGCAGCTCTTTCTGGAACTCCTCGGCCAGTTGGCGGATACGCAAGCGCATCTCGAGGATCTGCCGCTGCAACTGGCCGATGCGCCCGAAATCCTCGGAGATCGAGCCGTCGATCTGCGCATACAGGCGCTCGCTGTCCAGCAGCCGGTTGCGCGGGATATAACCGTCGCGCGCGAGTTCGCGCAGCCCTTGCAGTTGTTCGTTCAAGGCACTGCGCTGGAGCACCTTGCTCGCCTGGGAATCGCGGGTGCCGCGCAGTTGGGCCTCGGAACCGGCGATGCTTTCGGCGATGCCCTGCTGCTCCATGGCCAGGGCCTGGGCGCGGCTGCTGAACAGCTGGCGTTGCAGGGCCATGGTGGCGGCCACTTCCGGGTCATCGGCCTGGGCCAGCAGTTCCGGGGCGAAGGCCAGGACCTGGCTGCCATCACGCTCGGCGTTCAGGCGGGCCTCGCTGGCCAGGGAGCCGAGAAACTGCGTGCGCAGCGACTGCACCTGGGTGCGCAGCGGCAACTCCTTGAGGCGAATCAACACCTGGCCGGCACTGACCACTTCGCCGTCGCGCACCTCGATGCGTTCGATGATGCCACCGCTGGGGTGCTGCACCGCCTTGCGATGCCCGGAGACCATGACCTTGCCGGCCACCGCCACGCCCTTGTCCAGGGGCGCCAGAGCGGCCCAGCCGAGGAAGCCCGCAAAGCCGCCAAGCACCAGCAGCCAGCCCAGGCGCGAGTATTTCTTCTCGTCCAGGGCCAGCAGGTTGCCCGGGGCGCGATTGTTGCTGTCGGCGGTCGGCAGGCGACCTAGGGGTTGTGCTTGGCTCATGCTTTTTTTCCTTCGCCAGTGGCGGCCACGCCCAGGCGATAACTGACATTCATGCTGGCCGCCGGGGTGCTCGCCGGGGCCACTGGAGCCGCCTTGGGCTTGTGCATGCCTTCCAGGACCCGCGTCGTCGGCCCGAAAGCCTGCAACTGGCCCTCGCGCAGGATCATCAGCTGGTCGGTCAGGCTCAGCACATTGGGCTTGTGGGTGATCAGCACCAGGGTGCGGCGCTGCTGCTTGAGCTGGGCAATCGCCTGCAACAGCGCCTGCTCGCCGGCCTCATCGAGGTTGGCGTTGGGCTCGTCGAGCACGATCAGCGCCGGCAGGCCATACAGCGCGCGGGCCAGGGCGATGCGCTGCTTCTGCCCCCCGGACAGTCCGGCCCCGCCCTCCCCCAGGCGGGTGTCATAGCCTTGCGGCAATTGCAGGATCAGCTGATGCACCCCGGCCATCTGCGCCGCCGCCAAAACCTGATCGGCATTCACCTCGCCGAAGCGCGCGATGTTCTCGGCGATGCTGCCGGCGAACAGCTGGATATCCTGGGGCAGGTAACCGATGTGCGGGCCGAGTTGCTGGCGGTCCCACTGGCTCAGCTCCGCGCCGTCGAGGCGGACCTTGCCCGCCAGCGGCGTCCAGGCTCCCACCAACAGCCGCGCCAGGGTCGACTTGCCACAACCGGAGGGGCCGATGACCCCCAGCACCTGCCCGGCCGGCAGGGTGAAACCCAGGTTGGCCAGGGCCGGCCGGCGACTGCCCGGGGCGCAGGCGCTCAACTGCTCGACGCTCAACTCGCCCTTGGGCGTGGGCAGGCTCATACGCGCCGGGCGTGGCGGATTGGCCTGCAGCATCTCTGACAACCGCGCATAGGCCAGGCGCGCCGAGCTCCACTGTTTCCACACGGCGATCAGCTGGTCGATGGGGCTGAGCACCCGGCCCATCAGGATCGAGCCGGCGATCATCATCCCCGGGGTGATTTCCCCCTGCACCGCCAGTAGAGCGCCGAGGCCCAGCACCAAGGATTGCAGGGCCAGGCGCACGCCCTTGGACCAGGCGCTGATCAGCGCGGTCTTTTCACTGGCCAGGTTCTGCTGGGCCAGGAACGCCTGGTGCCCGCCGAACCAGCGCTCACGCAGCGCGGCGAGCATGCCCATGGCTTCGATGGCGTCGGCGTTGCGCAGGTTGGCCGTGGCCTGCTGGCTGGTGCCGATGGACAGCTGGCTGGCCTCGGCCAGCGGCGCCTGGCAGATGTGCTGGTTGATCCAGGCCAGGGCCACCAGCAGCAGCGCGCCGCCCAGGGCCAGCAGGCCGAGCCAGGGATGGAACAGGAAGATCACCAGCAGGTAGACCGGAAACCACGGCGCATCGAAAAACGCGAACAGCGCATTGCCGGTGGCGAACTGGCGCAGGGCCGTCAGGTCATTCAGGGCCTGGCCGGCGGCTTGCGGGCTGCCCTTGAGCTGGGCCTCGAAGGCCGCGTCGTAGACCCGCTGGTTCAGGCGCATGTCCATCTGCGTGCCCAGGCGGATCACCACCTGGCTGCGTACCCACTCCAGGGCGCCCATCAGGCCGAACAGACCGACGATCATCAGCGTCAGCATCAACAGGGTCATCTGGTTGCCGGACGCCAGCACCCGGTCGTACACCTGCAGCATGTACAGTGCGGGCGCCAGCATCAGCAGGTTGATCACCGCCGAAAACAGGCCGATGTTGAAGAAGCCGCTCTTATAGGCGGCCAGGGCCGCCAGCGTCTCGGAACCGGCAAGTGGGTTCGGCCTGCTCATCGAGGTGTCCTGTTGGGAGTCGAGAAATACACCGTCACCCGTTCCGGCGGAGCGGGTCGGCAAGAGGCGTGCCGCGTGCGTTGACAGCCATCGCGGCGCTCCCCAGAATTTGCCACCGCCGCCGCCCTGGCCTTCGAAAACTCGGGCGACGGGGGTGATTCAAGCGAACGAATGGAAGAGCGATCTTTCATTCGTTTTTTTATGCCTCAAGCGGCCATTCAGGCTGCCAGCGCCCAGTCCTGGGCCACGTCCTGCACACCCACCAGGCCGATGTCGGCCGCGGCGGCGGATGCCGGGGCGACGTGGGCGACACCGGCCGCGGCCAGGTCGTCGAACGTCGAGTTGATCGACAGGTTCGGGCTGATCGCCTTGAGCAGGGCATCGATCTCGCCGGCCAGCGCCGAGCTGTCGCCGCTCATCAGGCCATAGACCACCTTGTGCACCTCACCGGCACGGCCTTCGTCGCGCAGGCTGTTGAGGCCCAGGTTGGTGAAACTGACTTCCTGGCTGACCAGGTCATAGCCACCGGCGCTCGGGCCACCGGTCAGGGTGTCGCCCAGCGAGACGCTGTTCAGGTTGCCCCACAGGGTGTGGCTCGGGCTCTCGAACAGGGTGTAGTTCAGGTTGCCTTCGGCCACGAACGCGGCGTCGCTGTTGGTGCTCTTCAGGGCGTACTCGGTCCCCGAGAACGGGCCCGGGTTGAAGCCGCCGGTGTTGGTGCCATCGACCACCTGGCCCGGGCGATGGTTGACGTCGCCAAAGTAGGCCGACCAGTCATTGAGGTAGTTCGAAACGCTGACGCCGCCGTAGGTAGCGCTGTAGGAAATGGAAATGCTCATGCAAAACTCCAGTACATAGGTTGGTCACTCCGCAGCGGGCCGATGCCCGCTGCGGTTTTGCCCTTCTCTGGGCAAAAGCGGTCAGAACTGATATTCGAGGGTGCCCTGCAAGGTGCGGCCACGCCCCAGGGTGAAGGCCAGCACGTCGCCCATGGGCACCAGGTAGGCGCGGTCGGTGACGTTCTCCATCGCCAGGCGCAGGGTCAGTTCTTCGGTGGCGCGGTAGCTGCCGTACAGGTCGTAAACGGTGTAGGACTTCCAGTCCGCGGGGTAGACGCTGGTGGTGGTGCGGGTGTTGCTGCCGCCTTCCGAGTAGCCCGCGCTGTAGCGGGCCCGGGCGCCGATATCCAGCTTGCGCTCGAAGAAGCGCGCGCCCAGGGTCAAGGTGCCACGGTCCATCGGCATGTGCTCGGCCGAGCCGAGGATCGCGCTGCAATGGCTGGCGCTGTTGGCCTGCTCGTCCGGGCGCATGCCGACCACCGGGGCGCGGCCGGCCGTGCTGTTCTTCACGGTCTGGGTCACCCCGCCCAGCCACGCGGTCTTCGAGCAGAAGTCGTTGCTGCCGATCATGTGGGTGTAGGCCAACTGCCCGTAGGCACGCCCGGCGTCGTAGTCGAGCTGGTACTCCACGCCCTTGAAGCGGGTGTCCTGCAGGTTGTTGACGTAGGCGCTGTTGCCGATCCCGGCCATGCCGTAGCCGGGGGGCTGCATGCCCATGTTCATGAAGATGAAGTCTTCGACGCGGGTGTCGAAGTAGGCGACCTTGATCCCCAGCCGGTCATCGTCGAACCACAGGTTTTCCTTGAACAGGTTGACCCCGGCTTCCCAGGTGGTGGAACGCTCCGGGCGCAGGAAGGGGTTCGGGTACATGCTCTCGGCACCACCGCCGTGGGGGCGGCCGGTGATCAGGGTCTCGGTGATCGCCGGCGGACGCCAGCCCTTGCCGTAGCTGGCGAACAGTTGCAGCCATTCCACGCCGGGCTTGATCGACAGGCCGAAGGTCGGCGAGAAACGCCCTTCCTCGGTGTCCACGTCATAATTGACCGGCACCGTGGTTTGCCGGGTGGTGCCGAGAATGAAGGTGCGGGTATTGATCCCGGTATCGCCGCGCAACCGGTAACGGTCGTAGCGCAACCCGGCGTTCAGGTTCAGCCAGCCGTCGTAGTCGTAGTCCAGGCGGGCGAACAGGCTGCCGAGCGCGCGATCGCCCTTGGGCGTCATGCCTTCCGAGGCCGGGGCGTTCACCGCCGAACCGCTCGCCACCGGCTGGCTGGAGTCCGGGCGCACCTTGTCGTAGAAGAACTCCAGGCCGTAGTTGGCCTTGAGCGTCGACAGCTCGCCGAGGGCGAAGGTCGAGGTGTTCTGCGCCTGGGCGCCGTAGGTGTCGGTCTGGTAGGTGATCGAATAACCGGGGGTGATGCCCCGTTGCAGGGTGCTCTGGTCGTTGCGGTTGTCGACGTAATAGAGCTTGGCCTTGAAGTCCACCAGCGGGTTGTCCGGGGTGTAGCTGTAGTCGAGGGCGAAGTTCTGCGAGCGCACATCGCTGCTGCCCAGCTTCTCCCACAGCTGGTCCTTCTCGGTGTTGAGCATGTTGGCGTCGTCGTAGGACACCTGGGTGGTCAGGTAGCTGAACTGCAGGCGCTGGTCCTGGGGCAGGTTCAGCCCGAGCTTGGCCAGGCGCGAGCGCATCACCGAACCGGAGTAGGCCACCGGCGAGTTCTTTACCCGGTCGTTGATCGAAGGGTCCCGCCAGCCACCAGTACGCAGTTCGCCGATGCTGCCGCGGGTCCCCGGATCGTAGTCGCCCAGGTGCCGCTCGCTGGCGGCGACCAGCATGTCCCAGACTTCGGTGCCGATGGCGAAGGCTGAACTGCCGATAAAGTGCGTGCCGTTGCTGCGCCCGCCCAGGCCGCTGGTCAGACGAATGCGCCCGCCCATTTCCTCGCCCGGATTGATCAGGTCGCGGGCTTCCAGGGTACGAAAATTGGCGATCCCGCCGATCACCCCGGCACCGCCCATGCTGGAGGTCGCACCCTTCTCGATCACCACCTCGGAAAGCAGCTCGGGGTCGACATACAGGGTGCCGTTGCGTTGCTGGTGGCCGCTCTGCTGGTAGTTCTGGCGCATGCCGTCGACCGACATGTTGACCCGGCCGTAATCCTGGATGCCGCGGATGTTCACCGACAGGCCGGGGTCCTGCTGGCTGACCGCCGAATACACGCCGCTGGTTTCTTCCAGCATGTCCGCCGCGTGCCGGGGCGGGTTGCGGTCGATCTGCTCACGGCTGACGACGCTCATCGAACGCGGCGCGCTGTAGACCCAGTCGCTTTTTCGCCCTTCGAGATTGCCGGACACAGTGGTGGTGGCCAGAGCCAAAGCGCCCTGGTGCTCGGCCGCGACACGGTTCAGGGTGACCTGACTGTCGCCGGTGAAGCGGTATTCCACCGGCGCATTGCCCAGCAGCCGCGCCAGGCCTTCCTGGACGCTGTAGCTGCCCTTGAGCGGCGAGCTGTGCAGGCCCTTGAGGCGCTGGCTGTCGAACAGCACTTGCAGCCCGGCCTGTTCGGCGAAGGCCAGCACGGCGCTGTCCAGGGCTTGCGCAGGAATGTCGAACATCAGGCGGCTTGGCTGCTCGGCGCCGGCAACCGCGGCACTCGGCGCCGCGTGCACCAGGCCGGCATCGAGCAGCAGCCCCGCGGCGCCCAGGTGAATGGCCAGGGCCAAGCGGCTTGCGGCGTGAACTCCAGTGCGACTGCTTACCCTCATACTCGTATTCCTGCGCTGGCTGTTTTATTTATGCGAATGCATCTCAGTTAGCTAGACGTGCCAGGCAGGAAAACTCAGTAAGGTTTTTTCCAATTATTTTTCACGGGGAGGAAACAGGCGGCGCCAGGCCTCAGTAAATCAGGCTGACGCCGGCCAGATCGAAGTGCCGCACCTGCAGTTCCCGGGTCAGGGTGGCCAGGGCGGTGTCGAGCATGTCCAGGCGGAACACGCCGCTGACCTGACGCTGGGCCAGGGCATCGTTGCCCAGCAGCACCCGGCCGGGGCGATAACGATTGAGCTGTTCGATCACCAGCGCCAACGGCTGGCGATCGAACACCAGCACGCCACGACGCCAGCCGGTTGCCCGTTGCAGATCGACAGCCTCCAGGGCGACCACCCCCGACAGCGGGTTGTAGCGCGCGCTCTGCCCTTCCTGCAGCACCCGTTCGGAAGCGCCCTGTTGCGCCGGCGTATCCAGGCTCACGGCAACACTGTGTTGCAGCACGCCGACCCAGGCCTGCCGGTCGCTCTCACGCCCCACCACGAAGCGCGTGCCCAGGGCGCGGGTCTGCCCGCCGGCACTCTCGACCACAAAAGGGCGGCTCTCCTCGCCGTCCATGGGCGCCACGTCGAACACCGCGGAGCCGGCAAGCAAGTGCACCTGGCGCTGGGTCTGGTTGAAATCGAGGCGAATGGCGCTGGACGAATCCAGCTCCACGGTACTGCCATCGGCCAACTGCACGGTGCGTACTTCGCCTTTGCCGGTAAGGTAGTCGGCCTGCATGTGCAGCAAGGCTTGCGGCCCTTGCCACCCGCCGAGCGCGACGGCCAGCACCAGCACCGCGGCGCTGGCCGCCCGCGGCAGGAAACGCCGACGGCGCGGTCGGTGAACCGCCGTGGCCCTGGCGGCGGGCGCCCGACGCGGTTGCGCCAGTTGCGGCTCCAGGCGCAGCTCGCCCAGCGCGTCCCAGGTCTGCCGGGCAAACGCCAGCGCCTGGGCATGGCGCGGGTCCCGCGCCTGCCATTGCTCCAGCTCGGCCTGCTCGGCGGCGCTCAGTCCACCGACGTGCAAACGCACCGCCCAGTCGGCGGCGGCCTCAGTGATACTGCGCTCTTGCGGACCCTGGCTATTCACGTGTGAATCTCGATTTCTCGTTATATATAAGCAGTGACGACTGACCCCGGTTTTTACCGTAACTCACTCGTCGGCCGCCCGACCGCCGGTAGCCAGGCGCTGCATCACATGGGCCAGGGCCCTGGACAGGTGTTTCTGCACCGAGCTGTCGGAAATCTCCAGATGCCTGGCCACTTCGGCGTGGGTCATGCCTTCGATCCGGTTCAAGCGGAAAATCTCCTGAGTGCGCGGCGGCAACTCCAGAATGGCCTGCTTCAATGCCTTGCGCTGTTGCTGCGCCATCGCCTGAGCCTCCAGACCGGCCTGCTCATCCTCGATCTCGGCCAGGGCCTCATGGGGCACGGTGTCGGTCTTGCGCCGCGCTTCCTGACGGACATGGTCGATCAGCAGATTGTTCGCCGTTCGGTAGAGATAACCCTGGGAATTGTCGATGCGCTCGCCGCGCGTCTGTTCGGCCAGCCGCAGGAAACTCTCCTGCACCAGATCAGCGGCCAACTGCGGGTCCCGTACCTTGCGCGCCAGATACCCACGCAAGGTAGCGGCATGCTTGAGAAACAGCCCCTTGAGATCCACGTCCGACAAACCGACTCCCTGGAACTTGAAGGAAATTGGCCGGCATCTTACGGCTTACTAAGAATTATTTTCAATTGATATGAATACGCATCTTCTGCCGAGAAGGTGAAAGAACTTCTCCACTCATCCGGGTAGTGTTCGATTATCGAACCACTATTTCGGGGCCGTCCCCCGACTTATTGACCAAATTAACCAGTTAGTACAATTTAGCTGCAGCCGCTGGCCGCTCAAGCCGCGCCCACAATAACAACGGAGAATTCCCCTCATGCGCCCTATCGTTCTGGTGCTCAACGGCCCGAACCTGAACCTGCTCGGCACCCGCGAACCCGCCACTTACGGTCACGAGACCCTGGCCGACATTTCCGCCCAGTGCGGGCGTGCCGCCGAGGAGTTCGGCCTGACCGTGGAGTTTCGCCAGACCAACCACGAAGGCGAACTGCTGGACTGGATTCACGGCGCTCGTGGCCGTTGCGCCGGGATCCTGATCAACCCGGCGGCCTGGACCCACACCTCGGTGGCGATCCGCGATGCCCTGGTGGCCAGCGAACTGCCGGTGATCGAAGTGCACCTGTCGAACGTCCACGCCCGCGAACCCTTCCGCCATCACTCCTTTGTCTCGGGCATCGCCCTGGCGGTCATGTGCGGCTTCGGCAGCCATGGCTATCGCCTGGCACTGGCGCACTTCAGCCAGCGTTTTCAAGGAGCCCAGGCATGACCCAGCAGAACACAGTACTGGCCGGACTGATCGGCGCCGGCATCCAGGCCTCGCGCACCCCGGCACTGCATGAGCACGAAGGCGACGCCCAGGGCCTGCGCTACCTGTACCGGCTGATCGACCTGGACCAGCTGCAACTCGACAGCAACGCCCTGCCCGACCTGCTACTGGCCGCCGAGCGCATGAACTTCACCGGGTTGAACATCACCTTTCCCTGCAAGCAGAGCATCATCCCGTTGCTCGATGAGCTGTCGCCCGAGGCCCGCGGCATCGGCGCGGTGAACACAGTGGTGCTCAAGGACGGCAAGCGCGTCGGCCACAACACCGACTGCCTGGGTTTTGCCGAAGGTTTCCGCCGCGGCTTGCAGGGCGTGGCCCTGGAGCGTGTGGTGCAGATGGGCGCCGGCGGCGCCGGTGCGGCGGTGGCCCATGCGCTGCTCAGCGAAGGCGTGCAGCAGCTGAGCATCTTCGATGTGGAAAGCGCCCGCGCCCAGAGCCTGGCAGATAACCTCAACCAGCATTTCGGCCCCGGCCGGGCCAAGGCCGGCGTCGACCTGCCCACCACCCTGGCCGCCGCCGACGGCCTGGTGAACACCACACCGATGGGCATGGCCAAGCTGCCGGGCATGCCGGTGCCGGTCGAGTTGCTGCGCCCTGAGCTGTGGGTCGCGGAGATCGTCTACTTCCCCTTGGAAACCGAGTTGCTGCGCAATGCCCGCGCCCTCGGTTGCCGCACCCTGGACGGCGGCAACATGGCGGTATTTCAGGCGGTGAAGGCGTTCGAGCTGTTCAGCGGCGTGGCGCCGGATGCCCAGCGCATGCTCGCGCATTTCCAGAGCATGAATGGCTGACCGTGCATGACCGGGTCGGTGCGGGGCCGTGATCAGCCCCGCTCTCGACAGGTGCCCGCCGTACGGTGAGGTACCCCATTGCAATACCCCCCTTGCGACTACGCACGTTCCTGACGACCGGCTGGCCGCAGCCGGCCGTGCATCACGCCGTGCGCCAGCAACCCCGCCAGCAACCCCCAGAATGCGCCGCCCAAACCGAACAAGGTGATATTGGCAGCGGTCGCCAGGAAGGTGATCAAGGCGGTTTCCCGGCCATTGGGCTCGACCAGCGCGGTGGCAAGACTCCCGCCGATCGCACCCAACAGGGCCAAACCCGCAAGGGTGGTGATAAAGGTCGCCGGCAGGACCACGAACAGCGCCGCCAGGGTGCTGCCGAAAATCCCCACCAGCAGATAGAACACCCCACAAGCAAGCCCGGCCAGATAACGCTTGGCGGGCTCCTCATGCGCCTCCTTGCCCGTACAGATGGCGGCGGTAATCGCGGCGACGTTGAATGCATGGGAACCGAACGGCGCCATCAACAAGGAGCCCAGCCCTGTCACCGTAAGAATTGGATTGGCACTGGTCTTGAATCCGTCGTTGCGCAGCACCAGCATGCCGGGCATGTACTGGCCGGTCAGGGTGATCAGGAACAACGGCAGGGCCACGCTCAACAGCGCATTCAGCGAGAACACCGGCAAGGTCAGCACCGGCACGGCCGGCTTGAGTTCGAGGCCGGCGAAACTGACTTGCCCCAACCCGAGCAACAGCACGATGCCGATCAGCAATACCCCGACAATCGCATAACGCGCGGTAAAGCGGCGTAGCAGCACATAGCTGAGCAGCAGCGCGCCCACCAGCAAAGGATCCACCCCCGCCCCGTCGAAAGCGCCAATCCCGAAGCGCAGCAAAATGCCCGCCAGCAGGCCCGCCGCGATTCCCGGCGGGATCAGCTTCACCACCCGCTCGAAATAACCCGACATCCCCAGCACGACGAAGCCGACAGCCGACAGCATGAAGGCGCCGATCATTTCCGGGTAAGGCGTGCTCGGCAGTACCGCGATCAGGAAGGCCGCGCCCGGGGTCGACCAGGCGGTAATGATCGGCTCGCGGTAGCGATAGCTCAGCCAGGCGCCGGTCAGGCCGACGCCGATCGAGATCGACCAGATCCACGAAGCGGTCTGCTCGGGACTCAGCCCCGCCGCCTTGGCCCCCTGGAAAACCAGAATGAAGGTTCCCCCGTAATTGACGATGACCGAAATCAGCGCGGCAACGCTCGGATGCAGCAGGTCAGCGATTCTGATGCTGGCGGTTTTCATCGGTGGGCCCCTCTGGATGTGTTGGCGAGGCGAGGGAGTATCCGCAGGTAATGGTCTGTATAAAATATCCACTTTCCATCAATATCCCAGACCACTTTTCCAGCTTGTCGCGCAGTCCAACGATCCACAGGCCCCCGATGAAAACCCGTAAAACCGCCTATCCCATCTGGAACCGTCTGCAACTGGCCAAGGACGGCCACTTGTCCTTGCGCGAGCAATTGCTGCTGTTCCTGCGCAAAGGCATCGCCGAGGGCAGCGTCAAGGCCGGCATCCGCCTGCCGGCCTCACGTGTGCTGGCGGCCCAGCTGGGGCTGTCACGCATGACCGTGACCGAGGCCTATGGGCAGTTGATCGCCGAGGGGTTCCTGGAGGCCCGGACAGGTTCGGGCACCTATGTCATGGCCCGCATCGCCGAACCAACGGCCTCGCCGCCCGCCCGGACAGGGGCCACCATCGGCTCCACCCGGGCCCGGGCGTTGACCGGGAACGACTCGATGTCCGTGGCCCCCGCCGCCTGGCCGCTGACTCCGGGCCTGCCGGCGCTGGACGCCTTTCCCTATGCCCTGTGGGGGCGCCTGGAAGGTCGGTTCTGGCGACGCCGGCCACTTCCCGACCTGTCCTACGGCGACCCACAGGGTTTCCTGCCATTACGCGAAGCCTTGGCGGCTTACCTGGGCGCGGCACGCGGGGTGGTCTGCCAGGCCAGTCACATCGTGATTACTCCCGGTGCCCAAGCGGCGGTGTCGATTGCGACACTGGCGCTCACCGACCAGGGAGATCGCGTCTGGGTCGAGAACCCCGGCTACGATGCGGCCTACCGCAGCGTGTTGCTGGCTGGCGTGCAGGCGGTGGGCGTTCCAGTAGATAAAGAAGGGCTGGATGTGCAGGCCGGCCGCCGGCTCGCGCCAGACGCCAGGCTCGCGCTGGTATCACCTTCACACCAATATCCCCTGGGGGTCGGCATGAGTCTGGCGCGACGCCTGGCCTTGCTGCAATGGGCCCACGATGCCGATGCCTTCATCCTCGAAGACGATTACGACAGCGAGTTCCGTTACGGCGGCGCGCCAACACCGGCGCTCAAGGCCCTGGACGGTCATCAGGGGCGGGTGATTTATGTGGGGACCTTGAGCAAGCTGCTGGCGCCGGGGCTGCGCCTGGGGTTCCTGGTCGCCCCCGAGGCGGTGGTGGACGTGTTGCGCAAGGTGCGCAATGGCAGTGGCCACCGCGTACCTTTGTCGCTCCAGACGACGGCGGCGGAGTTCATCGGCAATGGCCACCTCGGTAGCCATATCCGTCGTAGCCAGGCGGTTTATGCGCAACGTCGCGCAGCCTTGCTGGCGGCCATTCACAACGCCGGCAGCGAGCGCATGAGGGTAGCCAGCAGCGTTACCGGATTGCATCTGCTCGCCGAACTGCCCGATGGCCTCGACGACCAGGCTATCGCTGCCGCCGCCCATGCCCGGAAAATCGGCGTCGCACCGCTGTCAGGTTTTTTCGTTGGCGCCCAGGGCCGGCCACGTCCTGGCTTGTTGATGGGCTTTGGCAATACCCGGGCGGAGTCGATGCAGGATGCGGTTGAAACCCTATGCCGCCTGATCGATCGGCAGCGGGGTTCAACCCTTTAGGCAATCAGGCCTGCAAGTAACGCAGCACCGACTCGCAGATCATCTCGCGATGACGCTGCTTGATCGTCTCGTCGGGCAGGTCGATCTGGAAGATCTCACCGAAGGTGTGGCGGTTGGACACGCGGTAGAAGCAGAACGAGCTGATCAGCAAGTGCACATCCAGCGGGTCCAGGCCGGCGCGGAACACGCCCTCGTCGACCCCGCGCTGCAGGATCTCGCCCAAGGCATGGAGGATGGTGTTGTTCATCGCCTTGATCGTCTCGGAGTGCTTCACGTACTCGGCGTTGTGAATGTTCTCGATGCTGACGATGCGCACGAAATCGACGTTGCGGTCGTGGTGATCGAAGGTGAACTCCACCAACCGGCGAATCGCATCGCGCGGCGCCAGTTCCGCCAGGTGCAGGCGGCTCTCGGTGCTGCGGATATCGCCGTAGAGCTTCTCCAGCACCTCGACGTACAGCTGTTCCTTGCTGCCGAAGTAGTAATAGATCATGCGCTTGGAGGTGTGGATGCGCTCGGCGATGGCATCCACCCGAGCGCCGGACAGGCCCTGCTGCACGAACTCCACAATGGCTTCTTGAAGAATGTTCTCGCGGGTCTTTTCCGGGTTGTTCTTGCGACTCTTGCGCGGCTCGTTCACGGACTGCTCGGGCACTACGGAGAGTTCTGTGGTCATTGTCATTCTGGGGCTCACGGCCATCGCTGCACACGCGGGCGATTATGGGCCGCGTCGCGCAGCGAAGGAAAGCAGGACGGCGGCCCTTTGCCTCCGCCGTTACGAAACTCCTACAACTTGGCGTGCCGCACCGCGCCACTGCGCGACTTGGCCATGGCCGCCAGGCGCACCGCGACGTTCGCCGCGCCATAGCCGACATAGCCATTCTTGCGCTGGATGATCTCAAAGAAGAAGCGCCCCTCGAACGGCTCGGTGTAGACGTGGAACAGCTCGCCGCCCTGGGCGTCACGGTCGTAGAGCACGTTGTAGTAGGCCAGCTCGCTGAGGAACTCGTCGTCGAAATCGAAGCGTGCCGCCAGGTCGTCGTAATAGTTCAGCGGGATGTCCAGCAGCGGTACACCCGCCTCCTTGGCCCGGCTGACTTCGGCAAAGATGTCGTCGCAATCGAAGGCGATATGATGCACGCCCGAGCCGCCATAGCTGGACAGCGCATGGGAGATCGCGGTCTTGCGGTTCTCGGAAATGTTCAGCGGCAACCGAATGGTGCTGCAACGGCTGCGCAGCGCCCGGCTCTTCACCAGCCCGTAGGGGTCGGGCAGCACCACTTCGTCGTCGGCGGTGAAATCCAGCAGGCTCTTGTAGAACAGCACCCAGCTGTCGAGGTTGTCGGCCGGCAGTGCCATGGCCATGTGGTCGATGCGCTTGAGGCCGCCCTTGGCCACCACCCCGGGAAGCATATTGAAATCGGTGTCGTACAGGTTCTGCCCGCCCTGCTCCTGATCCACCAGGTAGATCAGGCTGCCATCCAGCTCGCGCACGGCGGCCAGTTCCAGTTCGTTGGGGCCCACCAGCCCGCGGTACGGCTGGCCCTTGTAGGCTACCGCGCGCTCCAGCGCCTTGGCGCTGTCCTTGACCCGGATCGCCGTGGCGCACACCGAAGGGCCGTGAGCTTCGAAGAAGCTGTGGGCGAAGGAATAAGGCTCGGAGTTGAGGATCAGGTTGATATCGCCCTGGCGCATCAGGCTGACGTTCTTCGAGCGGTGCTGGCCGGCCTTGGCAAACCCCAGGCGTTCCAGCCAGCCGCCGAGCTTGGCGCCCAGCGCTTCGTCCACGGCGAACTCGAGAAACTCGGTGCCGCCGTATTCACTGGCCGGCGGCGGCGCGAACAGCGTATCGATATTGGCCACGGGCGTGGCTTCCTGCGCCAGGCGCTGACGGGTTTTCTCTTCGAGGTACAGCAGCGAACGCAGGCCGTCCGCGGCGTTGGCCCGGGGTGGCGCGGCGCGGAAACCGTCGTTGAAGATCTCCAGGGACAAAGGCCCGGTGTAGCCGCTCTTGATGATCGGCGCGAGGAACCCCGGCAGGTCGAAATCGCCCTGCCCCGGGAAGCAGCGAAAATGCCGGCTCCACTCCAGCACGTCCATGGCCAGGATCGGCGCGTCGGCCATCTGCACGAAGAAGATCTTGTCCCCAGGAATCTCGGCGATCGCCGCCGGGTCGCCCTTGAGCGACAGGGTGTGGAAGCTGTCGAGCAGCACGCCCAGGCTTGGATGGTCGGCCTCGCGGACGATGTCCCAGACCTGTTGATAAGTATTGACGTGCCGGCCCCAGGCCAGGGCTTCGTAGCCGATCCGCAGGCCACGGCTGCCAGCGCGCTCGGCCAGCAGGCGCAGGTCGTCCACCAGGATCTGCCGGTCGCCGACACTGTCGGCCGCGGCATTGCTGCACACCAGCACCAGGTCGGTGCCCAGTTCCTGCATCAGGTCGAACTTGCGCTCGGCACGCTCCAGGTTGCGTTGCAAGCGGTCGCGGCGGCAGCCTTCGAAGTCGCGAAAGGGTTGGAACAGGGTGATGGCGATGCCCAGGTCCGCGCACATCTGGCGGATTTCCCGAGGGCTGCCGTCGTAGTAGAGCAGGTCGTTCTCGAAAATCTCCACGCCGTCGAAACCGGCGGCGGCGATGGCTTCGAGTTTTTCCGGCAGGGTACCGCTCAAGGAGACGGTGGCAATGGAACGCTGCATGTTTCAACTCCCGGTAATGACTACAGATCGGGCGCCGTGCCTGTGGCCGCTGCCGCAGGTACAGGTTTGTTATTGGATGGAGCGGATTATTGAGCCGGGCATTGCAGACAGCAATTCAAAGTGTACGAACCAGTTAGTTTTTCGTGCGATTATCGAACAAAATGGCCGTTGGCGAATTGACGATTTTTCGTCCACTGCGCACCATCGACAGCACATTGAGCCGGCACCGAACCGCTGGCTTCAATCGCCAAAGACCCAGAACACACCATAAAAATTTCAAAAATCGGGTACACCCTCATGCTTGCACTCAACGCCACACCTCTCTGCCTGGTCCTCCGGCTCTCACCCGGCCACACCTCCAACCGCCGCCTTCAGACGGACGCACTACGGCCCCTGGGCTGAACCGTGCTTGCACGCTGACCCGACCGCTTTCAATCGCCGCGCCCGATGCGCGTCGAGCAAAGCACTCAGCCGATCGATCATTGCGTTCACCCGCGACCCGTCCGCCCAGCCGACGATCGATCACGCGCCCTTGAGTCCCGACGAGTTGTCCCTCGTCAGTCATTGAACGGATGGCACACATGATTCCTTCTCAAAGCTCCCGCATGGCCCCGAGCGTCGGCACCGCCTCCGGCGGCATCGGCGACAAGATCCGCGGCGCCATGGCGGTCGGCAAGACCCGCTGGGGCATGCTCGCCCTGGTGTTCTTCGCCACCACCCTGAACTACATCGACCGCGCCGCACTGGGTGTGATGCAGCCGATCCTGGCCAAGGAAATGAGCTGGACGGCGATGGACTACGCCAACATCAACTTCTGGTTCCAGGTCGGCTACGCCATCGGTTTCGTCCTGCAAGGACGGCTGATCGACCGGGTCGGCGTCAAGCGCGTGTTCTTCTTCGCCGTGCTGCTGTGGAGCCTGGCCACCGGCGCTCACGGCCTGGCCACTTCGGCCGCGGGCTTCATGGTCTGCCGCTTCATCCTCGGGCTGACCGAGGCCGCCAACTACCCGGCCTGCGTGAAGACCACGCGCCTGTGGTTCCCGGCCGGCGAACGCGCCGTGGCCACCGGCATCTTCAACGCCGGGACCAACGTCGGCGCCATGTTCACCCCGATGCTGCTGCCGTTGATCCTGCACGCCTGGGGCTGGCAGGCGGCGTTCCTCTGCATGGCCGCGCTGGGCGCTGTCTGGCTGCTGTTCTGGGGCCTGAAGTACTTCAACCCGGAAGATCACCCGACCGTCAAACAGTCCGAGCTCGAGTACATCCAGAAAGAAGTCGAACCGGAACAGACCCGCGTGCCCTTCTCGCGCATCCTGCGCATGCGCGGCACCTGGGCCTTCGCCCTGGCCTACTCAATCACCGCGCCGGTGTTCTGGTTCTATCTGTACTGGCTGCCACCGTTCCTCAACCAGCAGTACAACCTGGGCATCAACGTGACCCAGATGGGCATCCCGCTGATCATCATCTACCTGACCGCCGACTTCGGCAGCGTCGGCGGCGGTATCCTCTCGTCGTTCCTGATCGGCCGCGGCGTCAACCCGATCAAGGCGCGCCTGATGTCCATGCTGCTGTTCGCCTGCTGCATCGTCAGCGTGGTCATGGCCGCCGGCGCCAGCAACCTGTGGATCGCGGTGCTCGCCATCTCCCTGGCCATCGGCGCGCACCAGGCCTGGACCGCCAACATCTGGAGCCTGGTGATGGACTACACGCCCAAGCACATGATGAGCACGGTGTTCGGTTTCGGCGGCATGTGCGCAGCCATCGGCGGCATGTTCATGACCCAGCTGGTGGGCCACATCCTGACCGTCACCAACAACAACTACACCGTGCTGTTCACCCTGATCCCGGCGATGTACTTCATCGCCCTGACCTGGATGTACTTCATGGCCCCCCGCAAGATTCCGAAAGTAGAAGACTGACGCTTTCCTCTCGCAGGCCCGGTTCCGGGCCTGCTTTTTTTCGTCTCCCCTACCCTGTTCCGTCCCTACCACAGAGGTCGCTCCATGCCGCTTGGTAACCTGAGCATTGCCCAACGCGCCGTGATCAGCTTCGGGGTCATCGCCCTGCTGGTGCTGTTGCAAGGGCTGTTTTCCCTCAAGCAGGTGGCCCAGGTGCGTGCCACCGGCCAGCACACCGAGAACGTCTCCCTGCCCAGCACCCGCTACCTGGGCGAAGTGCGCGACTACATCCTGAGCATCCGCGTGCTCAGCCTGCGCATGGCCCTCAACCGCGAACCCAAGGTGCTCGAAGCCACCGTCGCCCGCCTGCATCAGGTGGAGGCCTGGCTGGACCAGAGCCTCGAGAAATTCGCACCGCTGGTGGGTGACTACAATCGCCCGCAGTACGAGGCCTTCGTCGCCACGGTGAACAGCTACCGCCAGGCGCTGGACCAATACCAGGCGCTGTCGCGGGAGAACCGTAGCGCCGAGATGACCGCCCTGCTCAACGGCAGGATCCAGGAATACTCGACCCTGACTGGCGATCAGTTCAGCGAACTGATGAGCCTCACCGTCGCGCAGGTCGACCAGTCGGCCAGCCATGCCGACGCGCTGTACGACCAGGTCAAGGCCACCGTGATCGGCGCCCTGCTGGCCGTGGCCCTGCTGACCCTGTTGCTGGCCTGGCTGCTGATTCGCAGCATCGTCGTACCGATCCGCCAGGCGGTGCAGGTCGCCGAACAAGTGGCCCGGGGCGACCTCGGTTCCCCCATCGTCAGCCACGGCAATGATGAAACCGCGCGCCTGCTCAAGGCCCTGGCCAGCATGCAGTACAGCCTGCGCGACACCCTGCAACTGATCAGCGGTACCTCGACCAAACTGGCCAGCGCCGCCCAGCAGATGAGCCAGCGCACCGGCCAGGATTCCAGCCGCCTGCAACGCCAGCACAATGAAATCGAACAGGCCGCCACCGCCGTCAACCAGATGACGGTGGCCGTCGAAGAGGTGGCGCGCAATGCGCTGTCCACCTCCGACACCACCCACCAGTCAAGCCTCGAAGCCACCCAGGGCCAGGCGCGAGTGATCGAGACCCTGGATTCGATCCAGGTCATGAGCACGGAGGTCGGTACCGCTCTGCAACAGGTGCAGACCCTGGCCGAGCAGTCCCGGGAAATCGGCAAGGTGCTGGACGTGATTCGCGCCATCGCCGAACAGACCAACCTGCTGGCCCTGAATGCCGCCATCGAGGCGGCCCGGGCCGGGGAAGCCGGACGCGGATTCGCGGTGGTCGCCGACGAGGTGCGGGCCCTGGCCCATCGCACCCAGCAATCGACCCGGGAAATCGAGCAGATGATCGCCCGGGTCCGAGGCGACACCGACAGCGTGGTGCTGTCGATGCACGGCAACAGCCAGCGGGTGGCACAGACCCTGTCGGTCGCCGAACAAGCCGGGCTGGCGCTGGCGGAAATCACCCGGGCCATGGAGCAGATCCACGCGCACAACCTGGTGATCGCCAGCGCCTCGGAGGAACAGGCTCAGGTCGCCCGCGAGGTGGATCGCAACCTGCTGAACATTCGCGACCTGTCCCTGGAAAGCGCCGATGCCTCGACCCTGACCAACGCCACCAGCCAGGAGCTGTCGCAACTGGCGGCGAGCCTGCAGGGCCTGGTGCTGCGCTTTCGCTTCTGATCAGCCCCGGCGCTGTTGCCAGGCAGCCGCCAGGCCGCTGAGGCAGATCACCGCGATACCCAGCTGGGTGATCGGCTGCGGCGTATGGCTGAACAACAGCCAGCCCAGCAGCCCGGCGAAGACGATCTGGCAATAGCCGAACGGCGCCAGCAGGGCCGGTGCCGCGAGGCGAAATGCCTGGGTCAGGAACAGGTGGGCGGTCATGCCGCAGGCCCCCAGCGCCAGCATCAGCACACCATGGAAAAAACTCGGCACCTGCCAGAAGAACGGCACCAGCGCGCTCATCACCAGGGTGTTGCACAGGCCGGCGAAGAAGTTGCTGGTGGTCGGGCTGTCGTGCTCGGCGAGCTTGCGGGTCAGCAGTTGGTAAAAGCAGAAAAACAGCGCCGAGCAGAAAGGCAGCAGCACCGCCGGGGTGAACAGATCGCCGCCCGGGTGAACGATGATCAGCACGCCGATAAAACCACAGATCACCGCCAGCCACTGGCCCTTCGTGACTCGCTCGCCCAGCAGCGGCACCGACAGCGCGGTGACCAGCACCGGTGCCAGGAAGTTGACCGCCGTAGCTTCGGCCAGAGGGATAAACAGCAGCGCCGAGGTGAACAGCAGGCTGGTGCTGAGCAGGCACAAGGCCCGCGCCAGCTGCAGTAACGGCCGCTTGGTGCGCAACACCCGCAGGCCCGATTGCGGCAGGAAGATCCCAGCCATCAGCAGGGTATGAATCAGGTAGCGAGCCCAGACCACCATCACGATCGGATAGAACCCCGAGAGGTATTTCGACAGGGCGTCGTGGCTGGAAAACAGAAAGGTCGCCACGACGACCAGCAGGATGCCCTTGAAGGGCTGGTTGACACCGGAAAGGGGTGTGCTGAGGGTCATCCGCGGGGTCTCTCAAGATAGGTTTTGTTTGTAGAAACAGCTTCGCGGGCAAGCCTCGCTCCTACGGTCAACACCGTCTGTAGGAGCGAGGCTTGCCCGCGATTGGGGTCATACGGACTACCCACTAGAGCCGGGCCAACAACGCCCGGGTCTTGTCCAACGCCATCTGCGCCCGCTCCAGGGCGCCGACGCCCTGCTCGAGCAATTTCACCGTGGGGATCTCCAGGCTCAACGGCAGGTTGGCCGGCAGACAACGCAAGAGCCCCGCCAGGTCGCAATCGCCATCCCCGGGGAAACGCCGCTCGTTACGGGCCTGGCGCAGGATCTCCTGCATGTCGTCCGGTCGCGGGCCGGCCACGTCGCACAGCTGGGCATAACGCAGCCGTGACGGCGCGACCTTTGCCAGATCCTCCAGGCGCGAGGCCGAGCGATCGAAGTGGAACGCGTCCACCAGCACCGCGGCGTTGTCGCGACCGGCGTTCTCCACCACCCGCACCGCCTGCTCCAGGTTGCGCACATCGGTCCAGGGCATGAACTCCAGGTGCGGGTGCAAGCCGTAGATCGACGCCAGGTCGCAAAGTTCGGCGAAGCGTTCGGTCATGCGCCCCTCGTCGGGGTCGTTGCCGGCCACCAGCAGCTCGCTGGCGCCGAACTCGGCGCCGACCGCCAGCACCGCCTCGAAATCCGCCACCCGGGTTTGTGGCTTGAGCCGCAGGATCTCCACATCCAGCACACCGACGCCAGTGTCGCGCAGGCGGCTCAGGGTCTGTCGGCGCAGATCGGCATCGGCCACCAGGGCAAAGTGATGCTCCTCCGGTGTCGCCGGCACCAGGCGCAAACCAACGTGGCTGTAACCGGCGCGGGCCGCGACCTCGACCATCTGCGGCGGTGAAATCTCCAGCACCGTGAGGCTGGCCAGGGAAAGAATACGCTCGCTCATGCTCATCCCTCGATCAGCGCCGGGGCACAGGCGCGACCGGTCGCTGCCGCTTCGCGGATCGCCTCGATCAGCGCCAGGGTCCGCGCCGCATCGGCCACGCTGACCAGCGGCTCGACCTCGCGCCGCGCCACTTTGACGAAATGCTGCAATTGCAGGCGCAGGGCTTCGGCGGCTGTGAAAGGTTCCTCGACCGCCAGCAATGGCTGATGCCAGCCAGCACCAGCCTCGGCGTACTGCCAGCGCTTGAGTTGCGGAATGCTCAGGGCGCCACCGGTGCCGGCCAGCAAATAGCACGGCTGGTCGGCCTGGCGCGGGTACACCGGGTTCTCGCCGGAATCCAGCTCCCAGCTCCAGGGCGCCGCCACCGCGTCGGAACCGGTCAGGCTGCCCAGGGCGCCGTTGGCGAATTGCAGCAGGACGGCGGCGCAATCCTCGTTGGCGAAACCGCGCACCGCGTTGCTGGTGACGGCCTGCACCTGATGCACCTCACCACACAGGTGACGCAGCAGGTCGAGGTCGTGAATCAGGTTGGTCAGCAGCATTCCGGCCCCGGGTTCGCGGCGCCAGGGAATCTCGAAATAACTGTCGGGCTTCTGCAATTGCCAGAGCGCGGTGACCGTGGTCAATCGCCCCAGTGCCCCGCCCTGCACCAGCGCATGAGCGTGGACGATCAGCGGGTTGTGGCGACGATGATGGCCCACCAGCACCGGCACTCCGCTGCTTTTCACGGCGGCGACCAGTTCACGGACTTCATCCAGGTGCACGCCGACCGGTTTTTCCAGCAGCACCGGTACCCCGGCCGCCAGGCAATCCAGGGCGGTGCTGACGTGCAGGTTGTTCGGGTTGGCGACTATCACCGCGTCGGGGCGGGCCTGTTCGAGCATCTGTCGATAGTCGGAGTAATACGCCACCTCCCACTGTGCGGCGATGCCGGCGGCTTGCGGGCCGGGATCGGCCACGGCGCAGAGCCTGGCTTCGGTCAGGGTCTTGAGGTGCTGGTAATGCTGCTGGCCCATGTTGCCGGCGCCGATCAAGGCAATGCGCAAAGGTGAGTCCAAGGCGGGATCCTCTTGTGATTGTTATCGGAACGCGAGATTTAAAATATTTAGAACCTGGTTCCACTTTCACACAAGAGCAAAACAAAATAGTGTCCGATCAGCGAACAGCTTTAAGGATGACTTGAATGTGTAGGAGCGAGGCTTGCCCGCGATCAGGGCAGCGAGGCACGGCAGAAGGTCGCGTCACGCCTATCGCGGGCAAGCCTCGCTCCTACACAAAAAGAAAATATGGCTCAGCTGAAAAGCTCGGAAGCCTGGCTGGCAGCCGAGAGTTCATCAGTGAACTTCAACAGCAGTGGCGCCAGTTCATGCAGGCGCGCCAGCGGCATGCGCGCGCTCGGGCCGGCGATGCTCAGCACCCCGACCACCCGGCCATCGACCGGGTGACGCACCACCGCGGCCACCGCCGAGGTGCCCACCGCCGAACTTTCCTCGACCCAGGCGTAGCCTTGCTCCCGGGCCAGGCGCAGGCGTTCGAGCAGCTCGATGTTCGAGCGCGGCGCGTTCGGGCCCAGGTCCGCGGGAATCTCGGCAGCCTGGCGCTCCACCAGCGACAAGGCCTCGGCATCACTCAGGCAGGCCAGCCAGGCGTGCCCGGAAGCGGTATAGAACAGCGGCGCCTCACGCCCCATGTCGGGGTCGTAGCGCAACCCGGAACGGGCGCCCTGGGACTTGGCGATCCAGGTCTGGCGCTCGTCCTCGATCACCCCGAGGCGCACCAGTTCGCCGGTTTCCTGGGCCAGCCGGTCGAGCACCGGCTGGACGATGTCCGCGCCGCTGCTGGACAGGTAGCGAAAGCCCATGGCCACCAGCTTGGTCGACAGGTGATAACGCAGGTTGTCCGGGTTCTGCCGTACGTAACCCAGGCGGATCAGCTCCGCCAACAGCCGGTGGGTGGCGCTTTTGGGGATGTCCAGTTGCTCGGCCAGGGTCTGCATCGGCAGGCCGCGGGGGTCACTGGTAAGACTTTCCAGAACGCTGAAGACGCGCTCGATTTGACTGCCGGCCATGGTCGGGTCCAGACGAAATTTGGCCGATTCTAGTGACAACCGGCGCAATGGGAAACACACCGCGGCATCGTTCGATAACCGCCCATAAAAACCTCGGCATGGCGCAGATGATCCTGCCCTCGCCTTGCTGCCGACTATTCGACTCCGTATATTTTTTGGAATCAAGTTCCAAAAATAATAACTGTTCGTTTAACGGAGTTGCTTCTTCCATGCCTGCCACCGCCTCCCCGCACCACCCCGATATCGATTGCGACGTGCTGGTCGTCGGCTCCGGCGCCGCCGGCCTCTCGGCGGCCGTGACCGCGGCCTGGCATGGCCTGAAGGTCATAGTGGTGGAGAAAGACCCGGTGTTCGGCGGCGCCACCGCCTGGTCCGGCGGCTGGGCCTGGGTGCCGTGCAACCCGCTGGCGCGACGGGCCGGCATAGTCGAGGACGTGGAACTGCCGCGCACCTACCTGAAACACGAACTGGGCGAACGCTACCAGCCAGCACTGATCGACGCCTTCCTCGAAGCCGGCCCGCGCATGGTGTCGTTCTTCGAGCGCCATACCGCGCTGCAATTCGCCGACGGCAACGCCATCGCCGATATCCACGGCGATACGCCGGGCGCCGGCACCGGCGGACGCTCGGTGATCGCCGCGCCCTACGATGGGCGCGAGGTCGGCAAACTGCTCAAGCGCCTGCGCAAGACCCTGCGCGAAACCTCGTTCATGGGCATGCCGATCATGGCCGGCGCCGACCTTGCGGCGTTCCTCAACCTGAGCCGTTCGCTGCCGGCGGCCTGGCATGTGAGCAAGCGCTTCGGCCGCCACCTGCGCGACCTCGTCACTCACCGCCGCGCCCTGCAACTGGTCAATGGCGTGGCATTGGTGGCGCGCCTGGCCAAGTCGGCGGAGGACCTTGGCGTGCTGCTCTGGGAATCGGCGCCGGTCGCCGAGCTGCTGCGCGACGGCGACGCGGTGACGGGGGCGATTGTCAGCATCGCCAGCCGGGGCCCCATTCGGATCCGCGCCCGCAAAGCGGTGGTGCTGGCGGCCGGCGGTTTCCCCAACGACATCGAGCGGCGCAAAGCGCTGTTCCCACGCACGCCCACCGGCCACGAGCATCTGGCCCTGCCACCCTTGGCGGTCTCGGGCGACGGCTTGCGCCTGGGGGAAAGCGTCGGCGCCCGGGTCGATACCGACATGGCATCGCCCGTGGCCTGGGCCCCGGTTTCCGCGGTGCCTTACAAGGACGGCAGCCGCGGGCATTTCCCGCACATCATCGAGCGTGGCAAACCGGGGATCATCGGTGTCCTGCGCAACGGCCAGCGCTTCGTCAACGAAGCCGACGGTTACTACGACTATGTGCGGGCGATGGTCGCGGCGGCCCCCGAGGGCGAAGAAGTGGCGTCGTGGCTGATCTGCAGCCACAGGTTCCAGCGCTTGTATGGCCTGGGCATCTCCCGGCCCTTCCCCGTGCCGCTGGCGCCCTTTATCCGCAGTGGCTACCTGAAACGCGGCGACAGCATCGAGGCGCTGGCCCAGGCCTGCGGCATCGATGCGGACGGCCTGCGCGCCACCCTGGCGGAATACAACCGGCATGCCCGACAAGGCCACGACCCGCAGTTCGGCCGAGGCTCGACGCCCTACAACCGCAAGCAGGGTGACCCGCGCCAGCAACCCAACCCGTGCGTGGCGCCCATCGAGCAGGGGCCGTTCTACGCGGTGAAAGTCCAGCCGGGCTGCTTCGGCACCTTCGCCGGGCTCAAGGTCAATCCCCACGCCCAGGTGCTCGACGGCCAGGGCCAGGCCATCGCCGGCCTGTACGCCGCCGGTAGCGACATGGCCAGCATCATGGGCGGCCACTACCCCGCCGGCGGTATCAATCTCGGCCCGGCGCTGACCTTCGGCTATATCGCCGGTCGGCACATCGCCGGGGCCAGCGCTTATGAATAAGGCGGCAATCAACCTCGAAAAGAGTGTGGTTCTTGAGATCGCTTGAAGGCCCTTCGACCAGCGTGGCCCGGGCTTATAGCAGGCTGCGCCAGCGGCTACAGGAAGCACGTGGCTCCTGTAGCCGCTGCCGAGCCCCGCGAGGCTGCGATCGTCTCCGCAGGAGACGCAAACCTACACCGCGATGTGCCCGGATGGCGGATCAGAAATCGAAGAACACCGTCTCCCCTTCCCCCTGGATGCGGATATCGAACCGGTACGCCCGCTGCCCGTCCACCTCACAGGGATGGGCCAGCAGGGTGTCGCGCCGTTGCGGCTGCTCGATCAGGTTCAGCACCGGGCAGGCGGCGTTGGCTTCGGCTTCGTCGGCGAAATACAGGCGGGTGTGCAGGTGGATGTTGATCCCCCGGGCGAACAGCGCCACGTTGATATGCGGCGCCATCGGCACCCCGACAGCATTCTTCACCACGCCCGGCTTGATGGTGTGCAGCGTCCACTCGCCGGCATCGAAAGTGGTGGCCGTGCGCCCGAAGCTGTTGAAGGCTTTCTCCGAATCGAACAACGGGTCGTAGACGCCCTCGTGGTTGGCTTGCCAGAACTCGAGGAACGAGTCGCGCACCAGGTGGCCGTTGCCGTCATACACGTGGCCGATCAGCAGGATCTTTTCCCCCTGGGCATCGGGTCCGGCCATCCGGTTCCAGATCTCGTCGCTGCGGGTCGGGTTGCCCGCGGCAGCCAGCGCCAGGCCGATGTGCACGTAAGGGCCGGCCGTTTGCGAGGGGGTTTCAGGCAGCAATTGGATAGGCATGGCAGGCTCCTCAGCAATTCTCGAAGTGGGTTTTGCGCTGGCCGCGCAACACGATGTCGAAGCGATAGGCCAGGCAGTCCATCGGGTTGGCGCTGCTCATGTCCAGGCGCGCGATCAGGCTCTGCACCGCGTCCGGGTTGGCGATCGACTTGACGATCGGGCACAGCGGAATCAGCGGGTCGCCTTCGAAATACAGCTGGGTGATTAACCGCGTGGCGATCGAGGGCCCGCTGATGGAGAAATGGATATGCGCCGGGCGCCAGTCGTTCGGGCCGTTGCGCCATGGGTAAGGACCGGGCTTGATGGTGCGGAAGCTGTAGTAGCCGTCACGGTCGGTCAGGGCCCGGCCGACGCCGCCGAAATTCGGATCCAGGGGCGCCAGGTAGCGGTCGTTCTTGTGCCGGTAGCGACCACCGGCGTTGGCTTGCCACATCTCCACCAGGGTGTGGGGAATCGGCTGGCCGTACTGATCGCAGACCCGACCGGCAACGATGATTCGCTCGCCCACCGGCAAGCCGCCGTTATTGAAGTTGAGCAGCAGGTCGTTATCGAAACGCCCGGTCTTCAGATGGGAGAAATCGGGGCCACTGGTCTCGCTCGGCGATTGCGGGATGCTCACCAGCGCCTGGCGCGGCGAACGGGCCACGGAGGTCTTGTAGTCGGGGGTCAGGGCCTTGGGATGCCAATTACGGTCACGGATAACGAAACGACTGCTGTCTGCATCAGACATGTCGATCTCCTGTTGTTTGATTTATGGAGCGCAGCCCACGCAGTTTCAAACAACAGCAGCCCGACGAATATTGAAAAGGCTTCTCCCATACATAACCAAGAGGTTATGGATAACGCCCCTCGCGATAGGCTTGCCCAACCTCCCGCAGCACCTCGACGCACCATTGCGCCGCCAGCGACAGCGGCAGGCTGGCATTGCTGGAGATGCCCACCGAGCCACCCGGCTCGCGCTGCCCGAGGTCGATCTCGCGCAGCTCGCCATTGGCCAGGTCCAGGCGTACCGCATCCAGCGGGGCGATCCACAGTGCATCGCTGGACAGCGCATAGCGCCGGCTCAGGGCCACTGAGAGGGTTTCCAGGCGCTGGCGCGACTGGCTGATGCCGCACTGCACGAACAGGCTGTCGGCGAACTTGCGGATGGTGGTGCCGGCCAGCGGCAGCACCAGCGGGTACTGCTCCAGCGCATGCCGGTTCAATGGCCCGTTCAGCAACGGATGATCGGGGCGCGCCACCAGAGTCATGGACTCACTGTACAGATGCTCGAAGCTCAGGCCCTGGATCTGCGGACTGTCCGTCATGCGCCCGACCACCAAGTCGACATCGCCGACCCGCAACTGCGACAGCAGATAGGCGCTGGGGCCGGTGACCACACTCACCACCAGCGCCGAATGCCGTTCGTGCAGGCGCCGCACCACCTCCGGCAGCAGCAGGCTTTCGGCGGTCGAGAGCACACCCAGGCGTACCACACCGGCGGCATATTCACCGCCGCGCAAGGTGTTCACCCCCTCGCGCAGGGCCTGCACCGAGGGCCCGGCGTAACGCAGAAAAGCCATTCCCGCCTCGGTCAGGCTGAGCCCGGCCTTGCTCCGGGCGAACAGCCGGGTGTCGAGCAGCTCTTCCAGTTCCTTGAGGGTTTTCGACATCGCCGGCTGGCTCACCGCGAGCACATCCGCCGCCCGCGCCAGGCTGCCCTGACGAGACATTTCAAGAAAACATACGAGGTGACGGAATTTGATACGGGTATCGATGTTCAAAGGAGGCCCCGGATGTGTCGCAATAGGATCGATGCGGCTGCGGGCAATGGTAGCGTGCATGCAAATGGCTGACGACCGGACTGGCGTCAGCTCTACTCACCAGCAACACTGATCAGCAAATAAGACGAGGGTTCACCCATGCTTTGGAAGAAAGGACGGCGCAGCGACAACGTGGTGGATGCTCGCGATGACAGTGGTGGTGGGGGCGGTGGCGGTCTGCGCTTTGGTGGCGGCAAGGGCCTGAGCCTGACCGCCGTCATCCTGATTGTCGGCATCGGCTGGGTCACCGGCCAGGACCCGCTGCAAATCCTCGGGCAACTCGTCGGGCAGATGGATCAGTCCTCGGCGCCCGCCACCACCCAGCAGACCCGCCAGGCGCCGCCGGCCAACGACGAGCAGGCGGAATTCGTGCGCTCGATCCTGGGCGATACCGAAGACACCTGGGGCCAGATCTTCCAGCAGGCCGGACGCTCCTACCAGCAACCCAAGCTCATCCTGTTCCGTGGCCGGGTGAATTCCGCCTGCGGCTCGGCGACCTCCGCCACCGGCCCCTTCTATTGCCCGGCCGACCAGCAGGTGTACCTGGACATGGACTTCTTCCGCGAAATGGACCAGCGCTTCTCGGCCGCCGGTGACTTCGCCCAGGCCTACGTGATCGCCCACGAAATCGGTCACCACGTACAGACCCTGCTCGGCGTCTCGGCGAAGATCCAGGCCGCCCGCCAACAGGGCCGGCAGATGGAAGGCGACGGCGGCCTGCTGGTGCGCCAGGAACTGCAAGCCGACTGCCTGGCAGGCGTCTGGGCCAACCATGCGCAGAAACGCCTGAACTGGCTGGAGCCGGGGGATATCGAAGAAGCCCTGAACGCCGCCAACGCCATCGGTGACGACCGCCTGCAACAGCAAGGCCAGGGCCGCGTGGTACCGGACTCCTTTACCCACGGCAGCTCGGCGCAACGGGTGCGCTGGTTCAAGGCAGGCTTCACTCAGGGCCAAGTCGGCCAGTGCGATACCTTCGCGGCGAAGAGTCTGTAATGCGCCGGGCACTGGTGCTGCTCACGTTATGGATGATCTGCGCCGGCGCGCAGGCAGCAGAAAATGGCGTCAAGACGATCAGCCCCGCGCGGCTGAACCTCAAAGGCGGCGAACTGGCCATCGGCCTGAGTCAGGATTGGCAGCAGCCGCTGCCTGAGATCCAGCGGGCACTGATCATCGTCCACGGGCGCCTGCGCAACGCCCAGACCTACCTGCACAGCGCCGAACAGGTCGCCAACCAGGCCGGGCAAAGCGCGGCCACCCTGGTGATCGCCCCGCAGTTTCTCAATCAGAGCGATATCGAGCGCCACCAGCTACCCGACTCGCTGCTGCGCTGGCAGGGCAATGACTGGATGGCCGGCGAGCCGTCCAGCGGGCCCAAGCCACAAAGCTCTTATGCGGTGCTGGACGCGATCATCACGCGGCTGAGCGATCGCCAGCAGTTTCCGGCCCTGACCGAGATCGTCATCGCCGGCCACTCCGGTGGCGCCCAGGTAGTGCAGCGTTTTGCCCTGCTCGGCCAGCATCATCCGGGCCTGGAGGATGACGGCATCAAACTGCGCTACGTCATCGCCAACCCATCGTCCTATGCCTATTTCGACGAGCAGCGCCCGGTGAAGGTCGACGCCAGCGCGTGCCCCGGTTTCAACCACTGGAAGTACGGCCTGCTCAAGCTGCCTGCCTACGCCGCCGGCCAGACCGCGCAGCAACTGGAACAGCGCTACGTCAAACGCGATATCACCTACCTGCTGGGCAAACAGGACACCGACCCGCACCACCCGGCGCTGGACACCAGCTGCGCCGCCGAGGCCCAGGGCGCCTACCGGTTGATTCGCGGGCACAATTACTTCGACTACCTGAAACAGCGCCATCCGCAAGGACTGCAACAGCAACTGGTCGAAGTGCCCGGGGTCGGGCATGACGGCGACAAGATGTTCACCTCGCCCGAGGGGCAGAAGGCGTTGTTCGGCAAGTAGGCACGGTGAAATCAGCAATGACGCTATCGCGGGCAAGCCTCGCTCCTACAGGTTCGTTGTCGTACCCGGCAGAGGGCTACACCGCAGATCCGTAGGAGCGAGGCTTGCCCGCGAAGCGTTTCAAGCCAACACCATCCGCCGTAGAACGCTGCAATCCTCGGCGTGCCAGTCGGCCAGTTCCGGCCACGGGTTATCCGGCAGGTTCACCAGCACCGTATGGGTGCCCGCCGCGCGACCGCAGTCGAGGTCGAAGCGGTAGTCGCCGACCATCACCATCTCAGCGGGCGCCACCTCCCAGGCCGCGGCCAGTTTCAGCAAGCCGCCCGGGTGAGGTTTGGGCGGGGCTTCGTCGCGCCCCAGCACGTCCTCGACGGCAAAGCAGTCGGCCAGGCCGATGGCCTCCAGGGTGACATGGGCCAGCTCCCGCGCATTGCGGGTCAGGATGCCCAGCCGATAGCCCCGCGCCGCCAGCTCCCGCACCAGTTCCACCGCCCCCGGCGCCGGACGCGAACCCAGGGCCAGGTCGCGCTCGTGTTCCAGCAGCCAGGCGTGTTTCGCCGCGGCTTCGGCGGCGGGCAAGGCCGCGAGGTGGGTCAGGATGTCGTGCTCCGGTGGAATCCCCAGCGCTTCGCGGATGGCCGCGAAATCATGCACGGCCACCGTCAGGGTGCCGTCCATGTCGAACACCCAATGACGCACCTCGGCCAGGCTCATGCCCAGTCCTTGCGATGGCGGATCAGGCCTTCCTGGGTCACCGACGCCACCAACTGGCCGGCGCGGTTGAACACGCTGCCACGGGAGAAACCACGGGAATTGCCGGCCCACGGGCTGTCCATGGCATACAGCAGCCAGTCGTCGGCGCGCAGGTCGGCATGAAACCACAGCGCATGGTCGAGGCTGGCGACCTGCATGTCCTTCTGCCACACCGATTTGCCGTGGGGCAGCATTGAGGTGGTCAGCAGGCCGAAGTCCGAGGCGTAGGCCAGCAGGTATTTATGCAGCGCGGGAATGTCCGGCAGCTCGCCGTCGGCGCGGAACCAGACGTATTTGATCGGGTCCGCCGGCTGCGGGTTGTAGGGGTCTTTCTCGGTCACCGGGCGCACTTCGATGGGCTTGGGGCACAGCAGTTTTTCGCGCATGTGCTCCGGGATCAGGTGCGCGCGCTGCTGGGTGATCTCCAGCTCCGACGGCAGGTTTTCCGGGCCGACCACCTGGGGCATGGTGTCCTGGTGCTCGAAGCCTTCCTCGTCGTACTGGAACGAAGCGCTGCAGGTGAAGATCGGGTTGCCCTTCTGGATCGCCGTTACCCGGCGGGTGCTGAAGCTGCCGCCATCGCGCACCCGGTCGACCTGGTACACCACCGGCAACGCCGCATCGCCCGGACGCAGGAAGTAACCGTGCAGCGAATGCACATGGCGCGCCTCTTCGACAGTCTGGCTGGCCGCGGACAGGGACTGGCCCAACACCTGACCGCCGAACAGCTGGCGGAAGCCCAGGTCCTGGCTACGACCGCGAAACAGGTTTTCCTCGATCGGTTCCAGGGTCAACAGGTCGACCAGATCATCCAACACGTGGCTCATTCAGACTCTCCTCACACAGAGCAATGCCGCGCAGTCTTGGCTGTCGCGGTCGATTCAATCGGGTTCACACACATGGGCACACTCCAGATGCCCCCGACCTGCTATCCATGCAAGGTTTCCAACCATTGTTCGCGGTTGATGCGATACAGCACATGATGACGCAGCGGATGCTCGCTGCCGAGCTTTGGGTGATCGAAATCGTCGTCCGCATCGTGTTGCATACCGATGGCCTGCATGACTTTCTGCGACGGCAGGTTGCTGGTGGTGGTGAAGGCGACGATCTCGTTCAGAGCCAGGCGATCGAAGCCGCAACGCAGCGCGGTCCAGGCCGCTTCGCTGGCGTAGCCCAGGCCCCAGTGTTCGCGCGCCAGGCGCCAGCCGATTTCCACCGCCGGGGTGAACGGCGCCTCGAAGCCCACCACGCCCAGCCCGGTAAAACCGATGAAGGCCCCGGTATCCTTGCGCTCCAGCGCCCAGGTGCCAAAACCGTGCTCGGCGAAATGCCCACGGATCCGACCGATCAGCGCGGCGCTTTCCAGGCGGCTCAGGGGGGCCGGAAAGTAACGCATGACCTGCGGATCGGCGCACATCGCCGCAAACGCTGGCAAATCCTCGTCGCGCCACTGGCGCAACAGCAGTCGAGCACTTTCGAGTTGCAGTATCGGCTCCATCGTCCCCTCCATTTCCATGCGTGCCAGTCTACATCGCTGGTAGGATCCTTTTCGGATTCCTACATGAAATTGCCATGCCACTGCCGCTGATCTACCACGACGACTACAGCCCCGAGTTCCCGGCGGAGCACCGCTTCCCCATGGACAAGTTCCGCCTGCTGCGCGACCACCTGGTGGACAGCGGCCTGACCCGCGATACCGACCTGCTGCGCCCGGAGCTGTGCCCGACGGAGATTCTCGCCCTGGCCCACGACCCTGGGTATATCGAACGTTATATGGCCGGCGAGTTGTCGCGGGAAGACCAACGGCGCCTCGGCCTGCCCTGGAACGAAGCCCTGGCCCGGCGCACCGTGCGCGCTGTCGGCGGCTCGCTGCTGGCCGCCGAGCAGGCCCTGGAGCATGGCCTGGCCTGTCACCTGGCCGGCGGCACCCATCACGCCCACTACGACCACCCGGCGGGGTTCTGCATCTTCAACGACCTGGCGGTGATCAGCCATTACCTGCTGGAAGCCGGGCGGGTCGGCCGAGTGCTGATCTTCGACTGCGACGTGCACCAGGGCGACGGCACCGCGCGGATTCTCGAACATACCCCGGACGCCGTGACCGTCTCGCTGCACTGCGAAAAAAACTTCCCGGCGCGCAAGGCCACCAGCGACTGGGACATCCCCCTGCCCATGGGCATGGGCGACGCCGACTACCTGAAGGTGGTCGACGATGCCCTCAATTACCTGCTGCCGCTGTACCAGCCAGACCTGGTGCTGTACGACGCCGGGGTGGATGTACACAAGGACGATGCCCTGGGTTACCTGAAGCTGACCGACCAGGGCGTCGCCGCCCGCGACGAACAGGTGATGCGCCATTGCCTGGGGCGCGACATCCCGGTGCTCGGGGTGATCGGCGGCGGCTACAGCAAGGATCGCCAGGCTCTGGCGCGGCGCCACGGCATCCTCCACCACAGCGCGCAACGGGTGTGGACGTCATCAGGTTGTCACTGAAAGCTGGGCGCCTTACCCACAATGGCTGTGGAGCCGTTTGTGGATAACCTGAGTGCAAGCGGCTGCAGGCCATGCTGGCTGTACCTTACAGACAGGCGATCACTTTTTGACCAAGCCCGGTAAGCACTGCTGAATACTGCGAAGCGGGAGCGCTGATAGTGATGCCAATGGAAGCCCTGCGGATCTTTCGCAGCCTACGGCAGCGGCGACAAAAGGCTTCATCGGACGGTCATGAAAATGTGAGTGCCTTACCCCCAATCTCTGTGGAGCCGCTTGTGGATAACCTGAGCGCAAGCTTCTGCAGGCTATGCCATACAAGCCCTGCAGAGCACTGAGCGCTTTTTGATCAGCCCCTGCATAAGCCGCTGCGGGACGCATGAATCATTGGCGACGGGCCTGCCTCGGGTAGAATGCCTGGCTTATTCCGCCACGCCGCCGCCCGCCATGACCTTATCCAGCACCACCCTGCCCCATCACGTCGCCATTATCGGTGGCGGCCCCGCCGGCTTGATGGCGGCCGAGGTGCTGAGCCTGGCGGGCATCCGCGTCGATCTCTACGACGGCATGCCATCGGTGGGCCGCAAATTCCTGCTGGCCGGGGTCGGCGGCATGAACATCACGCATTCCGAGGCCTACCCGGTCTTCCTCTCGCGTTATGCCGAACGGGCCCCGCAGATTGCCCCGCTGTTGCGCGAGTTCGGCAGCGAGGCCCTGTGCCAATGGATTCACGGCCTGGGCATCGACACTTTCGTCGGCAGCTCGGGCCGGGTGTTCCCCACCGACATGAAAGCCGCGCCGTTGCTGCGTGCCTGGCTCAAGCGCCTGCGCGATGCCGGCGTGGTTATCCACACCCGCCATCGCTGGCTCGGCTGGAATGTCGATGGCAGCCTGCGCATCCACAGCCCGGAAGGCGAAAAGTCGGTTCAGACCGACGCCCTGCTGCTGGCGCTGGGCGGCGGTAGCTGGGCACGCCTGGGTTCGGATGGAGCCTGGATGCTGCCGCTGGAACAGCGCGGCGTGCAACTGGCGCCCCTGCAACCGAGCAACTGCGGGTTCGAAGTGCAGGACTGGAGCGATCTGCTGCGCAGCAAGTTCGCCGGCGCCCCGCTGAAGAACGTGGCCATCGGCCTGAACGACGACATCCCCCGCCTCGGCGAATGCGTGATCACCACCACCGGGATCGAGGGCAGCCTGATCTACGCGCTGTCGGCACCGATTCGGCAAGCCATCAACCGCCACGGCTCGGCCACCGTGCATATCGACCTGCTGCCAGGCAAACCCCATGACCGGATCCAGGCCGCACTGAGCAAGCCACGGGGCTCACGCTCCATGGCCAAGCACCTGCACAGCCAGCTAGGCATCGACGGGGTGAAGGCCGCGCTCTTGCGTGAACTGACCAGCGCCGACTGCTTCGCCGACCCGGCGCTGCTGGCCAAGGCGATCAAGGCCCTGCCGTTGACCCTGGTGAAAACCCGGCCGCTGGACGAAGCCATCAGCAGCGCTGGCGGCGTGACGTTCGAAGCCATGGACCAACGCTTGATGCTCAAGCAATTGCCGGGTGTGTTCTGCGCCGGAGAAATGCTCGACTGGGAGGCGCCCACCGGCGGCTACCTGCTCACCGCGTGTTTCGCCAGCGGGCGGGCGGCGGGGTTGGGGATGATCGAGTGGTTGCGGGAAAAGGCCTGAGGCCTTTCGTGTAGCCGCTGGCGCAGCCTGAGTTCGGTCCGGGCGACACTCCAACGTAGCGGCGTAAAAGCAAACGCCCCGGTTTTCCAGGAAAACCGGGGCGTTCGTTTTGCGAGGACTACGCCCTCGATCGCAGGCTGCGCCAGCGGCTACAGAAGCGAGCGGTGTTGATCGCTCGCCAGCCTTACGGCTTGCGCTTGCGCGGCCCGGTGTTGAACGCCGGCACCTTGCGCACCGGTTTCACCGCCGGGGCTTCGGCCACTTCGCCGCTGTCCACCCACTTGCCCAGGTTGCGCTTGCCGCCACCGCCGGAAGTCTTGGGTTTCTTCGGCTTTTTCGGCTTCTTGATCACCTGGCCGCTGGCGTCGGTTTCCGGCACCCGGTGTTCCGGGATGAAGTCCGGCTCGTCATGGCGCTTGAGGGTCTGGCGGGTCAGCATCTCGATGGCCGACAGCAGGTTCACTTCATCGGCACAGACCAGCGAGATCGCCTCACCGGTGGAGCCGGCGCGGCCGGTACGGCCGATGCGGTGGATGTAATCCTCGGCGACGATCGGCAGGTCGAAGTTGACCACCAGCGGCAGGTCTTCGATGTCCAGGCCACGGGCCGCCACGTCGGTGGCCACCAGGATCTGGATCTCGCTGGCCTTGAAACGGTCCAGCGCACGCTGACGAGTAGCCTGGGGCTTGTCACCATGGATGCCGTCGGCATTCACGCCCTGGCCCTGCAACCTTTCCACCAGCGCGTCCACGCCGTTGCGGGTCTTGGCGAACACCAGCACCTGCTTCCAGCGGTTCTTGCGCAGCAGGTGGCTGAACAGCTCCGGCTTGCGCTTCTTGTCCACCGTCACCACCCATTGCTTGACGGTGTTGGCGGCGACGTTGCGCGGGCTGACTTCGATGCTCAGCGGGTCATTGAGCATCTGCCCGGCCAACAGGCGGATGGCATCGGAGAAGGTCGCGGAGAACAGCAGGGTCTGACGCTTTTTCGGCAGTGCCGCGTAGATGTCCTTCAGTTCTTCGGAGAAGCCCAGGTCGAGCATGCGGTCGGCTTCGTCCAGCACCAGGGTCTGCAACTGGCTGAACTTCACCGCGTTCTGCCGGTACAGGTCGAGCAAGCGACCCGGGGTCGCCACCAGCAGGTCGATGCCTTTGCGCAGCTTCATCATCTGCGGATTGATGCTGACGCCGCCGTATACCGCGTAGGTGCTCAGCGGCAGGTGCTCGGCGTACTGGCGCACGCTCTCGTGCACCTGTTCGGCCAGCTCGCGGGTCGGCACCAGGATCAGCGCGCGCACCGAGTTGCTGACCACTTTCGGCCCTTCCATGGTCAGCGATTGCAGGAGCGGCAAGGCGAAGCCGGCGGTCTTGCCGGTGCCGGTCTGGGCCGCGGCCATCAGGTCGCGACCGGCCAGCACCGCCGGAATGGCTTGCGCCTGCACCGGTGTCGGGGTCTGGTAGCCAAGCGTTTCGAGGGCGCGCAGCAAGGGTTCGATCAGGCCAAGAGTGGCGAATGTCATGGGGATACCGTAGGGAAAAAGTCAGCGCAGGTGTGCAATGGGCGGCAGTTTACCCTAATTCAGGCGGGTTTCTTTCGGGCTGACGAGTTGCCTGCATGCCGCCATTACGGGTCGGCAGGCGGCGAGCACGGATAATGTGAGTGGACGCACCTTGAGGCGCCGGGGGAGAATCCGGCTCCCTTTTGTCCCTATCGCACCTTTGAAGATTCAGGAGCTTGACCCGTATGGATACCCCCAACCCCTTCCAGACACCGGCCGCCGAGTTGCAGACCCCGGCGGCGACCGCGCCATTGCGCCTGTACAGCATCAACGCCGTCGGCCTTGCTACCTTCCTCGGCACTTCCCTGGCGGGGTCCTACATGATCGCCGCCAACCTCAAGGCGCTCGGTCGCGAAAGCGAAGTGAAGAAGGCCTGGTATGTCGGCATCGGCCTGCTCGTCCTGATGATGGTGCTGGGCGGAGTGTTGCCGGAAAGCGTTCCAGCCATGGTCTTCGTACTGCCACCGCTCTTTGCAATGAACGCCTACGCGCGCCAGCTCTTCGGTCCGGTTGTCATCGAACACAAACTCAGCAAGGGGCCTTTCTTCTCGTTGTGGCGCGTTGCCGGGATCAGCCTGCTGTTCATGCTGGCCTTCGTCGTGGCGCTGATACCGCTGGTGATGCTGTTCAACCCGGCCTGATCACGACAGGCTGGAACCAAAAACGCCGGGCAATGCCCGGCGTTTTCGATCGTGCGCCAACAGGCCACTTCAAGCCGTGGCTTCTTCCTGTATCGCGGCGGCTTTTGGCTTGCGCCATTGCGGCAGGCCGATCAACACCACGGCGCTGATGATCACCACCATCGCCAGCGCCTCCTCCAGGCCAATGGTCTCGCCGACAAACACTATTCCCAGCAGCACCGCCACCGCCGGGTTGACGTAGGCATAGCTGGTGGCCGCCGCCGGACGCACATGCTTGAGCAGGTACATGTAGGCGTTGAAGGCAATGATCGAGCCGAAGCCGGTCAGGTACGCCAGGGCTGCCCAGCCTTCGATCGGCGGAACGGCGGCCAGTTGCTCGCCGCTCAACCAGCTGCCGATCAGCAGCACCACGCCGCCCACCAGCATCTCGACGGCACTGGCCATCGCCCCTTGCGGCAACGGCAGGTGTTTGCTCCACACCGAACCGAAGGCCCAGGCTGCCGCCGCGAACACCAGCAGGGCCGCGCCGGTCGGGCTCGACTGCAGGTTGGAACCGAGGTTGAGCATAGCGATGCCGATCAGCCCGAGGACGATCCCGGCCCATTCCAGGCGGGTGTTGCGCGCGCCCCAGAAGTAGCCGCACAGCAGGGTGAACAGCGGCACCGTGGCCACCGCCAGGGCCGCCACTCCGGACGCCACGCCCATATGTTCGGCGACAGTGACCGCGCCATTACCGCAGCTCAGCAGCAGGATGCCGATCACCCCTGCCGCCCGCCATTGCGCCCAGGTCGGTGCCGGCGCCCCGCGCCAACGCAGGAAGCCGTACATCAGGCTGCCGGCGAGGACGAAACGGATGCCGGCGAGCATCAGCGGCGGCCAGTATTCGACCCCGATACGGATCACCAGGTAGGTCGAGCCCCAGATCACGTACAGCGCAAAAAAGGCGGCAATCAAGGGCAAGGGAAAACGGCGTAGGCCAGGCATGGGAAGCTCGAAAACAGGCAAGGGAGAGGGCTTATTCTAGAAAGCCGGCCGACGGAACTTAAGCTACAAAACCTGTTTAAAGCGGCAGTACACTTTTCAAAACATGGAGATTCTGGCTATAACCCATGCTTTCGAAAGTCGCTGTGTTTGGAAGCCTTATCATGGACAAATATGACCGCATGCTCCTCGCCGCCCTGCTGGAAAATGGCCGGGCGAGCTACGCCGAGTTGGCGCGCAAGGTGAACCTCTCCGCCCCGGCCGTGGCCGAACGGGTGGCCAAACTCGAAGCCAGCGGAGTGATCACCGGCTACCAGGCCAAGGTCGACCTGGCCAAGCTCGGCCTGCCGATCCAGTGCGTGATCGAACTGCGCATGGCCCAGCACGGTAATCAGAAGGCCTACGACGAACTGAGCCGGATCCCGCAACTCACCGAATGCCAGCGGGTTACCGGCGATCCGTGCGTGATCATGCGCGCCGCCGTCGGCTCGATGCCGGAACTGGAAGAGTTGATCAACCGGGTGGCGAAGTTCGGGTTCAGCAAGACCTCGATCGTGCTCTCCAGCGCCATCGAACAGCGCGTGCCGCTGGGGCATCTGGAGAGCAACGGCAAGTGAGCCCAGCCAGCGCTGATCTGTAGCCGCTGCCGAGCCGTAGCGAGGCTGCGAACAGCAACGCAGTTGCCGCAAAACCCGCGTCCGCGATCCGCCTGGAGAAACGCCGTGCCCGGTTTTACGACCGCTGCGCGGTCGTGCGCAGCCTCGCTGTCGCTCGGCAGCGGCTACAGGGATTGCGGGTCAGGCGCCGCGATGGCGCTTGAGGTGTTCACCGATCTTGGCGGCCGGCACTTTCTGCAATTTGCACAGGAAGTCGTGGGACAGCTCGCGCAGCCCGTGTTTCTGCCGCAGCTCCAGCGCCAGGTGCGCGGTGAGGTTGGCGGCCATTTCCGCATCGGCCATGGCCCGGTGAGCCTGGCCGGTATGGGGCAGGCTGGCGAACGTGGTGAGGGTGCCGAGCTTGTGGTTGGGCGCCGCCGGCATCAGCCGTCGCGCCAGCAACAGGGAACAGGCGAAGTTCTGCAAGCGGGTGCGCTTGATCCGACCAAGCTCATAGTCCCAGAACTTCTGGTCGAACGCGGCGTTGTGCGCCAGCAGCGGCGTGGTGCCGACGAACTCGTTGACCTCGTTCATCACCTGCTCGGCCGGCGGCGCGCCGCGCAGCATGGCGTTGCTGATGCCGGTCAGCTGTTCGATAAAGGCCGGCACCCGCACACCGGCATTCATCAGGCTCTGGTAACGCTCGACGATGCGCCCCTGCTCAAGAATCACCACGGCGATTTCCGTGGCCCGGCAACTGCTGCTCGGGGAGATCCCGGTGGTTTCAAAGTCGATGACTGCGATGCGTTCCAAACCTGTCCAGCTCCGTACAAAAAATAGTCAGCTCAGCTTTTGAGCAGTAGCGCGCCTTCGATCGGCACGTAGCGCGTGGCCGCGCGAATCAGCGAATTGGCGGTGAGTCCCGGCACGCCATAGGCAACCGCTTCGACGCCGTGCTTGTTGATGATGCGCTCGAGCAACAGGTCGAAATCGCCGTCGCCGGAGGCCAGCACCACTTCGTCGACATGGGCGGCGGCGTCCATGATGTCGATGGTGATGCCCACGTCCCAGTCGCCCTTGGCCGAGCCGTCGCTGCGCTGGATGTAGGGTTTGAGTTTTACCGTGAAGCCCAGGTTGCGCAGGATCTGCTGGAACTGCTGCTGCTTGCTGTCGCCCCGGTCGATCGCATAGGCGTAGGCCTCGACTATCTGCCCGCGTTGACTGATATCGGCCCACAGGGCGGCATAGTTGAAGTGACAACCATAGGCTTGGCGCACGGTGTAATAGAGATTCTGGACATCGGCGAACACAGCGATTTTTTTCACCGCTTATCCTCATGGCGCTCACGCGCGCGAACTGGGCCGGGACTCAAACCCTGAAAAGTCGCCCAGTATGCCAGCCAGAAGGAAGGTTCCGCGAATAATCGGTCCGGGACGCAACGGCGTTCCGGACCGATGGCGGATCAGACGAAGGAATCGTCGTCGGAAAAGAACGAGCTGTCGTCGTTGCCGTAGTCGGCATCGCTGAAGCCACCCTGGTCGTTGTTACCCCAGGAGTCGTTGTTGGCCATGCGCTGCTCGTCATTGCCCCAGCCACCCGCGTTGTCGCTGGCGGGTGCCGGTTCTTCCTTGATCACTTCGACGATTTCCTGCGGCTGCTGGTTGCCGTGGAACAGGCTGCTGAGCCCTTGCGCCAGCATCACGCCGCCCGCCACGCCGGCGGCGGTCTTCAGCGCACCGCCGAGGAAGCTGCTGCCAGCCGCGGCCGGAGCCTGCTGGGGTGGCGCGGCATAGTTTTGCTGGGGATAGCCCTGTTGCGGCGCGCCGAAGTTCTGCTGTGGCTGCGGGTTGAACGCCGGCCGCGCCGGTTCGCGCCAACCACCGCCGGACGAGGCCGGAGCGCTTTGCGTAGGCGCCGGCTGCGGATCGCGGGAGCCGCTGCCGAAGATGCTCGAAAGAAACCCGCCACCACTGCTGGGCGCCGGTGCCGCAGCCTGGGATCTGGCCTGCTGCAGTTCGGCCTGCAGTTGCTGGACCTGCTGGGTGAGTTGCTTGTTCTGCTCGTCGAGGCTCTTGATTGCCGCCTCTTGCACCAGAATCGCCTGGGTCATGAAATACCCGGCGGCAGGCTGCCGGGTCAGATGCTCCTTGATCCGCGCCTCGGCCTGGGCGTCGCGCGGGGCTGAATCCTTCTCGGCTTGCTGCAACCGTGAAAACAGTCCATCGATCAGGGTTTGCTCTTCGCTGTTCATGGCGACCTCTTTAGATTGCCGGTAAAAAACTGGGCCTTGCCTGTCATGCACAAGGTGCAACCAGTAATGGGGCTGCCCAGCGGGCTTTCAATAGCCTTTACCTAAGGTTTACGTTTGCTCGCCCGGGGGTCGCATCGGTTAAAGTGTCCAACCGCTTTTTGTGATCTGCGATAACCATTGATGAATCCATTAACCGTTCTGCGCGACTCCCTGTACTTCTGCCAGCGCAACCTGGGGCGCATCGTCCAGCTGTGCCTGCCGCTGGTGGTCCTCGAAGCGCTGCTGCAGCAAGCGGTCGACAGCTCGCTGGGCCCCGAGGCCTTTCCCGGCTACAGCGTGGTCGTCGGCCTGCTGATCTACCCGCTGTACACCGGGGTGCTGATCCTGTTTCTCGATGCCCGCAGCCGTGGCGAATCGCCATTGGCCCGCGACCTGTTCGCCGCGACTGTCAGCCTGTGGCCGCGTTTTGCCCTGCTGACCGCCATCAACACCCTGCTGATCCTGCTGGGCCTGTCGCTGTACTTCCTGCCCGGGCTGTGGTTGATGGTGACCCTGGCCTTCGCCGAATACCTGCTGGTGCTCAAGGGCCTGCAACCGCTGGCCGCGATCAAGGAAAGCTTCCGCCTGACCCGCGGGCACTTCCTGCGGATCCTGGTCTGCATCCTGGCCGTGATGGCCCCGCTGTGGGTGCTCAAGGGCGCCAGCCTGGCGGTGTATCCCGAGCCGGGGCCGATGCTATCGCTGCTGATCGAAAGCGCCCACAGCTTCCTGCAGTTGTTCACCAGCGTGGTGGTGTTCCGCCTGTTCATGCTGATCGGCGATTTGCCTGACAAGCAATGACTCCGGGGCCGACCGCTCTACCCCTTGGGCCGCGGCCCCGCTCTCGGTTATGCTCGGGCTCAATCTTGCAACGCCATAAGCCGAGCCGATGCCCCGTCCATTTCGCTTCATCCTCCTGGGCCTGCTGATCAGCGCAGGCCTGTTGTCAGCCCTGGTCTACAGCCTGACCTGGCGCCCCGACGCCAAGGAGTCGCTGCCGGTCGCCTGCACGGGCAAGGTGCCCAGCCTGGTACCGGGCCAGGCGCTGAAGGTGATGACCTGGAACCTGCAGTACCTGGCGGGCAAGCGCTACGTGTTCTGGAACGACCAGGCCCAGGGGCCGGACGAGCGCCCGACCCCGGAAGACATGGCCTTCAGCCTGGATGAAGTGGCCCGGGTGATTCGCGATGAACAGCCGGATATCGTGCTGGTGCAGGAACTGGACGACAGCGCCAAGGCCAGCGACTACCAGGACCAGTTCAAGTTGCTGCAGGAACGCCTGACCGATCTGTATCCCTGCAGCACCCAGGCCTTCGACTGGAAGGCCGATTTCGTCCCCTCCCCGCACATCTTCGGCAGCGTCGGCCGGCAACTGGCGACCTTGAGCCGCTATCGCATCGAACACGCCGAACGCCTGCAATTGCCGGTGCCCGAGGCCAATCTCCTCAGCCGCCAGTTCCAGCCGAAAAACGCCGTGCTGGTGAGCTACCTGCCCTTGAGCGATGGTGGACAGATGGCGGTGCTCAACACCCACCTGGACCGCGCGACCAAACCCGACGACACCCTGCAAGCCCAGGTGAACGCGGTAAGCAGGATCCTCGACCGCTTCGAGGCCCGCGGCACGCCCTGGCTGATCGGCGGAGACTTCAATCTGCTGCCCCTGGGCCAGTACCAGCGGCTCGCCCCCGAGCAACGCACGCCCTATTCCGCCGATAGCGCGTTGCACAGGCTCTGGGACAAGTACCCGATGATCCCCACCAACAACGAAGCCAGCGGCATCGACCGCGCCCTGTGGCTGACCCATTACCCCAACGACCCGGCCCTGAGCGGCCCGGATCGCACAGTCGACTATCTGTTCCACAGCCCGCGGCTCAAACGGGTCGAGGCCCAGGTACGGCAAGACGACACCCTGCGCATTTCCGACCACCTGCCGCTGATCGCCCGCTTCCTGTTGCCCGCCGCGCAGTAGCCCTAGATTACTTGCGCGGTTTGGCGCGGGCCGTGGCCTCGGCCACCAGCGGATCATCCGGCCAGTAGTGTTTCGGGTAGCGGCCCTTGAGGTCCTTCTTCACCTCGGCGTAGGTGCTGCGCCAGAAGTTCGCCAGGTCCTGGGTGACCTGCACCGGCCGCCGTGCCGGGGACAGCAGGTGCAGCTTGACCACCTGCCGGCCACCGGCGATCCGTGGCGTTTCCGCCAGGCCGAACAACTCCTGCAGGCGCACCGCGAGAATCGGTGGCTGCTCGCTGTAATCGAGGCGGATCGACGAGCCGGACGGCACCCTCAGGTGATGCGGCGCCAGCTCGTCCAGGCGCTGCGGCAATGGCCATGGCAGCAGGTTGTGGACGATGCTGGCCAGCTCCAGGTTGGCGAAGTGGCTGAGGCGCGAAACCTTGCCTAGGTACGGCAGCAGCCAGCTCTCCAGGCTCTTGAGCAGGGCCGCGTCACTGACATCCGGCCACTGGCTTTCGTCCTTGGCCTCTAGATCGAGCTGGCGCAACAAGGCCACCCGGGCCTGCCACTGGCGCAGCTCCGGGGTCCAGGGCAACAGTTCCAGGCCCTTGCGCCGCACCAGATTGACCAGGGCCTGGCACCGCGCTGCCTCGTCCAGCCCGGTCAACGGCTCGCGGCTGAGCACCAGTTCACCGACCTTGCGCTGACGCTCGGCCCGCAACACCCCTTCGCGCTCGTCCCAATCAAGCTGATCGACGCTACGCACCTGCTCGGCCAGGACCGAGTCGAACAGCGCCGGATCGAAATCCGCCGCCAGGTAGATGCGCTCTTCCCGCTGCCCCTGGCGACTGCCCAGGTCGGCGATCACCAGCCAGGGTTGCTTCATCAGGCTGTCGGTCTCGCTGAACAGCGCCGCGCGGCCGTTGGCCAGCCGGTACTCGGCACCGCCGGGACGGCGTTGCTGGGCGACCCGGTCCGGATAGGCCAGCGCCAGCAAGGCGCCCAGCCAGCGCGGATGGTCCGGGTCCGCCACCGCCTGGCTCGGCTGCCCGCGCAGATAACCGCGGTACTGCCGGGCCAGTTGCCGAGCCCGCTGCACCCCGCCCTGGGCGCCACGGGCCGCGCGCTCCTCGCCGGACAACAGCACCAGGCGGCTATGCAGGTCGGCACCGCCGCCGCGCAGGATGTCGCGCTCGCCGAGCAAGGCGGCGACGTCGCAGGCCATGTTCGCCAGCCCCAGGGCCTGGCCGCGCAACAGCAGATGGGCAATGCGTGGATGGGCCGGTAACTCAGCCATTGCCTGGCCGTGGGGCGTCAGCTTCCAGTCCTCACCCGCTTTGGCCGTCAGCGCACCAAGGCGTTCGAGCAGGTCCTGGGCCTGGGCATAGGCCGCGCCGGGCGGCACATCCAGCCACACCAGTTGCGTCGGCGTCACGCCCCAGCGCGCCAGTTGCAGGGCCAGGCCCGCCAGGTCCGCCTGGAGAATCTCCGCACTGCCATAGGCCGCCAGCTGTTCGTGCTGGTCCTGGGACCACAGGCGATAACACACACCCGGTTCCAGGCGCCCGGCCCGACCGGCGCGCTGGGTGGCGCTGGCCCGGGAAATACGCTGGGTGTCGAGGCGGGTCATGCCGCTGCCCGGGTCGAAACGCGGCACCCGCGCCAGCCCGGCATCGACCACCACACGCACGCCGTCGATGGTCAGGCTGGTCTCGGCGATATTGGTCGCCAGCACCACTTTGCGCTTGCCGGGCGGAGCCGGTTCGATGGCCGCGCGCTGCGCCATCAGGTCCAGTTCGCCGTGCAGCGGACAGAGCAGGATCTCCGAGCGCTCGCCCACGGCCTCGACCAGCTGCTGATGCACCCGACGGATCTCGGCCTGCCCCGGCAGGAACACCAGGACGCTGCCGCTTTCATCGTTCAGCGCTTCAACAATGGTCTGCACCAGCCGCGGCTCGATGAACTCGCCCGGTTGGAAAGGCCGTCCCCAGCGCACATCGACCGGGAACATGCGGCCTTCGCTGCGCAGGATCGGCGCGTCGTCCAGCAGCCCGGCCAGACGCTCGCCTTCCAGGGTTGCCGACATCAGAAGGATTTTCAGCGGTTGCTCGTCGCGGAACAGATCGCGGCCATTGAGGCTCAAGGCCAGGGCCAGGTCGGCGTCGAGGCTGCGTTCATGAAATTCGTCGAAGATCAGCAGGCCGACGCCTTCCAGCGCCGGATCATCCTGCAGGCGACGGGTCAGGATGCCCTCGGTGACCACCTCGATGCGGGTATTCGGGCCGACCTTGCTGTCGAGGCGAATCCGGTAGCCCACGGTTTCGCCGACCTTTTCCCCCAGTTCGCTGGCCAGCCGTTCGGCCGCCGCCCGCGCCGCCAGGCGTCGTGGTTCGAGCATGAGAATGCGTTGTCCGGCCAGCCAGGGTTCGTTCAACAGGGCCAAAGGCACGCGGGTGGTCTTACCGGCGCCGGGCGGTGCTTCGAGCACGGCCTCGTGGCGTGTCGCCAGGGCTTCACGCAGGGCGGGTAAAACTTCATCAATTGGCAAAGAATTCATACTGGCTCCCAAACAGAGGCGCGAGTATAACGGCGAACTGCCTGGCGTTAATCACGGTCTGAATTCATACCGGCAACGCTTCAGCCTTGCTCTTTCGTGTCTGTTCAGGAGATTTACATGGGTATTCCTTTCCGCATCATAGGTAGCGTGCTGGTTGCCACCCTGCTGACTCAGCTCACCGCCTGCGGCTCGATCTTCTTCCCCGACCGGCGCGGCCAGATCGACGGCAAGATCGACCCGCTGGTAGCCGTGCTCGACGCCGTGGGCCTGCTGTTTTATGTGATTCCGGGGCTGATCGCCTTTGGCGTCGACTTCGCCACCGGCGCCATCTACCTGGAACCGGGCAAGACCGCGCAGATCGACCCGCACAAGCTGCAGCAAGCCATAGGCGCCGACGGCCAGGTCGATAACCACAAGTTGCAGGCTATCCTCGAAAGCGAGCTGGGCCGCAGCTTCCCGCTGGACGATCCACGCCTGATCCAGCACAAGGGCAGCGCGCAGCAGCTGGCCCTGTACGGTCTGCAACCGGCCGCCTGACACTCGCGTTTCTTGAAGGAACAAGCCTTGATGAGCAGTAACCCGGAACACGCGCGCCTGTTGCGCCTGGCCACCCGCGCTTCGCTGGCGGTGGCCAGTATCCTGATCGTGGCCAAGGCCATCGCCTGGTGGCTGAGTGGCTCGGTCAGCCTGCTGGCGGGCCTCACCGACTCGCTGCTCGATGGCGCCGCGTCGTTCCTCAACCTGTTGGCCGTGCATTACGCCCTGCGCCCGGCCGACGCCGATCACCGCTACGGCCATGGCAAGGCCGAGTCCTTGTCGGGCATGGCCCAGGCGCTGTTCATCGCGGTGAGCGCGGTGCTGATCGGGGTACAGGCCGTCGAGCGCCTGCAGAACCCGGAACCGCTGGGCGCGCCCTGGGTCGGTATCGGCGTGATGCTGCTGTCCCTGGCGTTGACCATGGCGCTACTGCTGGTGCAGTACCGGGTGATCCGCGAAACCGGCTCCACCGCGGTGCGTGCCGATTCGCTGCACTATCGCTCCGACCTGCTGCTCAACGGCAGCATCCTGCTGGCGCTGGTGCTGGCCAGTTTCGGCTGGCAGCAACTGGACGCCTGGTTCGGCCTGGCGATTGCCGTCTATATCCTGTGGAGCGCAATCCACATCGCCCGCGAAAGCGTGGCGGTGCTGATGGACGAGGAACTGCCGCCCGAGGTCAGCCAGCACATGCTGGAACTGGCCTGTAGCGTGCCCGGGGTGCTCGGTGCCCATGACCTGCGCACGCGGATTTCCGGCAGCCACTGGTTCGTGCAGCTACACCTGGAGTTACCCGGGGAGTTGACCCTTTCGGTGGCCCACGGCATCAGCGATCAGGCCGCCGAGGCGATTCATGCGGCCTATCCGCGGGCCGAGGTGCTGGTGCACGCCGACCCGCAGGAAGTGGTGCAGGCCGCCCGGGCTCAGTAAGTCACCTGATAGCCGCGCGAGCTCAGGCAACCGCCCTGGGCCTGGCGGTAGGTCTGGACCACTTCCGGCGCCGGTGGGTAGGTCATCGCCGCCGGGTCGAAGCCGCTCTGCTGCACCGCCCAGCGATAACAGTCGTAGCGATCCTGATTGATCTCCTGCGGACTCTGCCCTCTGACCGGGTAGGCCAGCACGTTGTAATCATTGCCGGCCTGCGGCGGCGGGCTGGCCTGCGGCGGCTCGACCACCACGTACTGCTGGGTACTGGCCTCGTAGCTGTAGTAGGCGCCCGCGGCCAGGAAGAACAGCGCGCTGCCGATCCACACCTCGCGCGCGTAGTCCGGCAGGTAGGCCACGCGAATCCCGTAGGGTGGGCGCACCACTATGTAGCGCGGCCCCTGTGGGCGGTACCAATAGCCGCCGGAGAAGTAATAGTCCCGGCCGCGATAAGGCACGCGGTAATGCCGGTCCGGAAAACGATCGATCACATAACCCGGCCGATATTGCTGGCCAGCCCCCCAGCCGTCGCCACGGCCGTCCGGACGGCCCGGCCAGCGATAGTCGTAGAGACGCGAGCCCCGACCGCCGGCCTGCCAATGCTGGTTGTAGTCGTTACGGCGCGGGATGTCCTGGTAATAACCCTGGCGCGGCTCCTGGGTCTGGCGGACGGTATCGGGGCGGCCCTGGATCGGCAGGTTGGCGGACGGCTGTGCCAGTCGTCCCCGCCCGTCATCATTCGGCCCGTGGTTCTGCCAGCGCCCGTTCTGGACGTTGCGCTCGAACTGCTGGCTGTTGTCGCCACGAATGATTTCAGTCTGCGGGCGCGGCTGCTGGTTTTCGCCTCGTCCCTGCCCCCTGTCCGGGTGCCACTCGCCACCGCGCTGGCCGCCATCGGGCCCGCCACGGCCGTCATTGCGGTTATCGCGCTCATCGGCGAGCACTTGCGCACTGACGCTCACACACAGCAAACCAACACCTGCCAAACGCCAGATGCGCGATTTCATGCTATTCCTCACTACGGATGGGGGCCTTTAGTTAAGACTGGAAAAGCCCAGGCCGGTTCTGCCACAGGTTATCAGTCGCAAAACTTATTTATTGAGGACCCGGGGATATTTCCTGCCGCGCAGGCAATAAAAAAGGGGGACCCGTCGGCCCCCCTTTGAGAATTTCGTCCGTGCTCGACGCTTATGACGCCGGCTCACCTCACGCCGTCTTCTGGACAGTGTGTAGCCCGGGGGCCGGCTCAACCCTGTGGGATTGGCGGCCGCGGCAGGCCTGATTCGGCGGGCCGCAGTGGACTCTATGTCCGGGCAGTGATTCTGGTGATAAGAATAGGCCTGACGCGTCGACAGAGGATTGCGAAGATTGCTCTAATAAACATGACTTGCGCAATTTTTAACTCAGGATAGATAATATCGCGCAATAGTTATGACAAAGGCCTGATCCATGAGCAAACTCGACCGATACGACCTCAGCATTTTGGCGGAATTGCAGCGCGACGCCCGCATCTCCAATCAGGAACTGGCCGAACGTATCGGCCTGTCGCCTTCGCCGTGCTCGCGTCGAGTCAAGCAACTGGAAGACGACGGCTATATTTCCCGCCAGGTCGCCCTGCTGGACCGCAAGATGCTCGGCCTGAGCCTCACCGCCTACGTGCTGATCGGCATGGACCGCCACACCCCCGAGCGTTTCGAGAACTTCGAGGCGGCGATCCGCAGCCTGCCGCAGGTCCTCGAATGCAGCCTGGTGACCGGGATGGACGCCGACTACCAGCTCAAGGTGGTGGTGCCGGACATGGACCACTACCAGAAACTGCTGCTGGGCCATCTGACCCGTATCGAAGGCGTGACCAGCGTACGCTCCAGCTTCGTGCTCAACCAGGTACTCAACAGCACCGAACTGCCGCTGACTCACCTGCGCAACTGACCTGTATCTGTAGGAGCAAGGGAGACGCCCAGTTCTTGCTCGCGACAGGGGCGTTCGGTTGCAGCCGATGTGTAGTCAGGAACATTTATCGCGAGCAAGCTTCGCTCCTACAGAAGCCCCCCAACGGTGTGACGACGAAGCGCACCCGGATCAATGCCCGGCCGCGGCCCCTTGGCGTATACTCGCCCCCGCCTTTTAGCCTTGCCTGCGCTGGAGATGTTCGATGGATCCTGCAGTATTCGAAGAGTGGATGATGACCGGTCTGGTGACCATCCTGATCATTTTCATGGCCTTCATCGTCTGGGATCTGGCGAAGAAGTCCAAGGCCGGCCGTTTCGGCTCGTTCATCCTGTTCTTCGTCCTGGGCCTGGGCGTGGCCGCGTTCATCATCAAGAGCGTGGTGATCGGCCTGATCGAATCCGGCGCCTTATAAGCGCGCCGGAACCTCCTTCCACTGGCCCTGGTCGAGCCCGTCGATCGTCCAGTCACCGATCCTGACCCGCACCAGGCGCAATGTCGGCAAGCCCACGGCAGCGGTCATGCGCCGTACCTGGCGATTGCGCCCTTCACGAATGATCAATTCCAGCCAGCTGGTGGGCACGCTCTTGCGAAAGCGCACCGGCGGGTTGCGCGGCCACAGCTGCGGCTCCTCCAGCTGCCGGGCTTCGGCCGGCAGGGTCATGCCGTCATTCAATTCCACGCCATCGCGCAGACGCTGCAACTGCTCGGCCGTGGGCTCGCCTTCCACCTGCACCCAATAGGTCTTGGCCAGCTTGTGCTTGGGATCGGCGATACGCGCCTGCAACTGGCCATCGTTGGTCAGCAGCAACAAGCCTTCGCTGTCGCGGTCCAGGCGGCCGGCCGGGTAGATGCCGGGTATCGCGATGAAGTCCTTGAGGGTCGCCCGCCCTTCGCCGTCGCTGAACTGGGTCAGCACGTCGAAGGGTTTATTGAACAGAATCAGCTTCGGCTCGGCCGGTGGCGCTTTGGCAACACGGCGCGGCGCGGCAGAAGACGAAGGACTCTTCACGCCAGGGCGGCGGGAAGCGGGACGCGGAGGACGAGACATGGCGAAAAGAACATCTAACGGTCAGGGCCGACCATGCTAGTGGCCCGACCGTTAAATGACCATCCCGCGATCAGCGGAACGGCGGCTCGTCGAAGCTGCGCAGCTTGCGCGAGTGCAGCGAATTGAGCTCGGTACGCAGCAGGTCCACCGCAGCAATACCGATCTTCAGGTGCTGGCTGACCGCGCGCTCATAAAAGGCGTTGGCCGAACCCGGCAGCTTGATTTCGCTGTGCAACGGCTTGTCCGAGACGCAGAGCAAAGTGCCGTATGGCACCCGCAAACGATAACCCTGGGCGGCGATGGTGCCGCTTTCCATGTCCACCGCCACGGCGCGGGACAGGTTGATCAGCGGACGCTCCTGGGCCCAGCGCAACTCCCAGTTACGGTCGTCGTAGGTCAGCACGGTACCGGTGCGCAGGCGTTTTTTCAGATCGTCGCCCTTCTCGCCGGTGACGTTGGCGGCGGCCTGCTGCAAGGCCAACTGCACTTCGGCCAGAGCCGGAATCGGGATATTCGGCGGCACCACGCGATCGAGAATGCCGTCGCGACGCATGTAGGCGTGGGCCAGCACGTAGTCGCCGATGGTCTGCGACTGCCGCAGGCCACCGCAGTGGCCGATCATCAGCCAGCAGTGCGGACGCAATACCGCCAGGTGGTCGGTGATGTTCTTGGCATTGGACGGGCCGACGCCGATGTTCACCAGGGTCACGCCGTGGCCGTCGCTGGCCTGCAGGTGATAAGCCGGCATCTGGTAGCGGTGCCAGACCACCCCGGCGGCGATCGATGAAGCCTCGCCGTGGTCCATGCCCTTCTCGATGATCACATTGCCCGGCAGGACCATGCGCACGAACCTCGGATCGCTGCGCAGCTGCTCCAGGCCGTGGGTGATGAACTGGTCGACATAGCGGTGGTAGTTGGTCAGCAGGATCCATGGCTGCACATGGCGCCAGTCGCTGCCGGTGTAGTGCACCAGGCGGCGCAGGGAGAAATCCACCCGCGCGGCATCGAACAGCGCCAGGGGCAGCGGATGGGTGTTTTCCCAATCGTACAGCCCGTCAGCGATGCCGTCGGTGGCGGCGGACAGGTCGGTGCTGGGGAATACCCGCGCCAGCACCGCGGCGGTGACGCCGGAACCGGCCAGTTCATCGCCCTGCTCGACCACGTACGGATACGGGATGTTCTGCTCGCTGACGCCCACTTCCACGGTCACGGTGAAGTCGTGCATCAGTGGTATCAGCTGTTCCAGCAGGTACTTACGGAAGGCGGCGGGATGGGTGACCGTGACGCTGTAGGTGCCCGGCAACTGGACCTTGGCGTAGGCCCGGGTGGTCTGTGGAACTTCGCCCTGACAGAGATAGGTCAGGCGCAATTCCGGGTAACGGAACAGGGCGCGCTGCTCGGCATCCGGTTCGACGCGATCCTTGAGGTAACGCTTGAGCGCCTGGCTCAGCGACGTGGTGGCCCGCTCATGCAAAGCGGCAAGCCGGTCCACGGCTTGCTCGGCGGTTTGAACAACAATAAAAGCTTCGGTCACGATAAGCATCCTGTGTTCTGATCTTGCAGGCCTTCATCTTGCCTGCAACGCCGTCTCACGGGAACAGTGGAATGGCCCGGGCCGTCAGGTTCTTGCTCGCGATCCTCATCACGAACAAGAACCGGGCGCACCCTCTCGCCTGAAGATTGATCAGAAGCCTGTCGGGGTCGAGCGCGCGACTATCGCCTCCACATCCAGGCCCCGCGGCAAGGTGCCGTAGACCCGTCCCGCCGAGCCCAGGCGACTGGCGATAAAGGCATCGCTGACCGCCGCGTTGCCAGCCTCCAGCAGCAGCTTGGCCTGCAGGCCCAGGGCGATGTCTTCGGTCAACTGGCGGGCGCGGTACTGAATGTCGTCAGTGTCGCGGAAGGCGCCTTTCAGATTGACGATATGGGCGGCCAGGCGCTTGTCGCCATGACCGTCGCCCAGCTCGGCGAACAAGGCATCGAGCACGCCCGGCTCCTTGGACAAGGCGCGCAGCACGTCCAGGCACTGCACGTTGCCGGAGCCTTCCCAGGTCGAGTTGACCGGTGCTTCGCGGTACAGCCGCGGCAGGATGCTCTCCTCGACATAACCCGCACCGCCCATGCACTCGGCGGCCTCGTTGATCATTGCCGGGGCCCGCTTGCAGATCCAGTATTTGCCCACCGCCGTCACCAGTCGCGAGAACATTGCTTCTTGCGGATCATCCAGGTTGTCCAGCGCGCGACCCATGCGCAGGCTCAAGGCCAGAGCCGCCTCGCTTTCCAGCGCCAGGTCGGCCAGTACGTTCTGCATCAAGGGTTGCTCGCTGAGCACCCGACCGCCCACCAGCCGATGGGCACAGTGATGGCTGGCCTGGGTCAGGGCCTGGCGCATCAGCGAGCTGGAGCCGACCATGCAATCGAAGCGGGTCATGGCCACCATCTCGATGATGGTCGGCACACCGCGCCCTTCTTCACCAATCATCCACGCCAGAGCGCCACGGAACTCCACTTCGCTGGAGGCATTAGAGCAGTTGCCGAGCTTGTTTTTCAGACGCTGGATATAGAACTGGTTGCGGCTGTCGTCCGGGCGATGGCGAGGCAACAGGAAGCAGGTCAGGCCTTTTTCGGTCTGAGCCAGGGTCAGGAAGGCGTCGCACATCGGCGCCGAACAGAACCATTTGTGGCCCACCAGTTCATAGGCCTGCCCCGGCCCCGTAGCGCCCACCGGATACGCCTTGGTGGTGTTGGCGCGCACATCGGTACCGCCCTGTTTCTCGGTCATCGCCATGCCGATGGTGACGCCGGCCTTGTGGGCCATGCCGACATTGCGCGGGTCATATTCGGTGGCGAGGACTTTCGGCAGCCATTGCTCGGCGAGATCCGGCTGCAGCTTCAGCGCCGGCACACAGGCGAAGGTCATGGTCAGCGGGCAACCGCTACCGGCTTCGGCCTGGCTATGCAGATAGGACATGGCCGCGCGGGCGACATGCGCCCCTGCCTGCGGATGAGTCCAGGGCAAGGACGTCAGGCCGTGCTCGATAGCGGTACGCATCAGCTCATGATACGCCGGGTGAAACTCCACCAGGTCGAGGCGATGCCCGTAACGATCATGGCTGGTGAACACCGGCTTGTTCTGGTTGGCCAGGAACCCCGCCTCCATCAACGGCCCACCGGCCAGGGCACCGTAGGCGTCGATCCGCGATTCGGCCCAGCCGGCGCCGAAACGCCGTGCCCACTCCTGCAACGGCAGATCGATTCGATAGAGGTTGGTACCGTCCAGGGAGGGTGGCTGGTTGGTGACTTCGTGGGTCTCGGCGAACTGGTGCAGGTTCATGTCGGGGCTCCTTGAGGGGTGTGCCAGAACCTCAGTTAAGCACCCCCTCCCCGACGAACAAAGTGGCATACCCGCCTAAATGCCGGCGCTTTCGCCCTGTTCCGGAGCCAGCACCCGACGCGCCAGAACGCTTTGCAGCTCTTCGAATTTCACCGGCCAGGAGAGGTAATCGAGCAGGCAGCGCTCAGCATCCAGACCATGCGTCGAGGCCGATACCAGTAGCACCGGCAACCCGGCACAACCCGGCATGCCATGCACCTGGTCGCACAGTTTGAGCGCCTCGGCCTGCTCGATCTGGCAATCGAGCAATACCGCGTCCACCGACTCTCGGCGCAACAACGCCAGCGCGGTGCGAGCGTTCTCGGCCGTGCGCACCTGATACCCCAGCTTGAGCAGCATGCCGCGGATCACCAGTTGATTGATGCTGTTGTCGTCCACCAGCAGCACGCTGCAATCCTGTGGCATGCGTCGGGTGGAGCGGACACGCAGGGCCGGCTGGGGAGCCATCGGCTGCTCGCCGTCCAGATCGAAGGTTACTTCCAGGCGGAAGCAGCTGCCGCGCCCCGACTCCGATTCGTGGGTCAGATGGCCACCCAACAGATCCACCAGCTGCCGACAGATCGCCAGCCCCACGCCCAGCCCGCCGTATTCCCGGGTCATCGAACCATCGAGCTGGAAGAAACGCTGATACAACGAAGCCTCATCGAGATTGACGAAACCGATGCCGGTGTCGATCACCGCGAAGGTCATCGCCATCCGTCCCGGCGCCACCGGTTTGCCGGTCACGCGCAGGACCAGGCCGCCCACCCGGGTGAACTTGATGGCATTGTCCAGCAGGCACTCCAGGCACTGGCTCAACTTGCCGCGATCGCCCAACAGCCGATCGGGCAGCCCGGCGGCCAGGTCGACATCGAAGCCCAGCCCCTTGGCCGAGGCGTTGGCGGAAAACTGGCCCAGCAAGGCATCGAGCAGCGAACGCAGGCTGAAGGTCTCGCGTTGGGCGCTGAGCTTGCCGGCCTGCAGCTCGGTCAGGGTCAGGATGCCGTTGACCATGCGCATCATGTCCCGGGCCGAACCGGCGGCGGTCTGCTGGTATTGCTCCAGTTCCGGGTCGAGATCGACGGTCTGCATCAGCTCCAGGGAACCGATCACACCATTCATTGGCGTGCGCAGTTCATGGGTCAGGGTGGCGAGGAATTCATCCTTGAGCCGGTTGCTGTGGGCCAACTGCTGGTTGAGTACTTCGAGCTTCTGCCCGGCATCGAACAGGGTCTGGGCCTGCTGCTCGCGCATCGAGTTGATGCGGTCGGCCAGGGCTAGCGATAACAGCGCCACTTCGATGGCCGAACCGATCTGGCTGGAATACATGGTCAGGAACATATTCGGCAGATAGCCCAGCACCATCAGGGTATTGACGATCCCGCCCACCAGGAACGCCGACCAGGCGATGATGAAGTAACGCGCCACCCGCATGCCGCGGCACCAGGCGACGATGCCGGAGACGAAGATCACCACGGTAAAGATCAGCGCCAGGGCCGTGGCCAGGCGCAACGCCAGGGCGTAGCTGGTCATCAGCGACAGGGCCACCACCACGGCGCTGCACAGGATCAGCACCAGCAGCAGGCGATCGACCCAGCGGCTGTGGCGGGCGGTCTGCAGGAAACTGCGGGCGAACTGGCTGCCGAACAAGGCCGCCGCACCAATGAAAAATGGAGTCGCCGCGTTGGCCCACCAGGGATTGTCCGGCCAGAAGTACTCCACCGCGGCGCCGTTCACCGACAGCTGGTACAGCCCGAACGAGGCGATGTAGAGGATGTAATAGAGGTAACTGGTGTCGCGCACGCTCAGGTAAATGAACAGGTTGTAGACCAGCATCCCCAGCAGCACGCCGTAGATCAGGCCGAGCACATACAGGCGCACCGGCTGTGCTTCCAGATACGCCGTGCTGGACCAGAGCGTCACCGGCGCCTGGACCGAGCCCTGGCTCTGCAGGCGCAGGAACAGGGTCTTTTGCTCGTAGGGCGCGAAGCTCAGGTCGAACAGGTAATTGTTCTGGCGGATCTGCCGGCTGTCGAACGGCAAGGCATCGCCGGTGCGCTGGGCCAGACGGTAGCCACCGGCCTCATCGGGCAGATACAGCTCCAGATGATCGAGCGGCGGATAAGCCAGTTCCAGCAGCCAGGTGTGTCGTATGGAGGGGTTGGCGGGACGGTAGCTGAGGTTGATTTTCAGCCAGAATGCCGAGCGGGAGTAACCGGCGTTGAGGGTGGGCTTGTCATGGGCTTTGAAACTGCCGGCCATGGCCGGTGAACTGACATCCGCGATCGTTGCCTGACCACTCGCGTCTTCAAACACCTGCATCACCCGACCCAAGGGCAGGCTTTGGGTGAACTCGTCGAACTCGACCGCGCCAGCCAGCATCGGCAAGCTCAACAGCAACATCAGCAAATAGCGCATAAAGCCCCAGCGTGGCCTGTCCGGTGGTGTCAGGAAGCCCCCCATTTCCCTTTGAGTAGACGTGAAACCGGCATGACCTGTTATTGGTTTGGATCCACTCTAGCATAGCCGTTGGCGGCCAAAGAACACCATGAAAAGTTTTAGTTTAAAGGCTCTAGAACGGGCGTTTCAGCGCTATCTATTGATCTAGAGCTGTTGCCTCGGTCAACTTGCCGGCAAGGTGGAAAAACCAGCCCCGGCCAACGCGCGAGGAGCCGTGCAAAAAAGACGTTTGGTGGTAAGCTCGCGCACCATGAATATCTACAGCTCTCGCCCCGTTGTCCTCTGTCTCTCCGGCCACGACCCCAGTGGTGGCGCCGGCCTGCAGGCAGATATCGAAGCCCTGCTCGCCCAGGGTTGCCATGCAGCTCCCGCTGTGACCGCGCTGACCGTGCAGGATACGGTCAACGTCAGCGACTTCCGTGTGCTGGATCGCGAGTGGGTGCTGGCCCAGGCCAACGCCGTGCTCAACGACTCCAGGGTCGCCGCGGTCAAGCTGGGCATGCTCGGCTCGCTGGAAATGGTCGACACCGTGGTCGAGCTGTTGCAGGCACACCCACACCTGCCGATGGTCTGCGACCCGGTATTGCGCGCCGGCGGCGGTGGACGCCTGGGCAAGGACGAGGTCGGTTACGCCATGCGTGAGCGCCTGCTGCCACTGGCGACCATCGCCACCCCGAACCTTCCTGAGGCACGGATCCTCGCCGAATTGCCCGAAGGCAGCGCGGACCAGTGCGCGGAAAAACTCCTGCCGTTCGTCAAGCACCTGCTGATCACCGGCGGCCATGGCGACGAGCACGAAGTGCATAATCGCCTGTACAACCGCGACGGCAGCCGTCACACCTACACCTGCCAGCGGCTGCCGGGCAGCTATCACGGTTCCGGCTGCACCCTGGCCAGCGCCCTGGCCGGACGCCTGGCCCAGGGCGAAAGCCTGGCCAGCGCCGTGAAGTCGGCCCTCGATTACACCTGGCGCACCCTGCGCGACGCCGAGCAACTGGGCCAAGGCCAGTTCGTACCGCGCCGCCTGCCGCTGGACTTCTGCTCGTAAGCCATGAGGCTCGCTCGATGAAACTACGTGGCCTGTATGCCATTACCGACAGCCAACTGTTGGCCGGCAAGTTCCTGCAGTACGTGGAGGCGGCGCTCGACGGTGGCGTGACCCTCCTGCAATACCGCGACAAGAGCAGCGACGAGGCTCGCCGCCTGCGCGAAGCCGAAGCCCTGCACAGCTTGTGCGAGCGCTACAAGACCCAACTGATCATCAACGACGACGCCGAATTGGCCGCGCGCATCGGCGTCGGCGTGCACCTGGGCCAGACCGACGGTCCGCTAACTCCAGCCCGCGCCCTGCTTGGCCGCCAGGCGATCATCGGCTCGACCTGTCACGCCCAGCTGGAGCTGGCCGAACAAGCCGCCAAGGAAGGCGCCAGCTATGTCGCCTTCGGTCGCTTCTTCAATTCCAACACCAAGCCCGGCGCACCGATGGCCAACCTGGAACTGCTGGACCAGGCCCGCGCCAGGCTGCACCTGCCGATCTGCGCGATCGGCGGCATCACCCTGGAGAACGCCGCACCGCTGGTCGCCCATGGCGTCGACCTGCTGGCCGTGGTCCATGGCCTGTTCGGCGCCGACAGCGTCCAGGAAGTGACCCGCCGCGCCCGCGCCTTCAACACCCTCTTCTAACCGCTGATTTCCGAGAGTCCGATCATGTCTCGTTCCGAAACCCTGTTTGCCAATGCCCAGAAACACATCCCCGGTGGCGTGAACTCGCCCGTGCGTGCGTTCAAGAGCGTGGGCGGCACACCGCTGTTCTTCAAGCACGCCGAAGGCGCCTACGTCACCGACGAAGACGACAAGCGCTATGTGGACTACGTTGGCTCCTGGGGGCCGATGATCCTCGGCCACAGCCACCCGGACGTGCTGGACGCGGTGCGCAAACAGCTGGAACACGGTCTGTCCTATGGCGCCCCGACCGCCATGGAAACCGAAATGGCCGACCTGGTCTGCTCCATCGTGCCGTCGATGGAAATGGTGCGCATGGTCAGCTCCGGCACCGAAGCGACCATGAGCGCGATCCGCCTGGCCCGTGGTTTCACCGGCCGCGACAGCATCATCAAGTTCGAAGGCTGCTACCACGGCCACTCCGACAGCCTGCTGGTCAAGGCCGGCTCCGGCGCGCTGACCCAGGGCGTGCCTAGCTCGGCCGGCGTACCGGCGGCCTTCGCCAAACACACCCTGACCCTGCCGTTCAACGACATCGACGCGGTCGAGAAGATGCTCGCCGAAGTCGGCCAGGAAGTGGCCTGCATCATCGTCGAGCCCGTGGCCGGCAACATGAACTGCGTGCCACCGGCCCCGGGTTTTCTCGAAGGCCTGCGCAGCCTGTGCGACAAGCACGGCGTGGTGCTGATCTTCGACGAAGTGATGACCGGTTTCCGCGTCGCCCTGGGCGGCGCCCAGGCGCACTACGGGGTGACCCCGGACCTGTCCACCTTCGGCAAGATCATCGGCGGCGGCATGCCGGTGGGCTGCTTCGGCGGCAAACGCCAGATCATGGAACACATCGCGCCGCTGGGCCCGGTCTACCAGGCCGGCACCCTGTCGGGCAACCCGCTGGCCATGGCCGCCGGCCTGACCACCCTGCGCCTGATCAGCCGCCCGGGCTTCCACGCCGAGCTGAGCGACTACACCAGCCGCCTGCTCGACGGCCTGCAGCAACGCGCTGACGCCGCCGGCATCCCGTTCGTGACCACCCAGGCGGGCGGCATGTTCGGCCTGTACTTCAGCGGCGCCGACAACATCGTCACCTTCGACGACGTAATGGCCAGCGATGCCAATCTGTTCAAACGCTTCTTCCACCTGATGCTCGAAGGCGGTGTCTACCTGGCCCCGAGTGCCTTCGAAGCCGGCTTCACCTCGATCGCCCACGGTGACGCCGAGCTGAAGCTGACCCTGGACGCGGCCGAACGCGCTTTCGCCGCCCTGAAATAACCTTCCCCGTAAAACCCGGCGCCAGCACTTCCTGGCGCCGGTTTTACGCTGCATTCGCGCCCCAACTCCCGAAACAGCCCCGAAAGCGGCGGATATCGCGTCCGCGCAGCAGAAAAACGAGTAAAGACTTTGTAAGGTTGGCCCTGCTTATTTCATAATGCGCGCTTATTGGATCCCTCGATGGGTCCGCGCGCCCTTCAGAGGTAAGTCGATTCCCATGAACCGCACCGGCCGCGCCCTTGCACTGGGCTGCCTGTTGCTCCTTCAGCCCCTGCTCGCGCACGCACAAGCAGGCGGCAACTCGTTGTTGATCCCAGCGATGGGTCGCTGCACCCTCAATACTCAGTCACAAGATCTGTCCGAGGCCCTGACGGTCTGCCAGAAGGCGGCTGACGAAGGGGATGCGCAAGCGCAATACGAGTTGGGCGAGTTCTACTACGAAGGTAAAAATACCCCGCGCGATCTCAATCAGGCCCTCAGCTACTTTGAAAAGGCCTCGCTGCAAGGCCACGCCCAGGCGCAATTCAAGCTCGGCACCATGTTTTTCCACGGCGAAGGCGTACCGGCCAACAACGTTCAGGCCTATATCGTGCTGAAGATGGCGGCGGTCAATGGCGCCGAAGAGGCACTGGACACGGCCGACGAAGTGGCCGAGCACATGCAGCGCGACGAGCTGGAAGTCGCCACCCAGGTGCTGGGGCAGATTTTCCGCAAATACCTGATGGAATTGCAGAGCGCCGACGGGCGTTCGCCCTTCTCACCCCTGCCTTGAATACATCGCGAGCAAGCCTGCTCGCGACGGAATACAACGCGCCTCTCGATACAGCCCTTTTACTTCTCAGGCATCGGCATCGGAAACGGCATGACGTTGCTCACGCCACGCGCCTCGCTGATCTTCGGCGTACCCAGGCGCTCGACCTCATCGATGCGCACGATCGAATGCATCGGCACAAAGCTGCGCACCACGCCTTCGAACTGGGCCTTGAGCTTCTCTTCGCTCGGATCGACGACCACTTGCGTGCGCTCGCCAAAGACGAACTCTTCCACCTCCAGGAAACCCCACAGATCACTTTGATAGATCTGCTTGGCGTACATTTCGAACACCTGTCCCTGGTTGAGGAAAATCACCTTGTAGATTGGAGCTTCACGTTTGGTCATGGTGGGCGGGTAACACATCGGGGGATATAAAAGAGGGCGCGAACTATAGCATAGCCACCGGACGCGCAGCGGTAGGAACCTCGGAGCATGTTCCCTATAATGCGCGGTTCTTTGAATCACGTGATGACCCCTTCCATGGCCAAGAAGCTTTACATAGAAACCCACGGTTGCCAGATGAACGAGTACGACAGCTCGCGCATGGTCGATCTGCTGGGTGAACACCAGGCCCTGGAAGTCACCGCCCGCGCCGAAGACGCGGACGTCATTCTGCTCAACACCTGCTCGATCCGCGAACGGGCCCAGGACCGGGTGTACTCCCAACTGGGGCGCTGGCGCGAGCTGAAGCTGGCCAACCCGGAAATGGTCATCGCCGTCGGCGGTTGCGTGGCCAGCCAGGAAGGCGCGGCCATCCGTGACCGGGCGCCGTACGTCGACGTGGTCTTCGGCCCGCAGACCCTGCACCGCCTGCCGGAAATGATCGATGCCGCCCGCAGCAGCAAGCTGCCGCAGGTCGACGTCTCGTTCCCGGAAATCGAAAAATTCGACCATCTGCCAGAGCCGCGCATCGACGGCCCGAGTGCCTATGTTTCGGTAATGGAAGGCTGCAGCAAGTACTGCACCTTCTGCGTGGTGCCTTACACCCGTGGCGAGGAAGTCAGCCGGCCGTTCGACGACGTGATCTCCGAAATCATCCACCTGGCGGAAAACGGCGTGCGCGAAGTCACCCTGCTGGGGCAGAACGTCAACGGCTACCGTGGCCAGACCCATGATGGCCGCCTGGCCGACCTCGCCGAACTGATCCGCGTGGTCGCGGCGGTCGATGGCATCGAGCGCATCCGCTACACCACCTCCCATCCGCTGGAGTTCTCCGACAGCCTGATCCAGGCCCACGCCGAAGTGCCGGAACTGGTGAAACACCTGCACTTGCCAGTGCAGTCGGGCTCCGACCGGATTCTCGCAGCCATGAAGCGCAACCACACAGCGCTGGAATACAAATCCAAGCTGCGCAAACTGCGCGCCGCCGTGCCGGGCATTTGCATCAGCTCGGACTTCATCGTCGGTTTCCCCGGCGAGACCGAAAAAGACTTCGAACAGACCATGAAGCTGATCGAAGACGTCGGCTTCGACTTCTCCTATTCGTTCGTCTACAGCCAACGTCCGGGCACCCCAGCGGCCGATCTGGCGGACGACACCCCGGAAGAGTTGAAAAAGGAACGCCTGAACGCCCTGCAACACCGGCTGAATCAACAAGGGTTCGAAATCAGCCGACAGATGGTCGGCTCGATCCAGCGCATCCTGGTCACCGACTACTCGAAGAAAGACCCGGGCGAACTGCAGGGGCGGACCGAGAACAACCGTATCGTCAACTTCCGCTGCGACAATCCCACGCTGATCGGTCAATTTGCCGATGTGCACATCGACTCCGCCCAGCCTCACTCGCTGCGCGGATCGCTGCTGCAATAATCTCCTGCCGATGCTGGCTGACCAGCGGTAGCGGCCTCGGGCACGCCATCGCCGGAAAGCCGGCTCCCAAGGAAAATGTGGCGAAAGACATTGCTTCGTATAAGAGCTTTCGTACCCAGGCCACTGGCGTTATCCTTGAATTCATCCTTTATTGCCGTTGGGCGGCTAAAAAACGACCTTGAACGCACCCATAGAACCACATCGTTTCATCCTCGAGCCCTTTGAGGCTCGCCGCTTCGCCAATCTGTGCGGGCAATTCGACGAGCATTTGCGCTTGATCGAGCAGCGCCTGACCATCGAGATCCGCAACCGCGGCAATCAGTTCGAACTGATCGGCGAACCCAAGCACACCACCTCCGCGGAAAACCTCCTGCGCCGCCTGTACCGGGAAACCAAGGGTACCGAGCTGTCGCCGGACATGGTGCACCTGTTCCTCCAGGAATCCGCTGTCGAAGAACTGAACAATCACCCAGTCGCCGAAGCGGCCGTGGCCCTGCGCACCAAAAAAGGCATGATTCGCCCACGCGGCTTGAATCAGCAGCGCTACGTCAAGGAAATCCTCGGCAACGACATCAACTTCGGCATCGGCCCGGCCGGTACCGGCAAGACCTACCTGGCCGTGGCCTGTGCGGTAGACGCACTGGAGCGCGAACAGGTACGGCGTATCCTGCTGGTGCGTCCAGCGGTCGAAGCCGGCGAAAAGCTCGGCTTCCTGCCTGGCGACCTGGCCCAGAAGATCGACCCGTACCTGCGCCCGTTGTATGACGCGCTGTATGAAATGCTCGGCTTCGAACACGTCGCCAAGCTGATCGAGCGCCAGGTCATCGAGATTGCTCCGCTGGCCTACATGCGCGGCCGTACGCTGAACAACAGTTTCATCATCCTCGACGAAAGCCAGAACACCACAGTCGAGCAGATGAAGATGTTCCTGACCCGGATCGGCTTCGGCTCCACCGCCGTGATCACGGGCGACATCACCCAGGTCGACCTGCCCAAGGGCACCAAGTCCGGCCTGGCCCACGTGATCAACGTACTCAAGGACGTCCCGGGCATCAGCTTCACTCACTTCATGCCCAAGGACGTGGTGCGCCATCCGCTGGTGCAACGCATCGTCGAAGCCTACGAGCGCTTCGAGCAGCGCGTGGCCGACGAGTCCGCCCAGTCCGCCGCGGAAAAAGGCAATCGCCACGATGCTTGAGCTTGATCTGCAACTGGCAAGCGACAAGCCTGCTCCCAGCGAAGCCCTGTTCCGCCAATGGTGTGAGCTGGCCCTGCTCCAGCGCACGGCCGACTCGGAACTGACCATACGCTTGGTGGACGAGCCCGAAGGCCGCGAACTGAACCGCACCTGGCGGCAGAAGGACTACGCTACCAACGTACTGTCGTTCCCCGCCGACGTGCCGGACGAGCTGCTGGACATTCCATTGCTCGGCGACCTGGTGATCTGCGTCGAAGTAGTCGAGCGCGAAGCCGCCGAACAAGGCAAGGACCTCCAGGCCCACTGGGCCCATCTGGTGATTCACGGCTGCTTGCATCTATTGGGTTACGACCACATAGATGACGACGAAGCCGAAGAAATGGAAGCACTGGAACGAACGTTGCTTGCAGAACTGGGTCATCCCGACCCTTATGCGGACGACGAAACCGAAGAACATCCATCTGTAACAACCAAGGATTTAGAGTAATCGCTATGAGCGAAGACCGATCGAGCAGCGGGCAAAAGTCGTGGCTGGGTAAACTGACCCAGGCTTTTGCCCATGAGCCGAAAAACCGCCAGGAGCTGCTGGAGCTGCTGCGCGAAGCCCATCAGAACAAGTTGCTGGACAGCGAAGCGCTGGCCATCGTCGAAGGCGCCATCCAGGTCGCTGACCTGCAGGTACGGGACATCATGGTTCCGCGCTCGCAGATGATCAGCATCAAGGCGACCCAGACTCCCCGCGAATTCCTGCCGTCCGTCCTCGATTCCGCGCACTCGCGTTATCCGGTGATCGGCGAAAGCCATGACGACGTCATGGGTGTTCTGCTGGCCAAGGACCTGCTGCCGCTGATCCTCAAGGAGAACGGCGACAGCTTCAACATCAAGGATCTGCTGCGCCCGGCGACCTTCGTGCCCGAGTCCAAGCGCCTGAACGTGCTGCTGCGCGAGTTCCGCGCTAACCACAACCACATGGCCATCGTCATCGACGAATACGGCGGCGTGGCGGGGCTGGTGACCATCGAAGACGTGCTGGAACAGATCGTCGGCGACATCGAAGACGAGCACGACGTCGAGGAAGACAGCTACATCAAGCCGCTGCCGAGCGGCGATTTCCTGATCAAGGCGCTGACGCCGATCGAGAACTTCAACGAGTTCTTCGACAGCGAGTTCTCCGACGACGAGTTCGACACCGTCGGCGGCCTGGTGATGAGCGCGTTCGGGCACCTGCCTAAACGCAACGAAATCACCGAAATCGGTGCCTATCGCTTCCGTATCCTGAATGCCGACAGCCGTCGGATTCATCTGCTGCGACTAACGCCTATCCCCCGCTAAGGATCGACATGCTGCGCTTAACCCGCCCCGGCTGGCCCGGTAACCTGCTGGCCATGGCGGCTGGCGCAATCACCACCCTGGCCCTGGCGCCGTACGACATCTGGCCGCTGGCACTGCTGGCGGTTGGCTTCTTTTATGCCGGCCTGCGCGAGCTGAGCCCGCGTCAGGCGCTGTGGCGCGGCTGGTGTTTCGGCTTCGGCCTGTTTGCCGCCGGCACCAGCTGGATCTACGTCAGCATCCATACCTACGGTGGCGCCTCGGTGCTGCTGGCCAGCTTGCTGATGCTGGCCTTCATTGCCGCCATCGCGTTCTTTTTCGCCCTGCCGGCCTGGCTCTGGGCACGCTGGCTGCGCCGCAATGAGGCGCCCCTCGCCGATGCCCTGGCCTTCGCTGCCCTCTGGGTGGGCCAGGAAGCCTTCCGCGGCTGGTTCCTGACGGGTTTCCCCTGGCTCTACTCCGGCTACAGTCAGCTCGACGGCCCTCTGGCTGGCCTGGCCCCGCTGGGTGGCATGTGGCTGATTTCCTTTACCCTGGCGCTGACCGCCGCCCTGCTCTACAACCTGCCCGGCCTGGTCCGCGCCGGACGCAAAGGTTTTATCGCCGCCGGCCTGGTGCTCCTGGTCGCCCCCTGGGTGATCGGCATCACGCTCAAGGGACATGCCTGGACCAGTCCATCGGGCGAACCGCTGACCGTGGCGGCGATCCAGGGCAATATCGAACAGAGCCTGAAATGGGACCCCGCGCAACTCAACTCCCAGCTGGCGCTGTACCGCGACATGAGTTTCAGCTCCAAGCGCGTGGACCTGCTGGTGTGGCCGGAAACCGCGGTGCCCGTGCTCAAGGAGTCGGCCGAAGGTTATCTGAACATGATGGGCAACTTCGCCGCCGACCGGCATTCGGCGCTGATCACCGGCGTACCGATCCGCCAGGAAGTGCACCACCAGAAACGCTACTTCAACGGCATTACCGTGGTTGGCGAAGGCGATGGCGAGTACCTCAAGCAGAAGCTCGTGCCATTCGGTGAGTACGTGCCCCTGCAAGACCTGTTGCGCGGCCTGATCGCGTTCTTCGACCTGCCCATGTCGGATTTCGCCCGTGGCCCTGCCGACCAGCCTTTGCTGCAAGCCAAGGGCTACCAGATTGCGCCGTTCATCTGCTACGAGGTGGTTTACCCGGAATTCGCCGCCGGCCTGTCAGCCCGTAGCGACCTGCTGCTGACCATCAGCAACGACACCTGGTTCGGCACTTCGATCGGCCCGCTGCAACATTTGCAGATGGCCCAGATGCGTGCCCTGGAAGCCGGCCGCTGGATGATCCGCGCCACCAACAACGGGGTGACCGGCCTGATCGATCCATTCGGCAAGATCACCGTGCAGATTCCACAGTTCGAACGCGGGATCCTGTACGGCGAAGTGGTGCCGATGCACAACCTGACACCTTACCTGCAGTGGCGCTCGTGGCCACTGATCATTGTGAGCGTCTTGCTATTCGGCTGGGCCCTGCTGGCCAGCCGGATCGCCAAGACCATCTGACCTCATCGCACCAGCTCGCTCGCACCAAGGATTTACGATTCCTGCGGGAGCGGGCTGGCTCGAGATGAATCTAGTCCTCTCCACGATAAAACAGTTTGTAGCCCACCAGCCCCACCGCCTCGTTCAGCAACTGGCCGCTCTGCCAGATCGACTTGAACTCCGGCATCCAGCCGCCCAGCGGCCTGGCGTTATCCACCCCCAGGAATCCCACCGGCGCCGGCACCACGGTGAATCCTGCCTGCTCGAAACTCCAGACAGCCCGCTGCATATGCCAGGCCTGGGTGACCAGCACTATACGTTTGACACCTTGCGGCTCCAGCACTTGCGCAGTGAATTGGGCGTTCTCCCAGGTCGTGCGGCTGCGCCCTTCCTGCCAGCGCACCTTCACGTCGAAATCGTTCAGCAGCGACTCGGCCATCAATGCCGCTTCCGTGGGCGGCGTGCCGTAGTGCAGGCCTCCGCTGGTCAGGATCGGTAACCCGGAAGCCTTGGCCAGGCGCGCCGCGTAACGCTGGCGCTCAAGCCCGACCCCGGTCGGCTGGTCGCTGCCCCAGGCCGGATCGCCACGCTCCCGCCCCGAGCCCAGCACCACGATCGCATCGGCCTGTTCGGCCAGGGTCAACCACTGGCTTTGCGTCAGCGCCGGCTCAGTCTCCAGGGCACTGGCGCCCCACTCCACCATCACAGGCAGGCTCATCAGCCAGAACCCGCCCAGTCCGAGAGCAAAGCACGCACCGGCCAATCGCGGCCTAGAGCGACGAAACCACCAGGCGAACAGAAGCAGCAGCAACAGAAGGCCTGGCGGCAGGAGCAGTTGTTTGACGAAATAACGAAAAGGCATCGAGCATCTCCAAAGATGCTCGAAGCCTAAGTGGGTAAAAGCAAAGCAACAACAGATACGAAACAGATTTCACGCACAAGGTACGCGGCGTTGACGCTGCGCAGATGCCCGAATGGGCGGCGCAGACTCATTTGAACTGCAGGGACCGGACCTTTACCGCATCCCGGGCGGGCACCTTGTCTTTCAACCAGATGACCTTGGCCGAATGTGGAGTCACTTCGTGCCTCAGGCATTCGAGCACGCTCAATTGCGTCTCACGCTCACTACGATCCAGATAGGCCTTGATCACCTCGAGCTCGGCATGACTCAGTCCCCGCAACTCCAACTCCGCAGGACGCTCATTACGCAAGCTCCCTGCTGTTCTCGCTGCGTCCAGGGCCAAAGCCAGACGATCTATCAATCGTTCGTACAACTCGGGTTTTATAACTTTTCGCTGCGACTCAACCATCCATTCACCTCATGAAAGTAAGACTCACTCCCCTTTTTGAGCTTAGTCGTACTGCCGAAACCGGCAGGGTGCCGCGACCAACGGCCCACGGCGCGTAATCAGGGTTTCCCTCGGTAGAGCGCGGTCATGTATGCTACGGCGCTTCCTGTAACTCCACTTCCAGCTCGACTGGGTCGCGAAAACGCCATATCTGGCGTCATCACCGCCCAACGTTGCATTGAAGAGGATTAGGCCACCCCTATTCAGTTCAAAAGTAGCCATGCACGAACACTATCAGCCCCGTGAAATCGAAGCCGCCGCCCAGTCATTCTGGGATGAGCAAAAGTCCTTTGAAGTCAGTGAACAGCCAGGCAAGGAAACTTACTACTGCCTGTCGATGTTCCCTTACCCCAGCGGCAAGCTACACATGGGGCACGTGCGTAACTACACCATCGGCGACGTGATCTCCCGCTACCAGCGCATGCAAGGCAAGAACGTGCTGCAACCCATGGGTTGGGACGCCTTCGGCATGCCGGCGGAAAACGCCGCGATGAAGAACAACGTCGCGCCGGCCAAGTGGACCTACGAAAACATCGCCTACATGAAATCCCAGCTGCGTAGCCTGGGCCTGGCGGTGGACTGGTCCCGCGAGGTCACGACCTGCAAGCCGGACTACTACCGCTGGGAACAATGGCTGTTCACTCGCCTGTTCGAAAAAGGCGTGATCTACCGCAAAAATGGCACCGTGAACTGGGACCCGGTCGACCAGACCGTTCTGGCCAACGAACAGGTGATCGACGGTCGCGGCTGGCGCTCCGGCGCGCTGATCGAAAAACGCGAAATCCCGATGTACTACTTCAAGATCACCGCCTACGCGGATGAACTGCTGGAGAGTCTCGACGAGCTGCCGGGCTGGCCCGAGCAGGTCAAGACCATGCAACGCAACTGGATCGGTAAATCCCGTGGCATGGAAGTGCAATTCCCCTACGACCAGGCCTCCATCGGCGAAGCGGGCGCACTGAAAGTCTTCACCACCCGCCCTGACACCCTGATGGGCGCGACCTACGTTGCCGTGGCCGCCGAACACCCGCTGGCCACCCTGGCGGCGCAGAACGATCCGGCGCTGCAAGCCTTTATCGCCGAGTGCAAGGGCGGCAGCGTCGCCGAAGCCGACATCGCCACTCAAGAGAAGAAAGGCCTGCCGACTTCGCTGTTCGTCGAGCACCCGTTGACCGGTGAAAAACTCCCGGTATGGGTCGCTAACTACGTGCTGATGCACTACGGCGATGGCGCGGTGATGGCCGTTCCGGCGCACGACGAGCGCGATTACGAATTCGCCACCCAGTACAACCTGCCGATCAAGAACGTGGTGCGTACCAGCGCTGGCGATGAAACGCCTGCGCCTTGGCAGGACGCCTACGGCGAGCACGGTGAACTGATCAACTCCGGCGAGTTCAACGGCCTGGATTTTGCCGGCGCCTTCGACGCCATCGAAGTGGCCCTGCTGAAGAAGAACCTCGGCCAATCCCGTACCCAGTTCCGCCTGCGCGACTGGGGCATCAGCCGCCAGCGCTACTGGGGCTGCCCGATCCCGATCATCCACTGCGACAGCTGCGGCGATGTACCGGTACCGGAAGACCAACTGCCGGTAGTACTGCCGGAAGACGTGGTGCCGGATGGCGCCGGTTCGCCACTGGCGCGCATGCCCGAGTTCTACGAGTGCAACTGCCCGAAATGCGGCAAGCCTGCCAAGCGTGAAACCGACACCATGGACACCTTCGTCGAGTCCTCGTGGTACTACGCCCGCTACGCCTCGCCAAAATACGAGGGTGGCCTGGTCGACCCAGCTGCAGCCAACCACTGGCTGCCGGTAGACCAGTACATCGGCGGTATCGAACACGCGATCCTGCACCTGCTCTACGCCCGCTTCTTCCACAAGCTGATGCGCGACGAGGGCCTGGTCAGCTCCAACGAGCCGTTCAAGAACCTGCTGACGCAAGGCATGGTGGTCGCCGAAACCTACTACCGCCGCGAAGCCAACGGTGCCTACACCTGGTACAACCCGGCCGATGTCGAGCTGGAGCGTGACAGCAAGGCCAAGATCGTCGGAGCCAAGCTGATCAGCGACGGCCTGCCGGTGGAAATCGGCGGTACCGAGAAAATGGCCAAGTCGAAGAACAATGGCGTCGACCCTCAGTCGATGATCGATCAGTACGGCGCGGACACCTGCCGCCTGTTCATGATGTTCGCTTCGCCGCCTGACATGAGCCTGGAATGGTCCGACTCCGGCGTCGAGGGTGCCCACCGCTTCCTCAAACGCGTCTGGCGCCTGGCCCAGTCTCACGTAGCCCAGGGCCTGCCGGGCACACTGGAGCTGGCTGCGCTGAACGACGAACAGAAAGTCATTCGTCGCGCCATCCACCTGGCGATCAAGCAAGCCAGCCAGGACGTCGGTCAGAACCACAAATTCAACACCGCCATCGCTCAGGTCATGACGCTGATGAACGTGCTGGAAAAAGCACCGCAAGCCACCCCTCAGGACCGCGCCCTGCTGCAGGAAGGCCTGGAAACCGTGGCCCTGCTGCTGGCGCCGATCACCCCGCACATCAGCCACGAGCTATGGAGCCGGCTGGGTCGCAACGGCGCCATCATCGACGCCGGCTGGCCGGTGCTGGATGAGAACGCCCTGGTTCAGGACAGCCTGCAGCTGGTCATTCAAGTGAATGGCAAACTGCGTGGCCAGATCGAAATGCCGGCCAGCGCCAGCCGTGAAGAGGTCGAAGCCGCCGCTCGGAGCAACGAGAACGTGCTGCGCTTCACCGAAGGCCTGACGATTCGTAAAGTGATCGTCGTGCCTGGCAAGCTGGTCAATATCGTCGCTAGCTAATTGGATCAGGCGCCAGCCCAAGGCTGGCGCCGAATAAAACCTCCAGGGCCGCCCTATCGGCCCACATGGTTTCAAGGGGAGCAACAAGATGATCAAACGCAACCTCCTGGTGATGGGCCTGGCCGTACTGCTGAGCGCCTGCGGCTTTCAGCTGCGCGGTACCGGCACTACCGAACTGGCAATCAAGGAACTCGACCTGAGCGCGCGTAACGCTTACGGCGAAACCGTGACCCAGCTGCGCCAGGTTCTGCAGAGCAGTGGCGTCAAGGTCTATGCCGGTGCGCCCTACAAGCTGGTGCTGACCCGCGAACAGGAATCCCAGCGCAGCCTGAGCTACGCCGGTGCCGGTCGTTCGGCCGAGTATGAAATGACCACCGTGCTGAACTACGACATCCAGGGCCAGAACAACCTGACCCTGCTCAGCGACAAGCTGCAAGTGCAGAAGGTCTACATCCACGACGGCAACAACCTGGTGGGTTCCGACCAGGAGTCGCTGGAAGTGCGCAAGGAAATGCGTCGCGACCTGGTGCAGAACATGATGCTGCGCCTGCAACTGCTGACTCCGACCCAGCTGGATCAACTGCAGCAGACCGCGGATGCCCGCGCCAAGGCCGAGGCCGAGGCGCTGGAAGCCGCGCAGAAGGCTGAGGCGGAAACCCCGCAACAGTCGCCCATGCAGCTGCCGAACCAGTAAGTCTTGCGGGGCGCTCAAGCGCCCCGCTTGCCCCTCCTTATGAAACTCGCCCCCGCTCAACTCGGCAAACACCTGCAAGGCACGCTCGCACCGGTCTACGTCATCAGTGGCGATGACCCGTTGCAGTGCCAGGAGGCCGCCGATGCCATTCGCAGCGCCGCCCGCCAGCAGGGCTTCGACGAACGCCAGGTATTCAGCGCCGACGCCAATTTCGATTGGGGAACGCTGCTGCAAGCCGGCGCAAGCATGTCGCTGTTCGCCGAAAAACGCCTGCTGGAACTGCGCCTGCCTTCGGGCAAGCCCGGTGACAAAGGCGCCGCGGCCTTCATCGAATATTGCTCACGGCCGGCCGAAGACACCCTGCTGCTGATCAGCCTGCCCAAGCTCGATGGCAGCGCGCAAAAGACCAAATGGGGCAAGGCCCTGATCGACGGCGAGCAGACCCAATTCATCCAGATCTGGCCAGTGGATGCCAGCCAGTTGCCGCAATGGATTCGCCAACGCCTGTCCCAGGCCGGGCTTTCCGCCAGCCAGGACGCCGTGGAACTCATCGCGGCCAGGGTCGAAGGCAACCTGCTGGCGGCAGCCCAGGAAATCGAAAAGCTCAAGCTGATGGCCGAAGGTGGCCAGATCACGGTGGAAACCGTGCAAGCGGCAGTCGCCGACAGCGCGCGCTTCGACGTTTTCGGGCTGGTGGACGCCATCCTCAACGGCGAGGCGGCGCATGCCCTGCGCATGCTCGAAGGCCTGCGCGGTGAAGGTGTCGAGCCTCCGGTGATTCTCTGGGCGCTGTCCCGGGAACTGCGGGCGCTAGCCAATATGTCGTTGCAGTACAGCCAGGGCACTCCGCTGGACAAGGTGTTCAGCCAGGCCCGTCCGCCCGTCTGGGACAAACGCAAACCGCTGATGAGCAAGGCCCTGCAGCGCTATTCCGCACCGCGCTGGGCGCAATTGCTGCTCGATGCCCAGCGTATCGATGCGCAGATCAAGGGGCAGGCCGCCGGTTCGCCCTGGAGCAGCCTGAGCCGCCTGTCGCTGCTGATGGCCGGACAACGTCTGCCGCTCCCTGCCGAATAAAGCCAACGTCCTGCAGAAGCGAACAAGCCCGTTCCTACAGGAAATGGAGGAATCGGCGAGAGTTGCTGAAAAGCCCTACACATCGCGGGGCTGGACAGCAGGGTAAAGCTGACCGATCATCTGCCGCGCAAACCCACCTCAAGCGAGAACCCAAAATGAGCAAGCCATCCAAGCATGGCCCCAACAAGGCCAAATCCATCATCGCCCAGCCCCTGTTCCGCAGCCGTCAGGAACGACCCGCCAAGGGCAAAGGCAGCTACCGCCGCGAAGCCTTCCAGTCTAAAAGCTGGGAGGCTTCTTACTTTCTGGCTGCATAAAGCGGAGAACCCCGCCGGCGTGATAAGGTCTGTATCTGATTCGTATTCTCTGGACCTGTGCATGCCCTTTTGTCTTTCCCGTCGTTGGCACCTGCGCCAACTGATCGCTGCCTCCAGCCTTGCCCTGCTCGTCGCCTGCGCGGAAAAACCCACCGCCGCCGATGCCCAGCCACTCCAAAGCATTCAAGCCGCCCCTCTCGCCGCGCCTGCGACCGTCGCTCCGCTGGCCGTCGACAATCTGGACATCCAGCCAACCCAGACCTTTGCCCAATGGCAGGCAGGCTTTCGGGTCGAAGCACTGAACGCAGGGATCCGCGCCGATCTTTTCGACCGTGTGTTCGCCGGCATCACCCCGGACATGGGTGTGATCAAGGCCGACCGCAGCCAGCCGGAATTCACCCGGCCGGTGTGGGAGTACCTCGACGGCGCCCTGTCGCCGCTGCGCGTGCGCAAGGGCCAGACGCTGATCAATCAATACGCCGACATCCTGCAGCAGATCGAGCAGCGTTATGGCGTCGATCGCCAGGCACTGGTGGCGGTCTGGGGCATGGAAAGCAACTTCGGCGAGTTCCAGGGCAATAAATCAGTCATCCGCTCCCTCGCGACCCTGGCCTACGAAGGCCGTCGCCCGGCCTTTGCCAACAGCCAGCTGCTGGCCGCCCTGCAAATCCTCCAGCACGGCGACATCCAGCCCGAGAAGATGCTCGGCTCCTGGGCCGGCGCGATGGGGCAAACCCAGTTCATTCCAACCACCTACAACACCCACGCCGTGGACTTCGACGGTGATGGCCGCCGCGACATCTGGAACAGCCCGGCCGACGCCCTGGCCTCGACCGCGCACTATCTGCAAAGCTCCGGCTGGCAGAAAGGCCAGCCATGGGGCTTCGAAGTGGAACTGGCAAACGGCTTCGACTATGCGCTGGCGGACGGCGCGATCCGTAAACCGGTGGCCGAATGGCTACGCCTGGGCATGAAACTGCCCAATGGCGCCAGCGTTCCGGCCGGTTCCGAGCAGCTTTCGGCGGCCTTGCTGCTGCCGGCGGGTTATCGCGGTCCGGCGTTCCTGATCCTCGACAACTTCCGCGCCGTTCTGAAGTACAACAACTCTTCGTCCTATGCCCTGGCGGTGAACCTGCTGTCGCAACGCTTCAACGGTTCAGGCTTGATCAACGGCATCTGGCCGAAGGACGACATGCCCCTCAGCCGCTCCGAGCGTATCGAGTTGCAGAACCTGCTCAGTGCCAACAATTACGATGCCGGTAACCCGGACGGCATTATCGGCGCCAATACCCGCAAGGCGATTCGCAGCGCGCAACAATCGCTGGGCTGGCCGGCCGACGGCTACCCGACCCACAAGCTGCTGGAGAGCCTGCGCACGCGTTGAGCTGATCTGCGCGCCGAATCATCAGGAGCAAGCTCGCTCCCGCAAGGGAAGCGAGCACGGGCTGATCAGCCGAATACCACGTCCTGTTCCAGGATCAACTGCTTCTCCCCCGCATCCAGCCTGACCATCGCCCCCATCGGCAGGGTCAGGTTCGGATCGCAGTGGCCACTGCGCCATCCCGCCAACACCGGGATGCGCAGGGGTTCGAAGGTCTGCTTGAGCAGCCCTGCAAGCGCCTGAGGCTCTACTCCCGCCACATCCCCCACCAGCACACCGCGAAGCCTGTCGAGCTTGCCAGCCAGGCGCAAATGCGTCAGCAGACGGTCGATCCGGTACAGCGGCTCGTTGATGTCCTCGATGAACAGAATGATGCCGTCGCCACCGATCTCATACGGCGTACCCATGGTCGCGGCGATCAACGACAGATTGCCTCCCAGCAGTTGGCCGCAGGCGATGCCAGGCTCGACGGCGGTCAAGGGATAAGCCGCCGGATGAGCCAACAGACTGCCGGCCTTCAGTTGCCCCCTGAGCAGGCTGAACAACGAGGACTCAGTCGGTGGCTGTTTGTCGCCCAGCAAGTCGGCATTGAGCATCGGCCCGTGAAAGGTCACGAAACCGGCATAACGATTGATGGCCAGATGCAGCGCGGTAATGTCGCTGTAGCCGACAAACGGCTTGGCATGGCGCCGTAACAGGTCGTAATCGATCCGGTCGAGCAAGCGCGGGCTGCCGTAGCCGCCCCGCAGGCACAGGATGGTATCGACATCGTCATCGGCGAAAGCGGCGTGCAGGTCATTCAGGCGGACCTCGTCGCTGCCGGCCAGATAGCCGTCCTTCTGCTGGACCCCAGGATAAATCCGCAGCGAATAACCTCGAGCGCGCATCCAGCGAACGGCTTGCTCGGTATCCAGGTCAGCGGGCCCGGCAGGTGCAATCAAGCCGATCAGCCCTTGCGAAGGCAGCGCCGGCACCGGCCGTTGCGCACAAAGGACATCAGTCGGTTGGAGGGTCATCCAATGGTTCTCCCTGTGTGGATTCTCTAGTGCACAGTAGACATGAAAGCGGGCAAACAGAAGTGCCGAAACGCCACGGCGCTTGCAGGAAAAGTCTATGAAGGGAGGGAGACGCGGGCGTAACGGAAGATGACGCCCGCAAGGAAAAGACCTTGCGGGCGCGTTACATCAGGAGACCAAGCCTTCTTTGGCCAGCTTCGCCTGCTCGTCGGCGTGGTAGGAGGAACGTACCAGTGGGCCCGAGGCGACGTTCTTGAAACCCATCTTGTAACCTTCCTCGGCGAACCAGGCGAAGGTGTCCGGGTGCACGAAACGCTGCACCGGCAAGTGGCTGCGGGACGGTTGCAGGTACTGGCCGAGGGTCAGCATGTCGATGTCGTGCTCGCGCATGCGCTTCATGACCTCGATGACTTCGTCGTCGGTCTCGCCCAGGCCCAGCATCAGGCCGGACTTGGTCGGTACGTGCGGCACCAGCTGCTTGAACTTCTGCAGCAGGGTCAGCGACCACTGGTAATCCGAACCCGGACGCGCGGCCTTGTACAGGCGCGGCACGGTTTCAAGGTTGTGGTTGAACACATCCGGCGGCTCGGCGGCGGTGATTTCCAGCGCTACGTCCATACGGCCACGGTAGTCCGGGACCAGGGTTTCCAGCTGCACGTTCGGCGACAGCTTGCGGATTTCGCGGATGCAGTCGGCAAAGTGCTGGGCACCGCCGTCGCGAAGGTCGTCGCGGTCGACCGAGGTGATCACCACGTACTTCAGGCGCAGGTCGGCGATCGCTACCGCCAGGTTCATCGGCTCATCGACGTCCAGAGGCTTCGGACGGCCGTGGCCGACGTCGCAGAACGGGCAGCGACGGGTGCAAATGTCGCCCATGATCATGAAGGTCGCGGTACCGCCGGAGAAGCATTCACCCAGGTTCGGGCAGGACGCTTCTTCGCAGACGCTGTGCAATTTGTGCTTGCGCAGCAATTGCTTGATCCGGTCGACTTCCGGGGAAACCGGAATACGCACGCGAATCCAGTCAGGTTTCTTCGGCAGTTCGGTGGTCGGAATGATCTTCACCGGGATACGTGCGACTTTTTCGGCACCGCGCAATTTAACGCCGGCTTCAACTTTCGCACGGGCCGGGCGCTCGGAAACATCCAGCGTCGGGATCAGGGTTTGCACAGCGTCTTGCGCAGTAGTCATATCAGTCGATTCCGCCCGTTAGGGTCGTCTGCTCAGCATAGTCGAGGTGTTTGACGAGCTGCGCGCGCAGCCGGGCACTTACCTCGGCAAATTCAATCGGTCCTGTGTGGTCGCTCAGCTGGGTCATTGCCAGCCCGGCATAGCCACAGGGGTTAATCCGTCGAAACGGCTGCAGGTCCATGTCCACGTTCAAGGCCAGGCCATGAAAGGAACAACCATGACGGATCCGCAGGCCCAGGGAGGCGATTTTCGCGCCATCGACGTAAACGCCAGGGGCATCCGGCTTGGCCGCCGCAGTCACGCCGTAGCTGGCCAGCAGCTCGATCAGGCACTGCTCCATCCGGCTGACCAGGTCGCGCACACCAAAACCCAGGCGGCGCACGTCCAGCAGCAGATAGGCCACCAACTGACCAGGGCCGTGATAGGTCACCTGGCCACCCCGGTCGACCTGCACCACCGGGATATCCCCGGGAAGCAACAGGTGTTCGGCCTTGCCCGCCTGGCCCTGGGTAAAGACCGGCGGATGTTGCACCAGCCAGACTTCATCGGGAGCGTCGGTGTCGCGTTCGTTGGTAAAGCGTTGCATGGCCTGCCAGACCGGCTCGTAGGCCATCTGGCCGAGCTCGCGAAAGCCCAGCGTTTGCGGCATCACAGCACCATGTGCACGAAACCGGTGGCCCGCAACTCGCTGTTGATGTCGTACAGCTGTTCTTGGCCGGTGGCGATGATGTGCAGCTGGATGGTCGTGTACTTGCCGTTGGTGCTCTGGCGCTCGGCCAGGGTCTTGTGGTCAACGGTCGCGTGTTTTTCAAGGATCGCGATGATCTTGTCCTTGAAACCCACGCCAGTGTCGCCGATCACCTTAATCGGGTAATCCGCGCAGGGGAATTCGATCTTTGGCGCCTTTACTTCGGTGTCTGTCATGGCGTAACGGCCTCGTAAGCCGTGGCGACGGACGTGGCCCCCGCTCTACTTCAGAGCGAGGGCCACGCGGGTCGACAATATCAGTTGAACAAGCCGTAGAAGAATAGGCGGATGCTATCCCACATGCGGCGGAAGATACCACCTTCGTCGACCGCGTCCAGAGCGATCAGGTCGGCACTATGCACCACCTTGTCGTCCAGTTTCACTTCGACTTTACCGATCACATCGCCCTTGGCGATAGGTGCGGTCAATTGTGGATTCATGGTCATGCTGGCGGCGAGCTTCTTCAGCTGGCCTTTTGGCATGGTCATGCTCAGGTCCTGGGCCAGACCGGCCTTGACCTGGGAAGTGGTGCCCTTCCAGACAGGGGCCTGAGCCAGCTCGGCGCCCTTCTGGTAGAAGGTCTGGGTTTCGAAGAAGCGGAAACCGTAGGTCAGCAGCTTCTGGGTTTCGGCTGCGCGAGCCTGCTCGCTGTTGGTACCGAACACCACGGCGATCAGGCGCATGCCGTCACGCACGGCCGAGGACACCATGCAGTAGCCGGCTTCGTCGGTGTGACCGGTTTTCAGGCCGTCGACAGTCTTGTCACGCCACAGCAACAGGTTGCGGTTAGGTTGCTTGATGCCGTTCCAGAAGAACTCTTTCTGCGAGTAGATCGCGTAGTGAGCCGGGTCTTCGTGAATGATGGCGCGAGCCAGTACCGCCATGTCGTGCGCCGACGAGTAGTGCTCGGGGTTCGGCAGGCCGGTCGGGTTCATGAAGTGGCTGTTGGTCATGCCCAGGTCGCCGGCGGTCTTGTTCATCATGTCGGCAAAGGCGTCTTCGCTGCCGGCGATGTGCTCGGAAACCGCGACGCTGGCGTCGTTACCCGACTGGATGATGATGCCGTGCAGCAGGTCGCTGACGGTCACTTGCGAGCCGACCTTGATGAACATCCGCGAACCGCCGGTACGCCAGGCGTTCTCGCTGACGGTCACCGGGTCGTTCTCACCGATCTGGCCGCGACGGATTTCCAGGGTCGCGATGTAGGCCGTCATCAGCTTGGTCAGGCTGGCTGGCGGCAGGCGCTGGTCACCGTTGTTCTCCACCAGCACGTTACCGCTGCTGGCTTCCATGAGTACATAGGACTTGGCGGCCAGCTGCGGTGGCGACGGCATCACTTCTACCGCCCAGGCGGCAGGCGTGATGATCAGCGGGACAAGCAGACACAGGCGTTTGGCAAAGGTGGTGATGTTCATCCGTCTCTCGAAATTGCTAATGGAAACTTGTCCTCGCGGACAAAACTATTCAGACAGCCTTCTAAAGGGCTGTCGCGTGTTCAGTTGTTCACTCACTGACCCTTGCCGGGCTTTTGTTGTACGACGAGCCAACAACCTGGGTTCACCCCCCAAATACCGCAGGCGAACCATGAATCAGTATCCGATCACTCGGCGGTTACCAGGCTCGGCTGCCCCAGATTGGCCAGCCGGACACTGTTCTGCACTTGCTGGATCTCACCCTGCGAGCCGATCGGCCCCAGGCGCACCCGATGCAGGGTCTGTTGATTGCGCACGATCGAGCTGATGAACACCGGAGCGCTCACCATCCCGCTCAGCTTCGAGCGCAGGAGCTCGGCAGCGTCCGGGTTGGCGAAGGCGCCCACCTGCAGATACTGGCCAGAGGCTTGCGCAGAAGCGTTTTTTTTTGCATCCAGCTGCACCGGCACAACGGCCGCGGCGTGCTGCTGCGCAGGCGGCGTCCATTGCTCGACGGTCCCCGTGGATGCCGTCATCACTGGCGCGGCTTTCGGCTCGTTGAGCATCAAGGGTGCCGGCCGGCCGCGCTGGGCCCACCATTCCTGCGGGTCGATGCCCTCGACCTTGACCCGGGCGGTGCCGATCTCGGCATAACCGAGCTTCTTGGCCGCGGCGTAGGACAGATCGATGATCCGATCCGAATAGAACGGCCCACGGTCGTTGACCCGCAGGATCACGCTCTTGTGGTTGTCCAGGTTGGTCACCCGGACATAACTCGGCAACGGCAGGGTCTTGTGCGCGGCACTCATGCCGTACAGGTCATACACCTCGCCATTGGCGGTGTTCTGCCCATGGAACTTGGTGCCGTACCAGGAGGCCGTGCCCGAAGCGACATAACGCTTGGATTCGGCCATCGGGAAATAGGTCTTGCCCAGCACCGTATAAGGGTTGGCCTTGTACGGGCCGGTGTGCAGGGTCGGCGTGGCGTCGGGGATGCGCGATACATCGACGTCCCACCAGGGCGCGCCGTCTTTGTGGGCGCGGTTGATGTCCAGGCCTGGCGTCGCACGTACGGCCGTCGCCGGGCCTTTCTGTTTCGGCGCCTGGGTTGACGAACAACTGACCACCAGCAAGGACAACGCGGCAAGAGCCACCAGCTTCAGGGGTTTGCGGATTGGCGATGCCAGCATTACTTGACGCCCCGTGCTTGGACCAGCTGTTCAGAGAGCTGATGTACGGCCATGGCGTACATCACGCTGCGGTTATAACGCGTGATCGCGTAGAAATTCTTCAGGCCCATCCAGTATTCGGGGCCATTGTCACCTTCCAGGCGGAAAGCCGTGACCGGCATATCATCGCGCAGCGCATCATGACTCGACCAGCCCAGCGCCCGCAACTCCCCGACGGTTTTCGTCGGTTCGATACCGGTGGTCAGGCCTTCGTCGACCTGATCGCCACGCACTTCGGCCCGGCTGACCACCGGCTGCCCGGCCTCCCAGCCGTGACGCTTGAAATAGCTGGCAACACTGCCGATGGCATCGTCCGGATTGGTCCAGATATTGATGTGGCCATCGCCGTCGAAGTCCACAGCATAGGCGCGAAAACTGCTTGGCATGAACTGCGGCAACCCCATGGCACCGGCGTAGGAGCCTTTCAGGGTCAGCGGATCGACCTGTTCTTCACGGGCCAGCAGCAGGAATTCGCGCAATTCCTTACGGAAGAACTCGGCACGTGGCGGGTAATCGAAGCCCAGGGTCGACAGCGCGTCGATCACCCGGTAATTACCGGTGTTGCGCCCGAAGAAGGTTTCAACGCCGATAATCGACACTATCACCTGGGCCGGCACCCCGTATTCCTGCTCGGCACGGGCCAGTACCGCCTCGTGCTGGCGCCAGAAGTCCACACCACGGGCGATTCGCGCGTCGGTGATGAACATCGGCCGGTATTCTTTCCACTGTTTGACCCGCTCGGCGGGCCGGGAAATGGCGTCGAGGATCGACTGCTTACGCTCGGCCTCGCGAAACACACCCATCAGCTGTTCGCCCGCAAAGCCATAGTCGCGAGTCATTTCGCCCACGAATTCGGCCACTTGGGGCGAGCCTTCGTATTCGCCGCCGGCCAGCGCTTCCTGCGCCGCACCAAGGATGCCTACCAGACCGACCCACGGCGCATACCGAGCGGTCCAGCCACGCATTACTTGCATTGAATTCTTCACCTTATTCAAACCTGCGCGATCCACTTACGATGGGTATGGATCGACATCAAAACCCCAAACGCTGACAGCAGCGTCACCAGCGAAGTTCCTCCGTAGCTAATGAACGGCAACGGCACCCCCACGACCGGCAACAGGCCACTGACCATACCGATGTTGACGAAAACGTAAACAAAAAACGTCATGGTCAGGGCGCCGGCAAGCAATTTGCCGAACAGTGTCTGCGCCTGGGCGGTGATCACCAGCCCACGACCGATCAGCAGCAGATAGATCAGCAGCAAGGCGCAGATGCCCACCAGGCCGAACTCTTCGCCCATGACCGCGATAATAAAGTCAGTGTGGCTCTCGGGCAAAAAGTCCAAGTGGGACTGAGTGCCCAGCAACCAGCCCTTGCCGAACACGCCGCCGGAGCCGATGGCCGCCTTGGACTGAATGATGTTCCAACCGGTGCCCAGCGGATCGCTTTCCGGGTCGAGGAAGGTCAGGATCCGCTGCTTCTGGTAGTCGTGCATGATGAAGAACCACATGGCGATCGCCACCGGCACCGCGGCGGCCAGCACGCTGAGGATCCAGCGCCAGCGCAGCCCGCCCATGAACAGCACGAAGGCGCCGCCGGCAAGGATCAGCAGCGAGGTACCCAGGTCCGGCTGGCGCACGATCAGAATGAACGGAATACCGATCAGGATCAGGCTGATGCCCACATGCTTGAGCTGCGGCGGCAAGCTGCGCTTGGCCAGGTACCAGGCGATAGTCGCCGGCATGATGATCTTCATGAACTCCGAGGGCTGGAAACGAATCACCCCGGGAATATTGATCCAGCGGGTGGCGCCCATGGCGTTGTGCCCCATGACATCCACCACCACCAGCAGCACCACGCCGAACACATAGGCCAGTGGCACCCAGCGGGCCATGAACCGGGGTTCGAACTGGGCAATGACGATCATCGACACCAGGCCGATGCCGAACGATGTTGCCTGCTTGCCCAGCAGGTCCCAGCTCTTGCCGCTGGCCGAATACAGGACGAACAAGCTGCCGGCCGCCAGGGTCAGCAACAGAATCAGCAATGGACCGTCGATGTGCATGCGCTGCAACAGCGTCGCACGGCGACGCATCACATCCTCGCTGGACAGGATGCGATCAAAATTACTCTTCACGGGCCGTAGCCTCCGCACTGATAGGGCCGGCAAACTCAGGCTTGAGCAGGCCATCCGGGCCGAGGAGCCAGGCATCCATCACCTGGCGTACCACTGGGGCCGCCACGCCGGAACCAGACTCGCCGTTCTCGACCATGACCGAAACCACGATTTTCGGGTTTTCCGCCGGCGCGAAGCCGACGAACAGGGCGTGGTCGCGATGGCGCTCCTGAACCTTGGAGCGGTCGTACTTCTCGCCCTGCTTGATCGCGACCACCTGGGCCGTACCACTCTTGCCAGCAATTCGGTATTGCGAGCCGATGGCCGCCTTGCGCGCCGTGCCGCGGGCACCGTGCATCACCTGCTGCATGCCGTGGTTGACCTTCGTCCAGTCCGACGGATCGCGCAGGACGATGTCCGGCATCGGGTTTTCATCCACCGGCTTTTCGCCTTCGATGGTCTTGGCCAGGTGCGGACGATTCCATTTGCCCTTGTTCGCCACCAGCGCCGTGGCCTGGGCCAGCTGCAACGGGGTGGACTGCATGTAGCCCTGGCCGATCCCGAGAATCAGCGTCTCGCCCGGGAACCAGGCCTGGCGACGGGTGGCGCGCTTCCATTCCCGCGACGGCATCAGGCCCGGCGACTCCTCGAACATGTCCAGCGAGACCTTCTGGCCGATCCCGAACTTGTTCATGTAGGCGGACAACCGGTCGATCCCCAGCTTGTGGGCCAGGTCATAGAAGTAGGTGTCGTTGGACCGCATGATCGCGGTGTCGAGGTCGACGTAACCGTCACCGCTACGGTTCCAGTTACGGTACTTGTGATCGTAGTTGGGCAGTTGGTAATAGCCCGGGTCATAGACCCGCGTGGAGGCCGTCACCACCCCGGAATCGAGGCCGGCGATCGCCACCGCCGGCTTGATGGTCGAGCCCGGCGGATACAGGCCGCGCAGCACCCGGTTGAACAGCGGACGATCGATGGAGTCGCGCAGCTCGGCATAGGCCTTGAAACTGATGCCGGTCACGAACAGGTTCGGATCGAAACTCGGCTGGCTGACCATGGCCAGCACTTCCCCGGTGTTCGGGTCCAGCGCCACCACCGCGCCACGCCGGCCACCCAAGGCCGCCTCGGCGGCTTCCTGCAGCTTGATGTCCAGGCTCAGGACAATGTCCTTGCCGGGAATCGGGTCGGTACGCTTGAGCACCCGCAACACGCGACCGCGAGCGTTGGTCTCGACCTCTTCGTAACCCACCTGGCCGTGCAGCTCGGGCTCGTAGAAACGCTCGATACCGGTCTTGCCAATGTGGTGGGTGCCGCTGTAGTTCACCGGGTCCAGGGTCTTCAGCTCTTTCTCGTTGATCCGCCCCATGTAGCCCACCGAGTGCGCGAAGTGCGCGCCCTGCGGGTAATGGCGGACCAGCTGCGCCACCACTTCCACTCCGGGCAGGCGGAACTGATTGACCGCGATCCGGGCAATCTGCTCTTCGTTGAGTTCGAACAGGATCGGCACCGGCTCGAACGGCCGACGCCCCTGCTTCATGCGTTTCTCGAACAGCACCCGGTCTTCCGGCGTCAGCTCCAGCACTTCGACAATGACGTCGAGCACCTGGCGCCAGTCGCCGGAACGCTCGCGGGTCATGCTCAGGCTGAAGCTCGGCCGGTTATCGGCCACCACCACGCCATTACGGTCGAAGATCAGGCCGCGGGTCGGCGGAATCGGCTGGACGTGAACCCGGTTGTTTTCCGACAGGGTCGAGTGATAGTCGTACTGGATCACCTGCAGGTAATACAGGCGCGCGATCAGCACCCCGATCAGGCAGACCACGGCAATAGCCCCGAACACGACCCGGCCACGCACCAGACGGGCGTCTTTTTCGTGGTCCTTGATACGGATCGGCTGGGACATTAGGGGCGCGGACTATTTGTGATAAGGGTGCCCGGACAGGACTGTCCAGGCGCGATACAGCTGTTCACCGATCAGGATCCGTACCAGCGGGTGCGGCAAGGTCAGCGGCGACAGCGACCAGCGCTGATCCGCCCGCGCGCAGACTTCCGGCGCCAGCCCCTCGGGGCCGCCGACCATGAAGTTCACGGTGCGCGAGTCGAGGCGCCAGCGGTCCAGTTCCACCGCCAGTTGCTCGGTGCTCCAGGGCTTGCCGTGCACCTCGAGGGTAACGATCCGCTCGTTCGGGCCGACCTTGGCCAGCATGGCTTCGCCCTCCTGACGGATGAAGCGAGCCACATCGGCGTTCTTGCCACGGGTATTGAGCGGTATTTCCACCAGTTCCAGCGCCAGTTCGGATGGCAGACGCTTGGCATACTCGTGCCAACCCTCTTCCACCCACTTGGGCATGCGTGAACCGACAGCGATCAGACGCAGGCGCACAGCCGTCCCTTATTGCTGGTCTTTGTTGAGCTTGGTGAAGTGCTCATGGGTGTGCTCCGGGCTGTGGTGCTTGCCATCGGCCGCACGGCTCTGCTCGGCGCCCTGCCACAGACGTTCCAGGTCGTAGAACTGGCGTGCGGAGGCGGTCATCATGTGCACGATCACGTCGTCCAGGTCCAGCAGCACCCAGTCGCTGTCGCCCTTGCCTTCTTCACCCAGCGGCTTGACGCCCTGGGCCTTGACCATCTCGCGGACCTTTTCCAGCATCGCGCCGATCTGGCGGTTGGAAGTACCGGTGGCGATGATCATGTAGTCGGTGATGCTCTGCTTGTCGCGAACATCGATCACCAGGACGTCCTGGGCCTTGACGTCTTCCAGCGCGGCGACTGCCACCTTGACCAGATCTTCGCCTTTCATTACTTGGTTAGTCATATAAAACTCGTTCAGCTCGTATGTTTGGCGCGTTGCACGGCATCGGCCGGCAGCGCGCCTTCAGTTCGGCCCACGGTAAAGACCGTGGGCATCGATATAGGCCAGGACCGCATCAGGCACCAGGAAACGTACCGACTTACCGCTGGCCAGCAGTTGACGGATCTGGGTGGCAGACACCGCGAGCGGTGTCTGCCAGACGAATGCAATGTGTCCTCCGGGCCCTTGCAGGGCCAGGGGATCGCTCACCGAGCGCGCCGCCAGCAGGTTGCGCAACGCATCCGGCGGCTCGCTGTCGGCATCCGGGCGTTGCAGCACCAGGATGTGGCAATGCTGGAGCAACTCTTCCCAGCGATGCCAGGTAGGCAGGCCGCAAAAAGCGTCCCAGCCCAGCAACAGGAACAACTGGTCATCCGCGGCCATCTCGGCCCGCATCTGTTCCAGGGTGTCTATGGTGTAGGACGGCTTGTCCCGTTTCAGCTCACGGTCGTCCACCACCAGGGGTGAAACGCCCGCCACCGCGCACTCGACCATCGCCAGACGGTCCAGGGCCGAAACCTGCGGCGCATCGCGATGCGGCGGCCGCGCACTGGGCGTCAGACGCAGCTCATCGAGCCCCAGCGAGTCGGCCACCTCCAGCGCGCTGCGCAGGTGACCGATGTGCACGGGGTCGAAGGTACCGCCCAGCAGACCGATACGTTTGCTCATCAAGTGCGCACATGGCCGTCGCCGAAGACGACATATTTCTCGCTGGTCAGCCCTTCCAGGCCGACCGGGCCACGGGCGTGCAGCTTGTCGGTGGAAATACCGATCTCCGCGCCCAGGCCATATTCGAAACCGTCGGCAAACCGGGTCGAGGCATTGACCATCACCGAGCTGGAGTCCACCTCGTTGAGGAAACGCCGGGCGTCGGTGAAGTTCTCGGTGACGATGGCGTCGGTGTGCTGCGAACCGTAGGTGTTGATGTGCTCGATGGCCGCGTCCAGGCTGTCGACCACCAGAATCGACAGGATCGGCGCGGTGTACTCGGTGCGCCAGTCTTCTTCGGTGGCCTCGATCACATCGTCGCCCAGCAAGGCGCGGGTACGCGGGCAACCACGCAGCTCGACCTTCTTGTCGCGATAGATCGCCGCCAGCGGCGGCAACACGCGCTCGGCAATACCGGCGTGGACCAACAGGGTCTCCATGGTATTGCAGGGCGCGTAACGCTGGGTCTTGGCGTTGTCGGCGATGCGAATCGCCTTGTCCAGGTCGGCCGCCACGTCGATGAACACATGGCAGACGCCGTCCAGATGCTTGATCACCGGCACCTTGGCGTCGCGGCTGACCCGCTCGATCAGGCTCTTGCCGCCACGCGGCACGATCACGTCGACGAACTCGGGCATGGTGATCAGCGCGCCAACGGCGGCGCGATCGGTGGTTTCCACCACCTGCACCACCTGCGCCGGCAGACCGGCCACCGCCAGCCCTTGCTGAATGCAAGTGGCAATGGCGCGGTTGGAATTGATCGCCTCGGAGCCACCACGCAGGATCGTGGCGTTGCCAGACTTCAGGCACAGGCTGGCGGCGTCGATGGTCACATTGGGACGCGACTCGTAGATGATGCCGATCACCCCCAGGGGCACGCGCATCTTGCCGACCTGGATGCCCGAAGGCAGGTAGCGCATATCGCGGATTTCACCGATGGGGTCAGGCAGCTTGGCCACCTGACGCAATCCTTCGATCATTTCGTCGATACGCACCGGGGTCAGCGCCAGACGATCGAGCAATGCCGGTTCCAGACCATTGGCCCGGCCGTTGGCCAGGTCCTGCTCATTGGCCGCGTTCAGCTCGGGGCGAGCCGCGTCCAATGCATCGGCAGCCGCCAGCAGTGCGCGGTTTTTCTGCGCAGTGGTGGCACGGGCGATTACCCGCGAGGCTTCGCGGGCAGCGCGACCCAAACGGGTCATGTAGTCAAGAACGGACTCAGTCATGGTCTGCTGTGGTCTTGGCAAAGAGGAAAGCGGCTGATTATAGCTGTCGCGCCGGTCCACGGACAGCGGTCACGGGCGGATGGTCGAAATGGACGGCAAATACCTCTCGTTCAGCCTGAATTAAGCCTGGAATTGATATCATTCCGACCCAATTCCCGTCATCGCTCCTGGCTACCATGTCCATTCTGTCCACTCCGACGCTGCCCAAGGCCCTGCCCGACGGCTTTTTCGACCGAGACGCCCAGGTCCTGGCCCGTGAGCTGCTCGGCAAGATCATCCGCCATCGGGTCGGCGATCTGTGGTTGTCGGCGCGCATTATCGAAACAGAAGCCTATTACTGTGAGGAAAAAGGCAGCCATGCCTCCCTCGGCTACACAGAAAAGCGTAAGGCTTTGTTTCTGGACGGCGGCCACATCTATATGTACTACGCCCGCGGTGGCGACTCGCTGAACTTCAGCGCCCAGGGGCCAGGCAACGCGGTGCTGATCAAGTCGGCCTACCCCTGGGTCGACGAAGTCTCGGGCCCCGCCAGCCTGGCGCAGATGCTCCTGAACAATCCCGATGCCAGCGGCCGGCCGCGCCCCTCACAGAAGCTCTGCGCCGGCCAGACCCTGCTGTGCAAGGCACTGGGCCTGAAAGTCCCGGTGTGGGATGCCAAGCGCTTCGACCATGAAGTGCTGTTCGTCGAAGATGTCGGCACGCCCGTCGCCAGCATCATCCAGACCACCCGCCTGGGCATTCCCCACGGCCGCGATGAACACTTGATGTACCGCTTTGTCGATGCCGCTTACGCCCCCTACTGCACCCGGAACCCGCTACGTCGCGGGCAGGTCGAAGGTCGCGACTATTTGCTGCTCGATTGATCCCTTTCGCAGGAACCGGCGTGCCCGCGGATGGTTTTATCGCGAGCAAGCCCGTCCCTACAGTTGAACCACCGAATAATCGGAGTTGAAACCTATGGGCCAATGGCTCGATGGAATAACCGGCTGGCTGACGATGAACCCTCAGTGGCTGGCGGCAGCCGTGTTCATCGTCGCCTGCGTCGAATGCCTGGCGATTGCCGGCCTGATCGTACCTGGCACCGTGCTGTTGTTCGCCATCGCCGTGATGGCCGGCAGCGGCGCGCTGTCCCTGGGTGAAACCCTGGCGCTGGGGTTCTTCGGCGGCTTGCTCGGGGATGTGGTGTCCTACCTGCTGGGCCGGCGTTTTCACCAGAACATCCGCCGCCTGCCAGGGCTGCGCCATCACCCGGAATGGATCAACGGCGCCGAAGCCTATTTCCAGCGTTACGGTATTGCCAGCCTGCTGGTCGGGCGCTTTATCGGTCCCTTGCGGCCCATGCTGCCGATGGTAGCCGGCATGTTCGACATGTCGTTCCCGCGCTTTTTCGCCGTCAGCCTGCTGGCCGCGGCCGGCTGGACAGTCGCCTACCTGCTGCCGGGCTGGGCCACGGGCGCGGCGATCCGCCTGCCCTTGCCTGAAGGATTCTGGCCACAGGCGGGAATTGTCGCCGCCAGCATCGCCCTGCTGCTGGGCCTGAGTATCAACAGCACCGTGCGCCGCCATCGCAAGGCCAGCCCGCTGGTAGCGGGCCTCAGCCTGGCAATCCTGGCCGGGCTGTTCATCGGTTATCCCTACCTGAACCATTTCGACCAGGGCCTGATGGCGCTGGTCCAGGAGCACCGCAGCCCGGTAATGGACGAGGTGATGGTGGTGCTCACCCAGTTCGGCGAATTCCGCACCATGCTGTTCGCCAGCGCCCTGGTCACCCTGCTGTTGCTGGTTGCCCGACAATGGCGGCAGGCGATGTTCGCGGGCGCTACGTTGTTGTGCACCGCGCTGGCCAACACCGGCACCAAACTCTTCTTCGCCCGCGTACGTCCGGAAGTCCTGACCGACCCACTGACCAGCTACAGCATGCCCAGCGGCCACAGCTCCGGTTCGTTCGCCCTGTTCCTGACCCTGGCGGTGCTCGCCGGTCGCGGCCAGCCGCCGCGCATGCGCCTGACCTGGCTGCTGCTGGGCTGCCTGCCGGCGGCCGCGATTGCCGTGTCGCGGATTTACCTGGGCGCGCATTGGCCCACCGACATCCTCGCCGGCGCCATGCTTGCCGCCTGCGTGTGCGCCGCCAGCCTATGGCTCGCCCAGCGCCAGACTCCACTGGAACCCATGCCGGCCAAGATCTGGTGGCTGGTATTGCCGGCGCTGGTAGCATTGTTCGGTTTCGAAGCAGTCAGGCATCTGCCGCACGCCCTGCTGCGTTATGCGTATTGAGGTTTTATAGCCGCGAGGATCAGGCGAACAGCTCGCCCTGCAATTCGTCCAACAAGGCCTGGATCGCATCCAAGCGTTGTTGCGGGTCGTCCAGTTGCAGCAGGTCGATCTTGTCCAGCTCGGAGAACGGCAACAGGTAGGCCAGCTGGTTGGCCAGCGACTGCTGACCGGTGGCTTCGGTGCCCATGTTCAGGGCTTCGACCATCGGGTGTTCGGCCAGCGCCTTGAGCAAGGCGATCAGGTCCCCGTCGTCATCCTGCAGCGGCCGCTCCGGCGCCTCGCCCAGCCACTCGACTTCAGCCACCCGCAACTGATCGCGCTGCACTTCGCTGCTCAGCACCCGAAAACGCCGCCCGCCCTTGACCCGAATTCCCAGCAGGCCGTTGTCCTGCTGATGGAAGTCGGTGATCAGCGCTTCACAGCCCACCCGCGCAAAACCTTCCGGGGCGATCCCCACCTCTTCGCCTTCAAGGATGCACACCACGCCGAAGCCACTGCCCTGTTTCATGCAGCGACCGATCATGTCCAGGTAGCGCGCCTCGAAAATCTGCAAGTCGAGAATGCAGTCGGGGAACAGCACCGTATTCAGCGGGAAAAGCGCCAGGCTCATACAGGTTTCCTTAAACCACCAACGACACCGCCAACGGCAGGAAGACCGCCGTGGCCACACCCATCAGACTCATCGCCAGCGCCGCGAAAGCACCGCACTCATCACTTTCCTGCAAGGCCACCGAAGTGCCCACCGCGTGAGCCGTCATGCCCAGCGCCATGCCTCGGGCTTCCGGGCTATGCACCTGCAGGCGGTTGAGGATGGCCGGGCCGAAAATCGCCCCGATCACCCCGGTGATCAATACGAATACCGCGGCCAGCGCTGCGACACCGCCAATCTGTTCGGCCACCAGCATGGCGATCGGCGAGGTCACCGATTTCGGCGCCATGGTCATCAGGATCATGTTCTCGGCACCGAACCACCACCCCAGCAGTACGCCCAGGCCGGTGGCGACCACCCCTCCAATCACCAGCGTAGTAAATATCGGCCAGAACAACTGTCGAATCCGCCGCAGGTTGAGGTACAGCGGTACGGCCAGCGCCACCGTGGCCGGGCCCAGGAGAATGCTGAGGATCTCCGTGCTCTTGCGGTACTCGGCGTAGCTCAGGCCGCAGCTCAGCAGCACGCCGATCACCAGCAGCATGGAGACCAGCACCGGTTGCAGAAAGATCCAGCGGGTTTTCTCGAAGGCCGCGAGCACCAGTTGATAGGCGCCCAGGGTAATGCCGATACCGAACAACGGATGGTGGATCACCGACGCCCAGGCGCCCTGCCAGTCGAACATCATTGGCCGCCCTCCCGGTGTCCGTGGCGCTTGACCAGCCGCTGCATCAGCACGCCGACGAAGGCCATCGAGATCACCAGCGACAACACCAGCGCGCCGACTATCGCCCAGAAATCCGCGGCGATATCCGCCGCGTACACCATCACGCCCACCGCGGGCGGCACCAGCAACAGCGGCAGGTAACGCAGGAGGCTGGAGGCGGCCAGGCTCAGCGGCTCGCCCACCTCGCCGCGCGCCACCAGAAAGATCAGCAGCAACAGCAGACCGACAATCGGCCCCGGCAGGATCGGCAGGAACAGGTGATTGATCGCCGTGCCGAGCAATTGAAACAGCACCAGCCATGTCAGACCGCGTAACAACATCCCTCATCCCCCCGAAAAAACGCCGGGCATTATAAGCACGCGAACGCTATGGACCGGCATTCGCCAAAAGCATGGAAGGTTGACCGGAGCAAACCCCCATGATGATCTACAGTGGGTTGTCAGGGGGTACGCCCCCGACCCTTTAGAACGATAAAACCGATGAACCCAAGGAGAGTCTCAATGCCGTATGTTCCTGTTGCAGAGCTCAAAGATTATGTCGGAAAGGAACTAGGACGTTCCGAATGGCTCACCATCGACCAGCAGCGTATCAACCTGTTCGCCGAAGCCACGGGTGACTTCCAGTTCATCCACGTAGACCCGGTGAAAGCCGCCCAGACGCCGTTCGGCGGCACCATTGCCCACGGTTTCCTGTCGCTGTCGCTGATCCCGAAACTGATGGAAGACATCCTGATCCTGCCCGAGGGTCTGAAGATGGCGGTCAACTACGGCCTGGACAGCGTGCGCTTCATCCAGCCGGTCAAGGTCGATTCCAGGGTCCGCCTCAAGGTCGACCTGGTGGACGTCACCGAGAAGAAACCCGGCCAATGGCTGCTCAAGGCCACCGCCACTCTGGAAATCGAAGGCCAGGAAAAACCAGCCTACATCGCCGAGCCATTGTCCCTCTGCTTTGTCTGAAACCTTCCTGATGCGAAACAGCTCACGCTGTTTCGCGCAGCCTCTCTATATATAAGCCTCGTTGCTGCGGCATACTCGGTCCCCTAATTATCCGGATCCCGCTATGCGCCCACTTGTACCCCTGGCTCTGACCCTGTTGCTCACCGCATGTGGAGACGGCGAATCGCTGCTGCCTCCCGACGCCCGTCTGCCGGACGGTGGCCGCTACCGCGGCGATGTGGTCAACGGGTTGTTGCAGGGACAAGGCCGCATCGACTACCCCAACGGCAGCTGGTATGCGGGTCAGTTCGACAGCGGCCAGTGGCATGGCCAGGGCGAGTGGCACGGCAGCGATGGCGAGGTCTACCGCGGACAATTCCAGCAGGGTCTGTTCCATGGCCAGGGCAGCCTGACCACCAAGGACAGCAGCTACACCGGCGGCTTCAAACTGGGCCGGCGCGACGGTGAAGGCACTCTCAAGGAACGCGGCATGACCTACCGCGGCGAATTCAAGTCCGACCTGTATTCCGGGCTCGGCCGTCTCGAACTGGAAGACGGCAGCCAGTACCAGGGCCAGTTCTCCCGCGGCAAACCCAACGGCGAAGGCCAGCGCAGCGATGCCAGCGGCAACCAGTTCAGCGGCCACTTCGTCGATGGCCAGCTGGAAGGCAACGGCACCTTCGGCAGCGCCGAGGGCGATCTCTACGTCGGCGGCTTCAAACAGAACCAGCTCAGCGGCAAGGGGCGCTACGAAAACGCCGACGGCGATGTCTGGATCGGCCAGTTCAAGGAAGGCGCCCTCAGTGGCAAGGGTGAACTGATCGGCGTCGACGGCAGCCATTACATCGGCCGCTTCAGCGACTGGCGCTTCAGCGGCCAGGGCCGCCTGAACCTCAGCGACGGCAGCTTCTACATCGGTGGCTTCGAAGGCGACAACTACCAGGGCCACGGCGTGCTAGTGCTGCGCGATGGCACCGTGCAAAGCGGCGACTGGATCAATGGCCTGCGGGTTCGCGATGCCGACGGCCGACTGTTGCCCGACCCATTGGAGACCGGCTTGCTGGCCCAGGGCCGCCTGCTCGACGACGCCCTCGCCGCGGTGCCGGCGTCGACGTCCGCCATCGAGCTCTACAGCCTGACGCTGGCCGGCGATGGCAAGCAAAGCGTGTTTCTGCGCGAGGCTGATTACGTCAGCAACATGCTCGCCACCCGCTTCGGCGCCTACGGACAGATCCGCCTGGTCAACCACCGCGACCGTCTCGACAGCCGCCCCATGGCCACCCGGGAAAACCTGCGGCGCGCGGTACAGGTCCTGGCCGAACGCAGCGGCCCGGAAGACCTGCTGTTCATCTACCTGACCAGCCACGGCACCAGCGAACACGAACTGGTGCTCGACCAGCCGCGCCTGGAGCTGGCCGACCTGCCGGCCGACGAGTTGGCCGCGGTGCTGGCGCCGCTGAAAAACCGCGACAAGATCATCGTGATCTCGGCCTGTTATTCCGGCGGATTCATTCCCGCGCTCAAGGATGACCGGACCCTGATCATGACCGCTTCGCAGGCCGATCGCGTATCCTTCGGCTGCTCGGAAGAAGCCGACTTCACCTACTTCGGCGACGCCCTGTTCGCCCAGGCGCTGAACCAGACCGACGACCTGGAGCAGGCCTTCAAGCTGGCCAGGGCGACCGTGGCCGAACGCGAACAGACGGACAACTTCGAAGCTTCCGAACCGCAGATCTGGGCGCCCAAGGGGGTCTTGGCGCACTGGCAGCATCTGCGCAAGCAACAAGCACGAAAGGCGCTGCAAAGCGCCGCCAACGACAGCAAGGAAGCAAAGAGCAACTAAGCTGAAACAGTATCAAGGGGGAAACATTATGTACTTGACGCCTCAGCATATCTTGCTCGCCGGCGCGACCGGCCTGACTGGCGAGCACTTGCTCGACCGCCTGCTCAACGAACCCACGGTAACCCGCGTACTGGCGCCCAGCCGGCGCCCCCTGAGCGAACACCCACGCCTGCAAAACCCGGTCGGCGACCCGGCGGTAATCCTGCCGCAGCTCAGCGGCCGGGTGGACCTGGCGTTCTGCTGCCTGGGCACCACCCTCAAGAAAGCCGGCTCCGAACAGGCGTTCCGCGCCGTCGACCTGGACCTGGTGGTGGCCTTCGGCAAGCGCGCACGGGAGATGGGCGCGCGGCACCTGGTCGTGATCAGTGCCCTGGGCGCGGACACGAAATCCTCGATTTTCTACAACCGGGTCAAAGGCGAAATGGAACAGGCGCTGAAGGCCCAGGACTGGCCGCAACTGACCATTTGCCGGCCGTCGCTGCTGCTTGGCGAACGCATAGAGCCGCGGCTCGCCGAACAGCTGGCCGGGCCGCTGTCCAAGCTGATTCCCGGCAAATACCACGGCATCGAAGCCTGCCATCTGGCCCGGGCCATGTGGCGCCTGGCGCTGGAAGAGCAGGATGGCGTGCGGATCGTCGAGTCCGACGAATTGCGCAAGCTGGGTAAATAACGGGCATTAGAAAGCATCGCGGGCAAGCTCCGCTCCTACAGAAGCATGTGCTTTTCTGTAGGAGCGGAGCTTGCCCGCGAAAGAACTACAACCCGCCCGTGGCCTGAAACCCAACCCCCAATACCGTCAGTACCGACAGCGGCAACAGCAGCGTGTCGAGCAAGGCGCTGGCCGGCAGGTCGACACCTGGATAGCTCGGCGCTTCAGCGCCGAAGCGATCCATAGGACAACAGCCGCCCTGCATCACATACCAGTCCAAGCGCGTCCCGGAATACACCACCGGCGCTCCCGGCTTGGCCGCGTTGAGCGTGCGGGCCGTGGCGCAACCGCCCAACTGCAGGGCGACCAGCAGAATCAGCAGCGACTTACTCATCGCTGCTCAGATGATGCTCGCCCCACCGCGGCAACATGTCCTGCGGGATGTTCAACAGGTTGAGAATCCGCGCCACGACAAAATCCACCAGGTCGTCGATGGTCTGCGGCTGGTGATAGAAACCCGGAGAGGCCGGTAGAATGGTCACCCCCATGTTCGACAGCTTGAGCATGTTCTCCAAGTGGATGCTGGAGTAAGGCGCCTCGCGTGGCACCAGGATCAGCTGGCGGCGCTCCTTCAGGGTGACGTCCGCTGCCCGCTCGATCAGGTTGTTGCAAGCGCCCGTGGCGATGGCCGACAAGGTGCCGGTGGAACAAGGCACCACCACCATCGCCGCTGGCGAGCCGGAGCCCGAAGCCACCGGCGACATCCAGTCTTCCTTGCCATACACCCGGATCTGCCCGGCCGCCGCACCGGTGTACTCGGTGAGGAAGGCCTGCATGGTCTGCGGCTTGGACGGCAGGGTCACGTCGGTCTCGGTCGCCATCACCAGCTGCGCGGCCTTGGAGATCAGGAAGTGCACTTCACGGTCTTCGCGCACCAGGCAATCCAGCAGGCGCAGGCCGTACTGGGCGCCCGAGGCGCCGGTCATCGCCAGGGTGATGCGTTCCGGGCCGTTGTTCATCGCAGTGCCTCGGCCAGCTTGCCGTGCAGGCCGCCGAAGCCGCCGTTGCTCATGATCACCACGTGGGTGCCCGGCTTGGCCTGGCTCTTCACCCGCTCGATGATGCCTTCCAGGGAATCGCTGACAATCGACGGCACAGTGCACAGCGCAGCGGTGGCACCCAGGTCCCAACCGAGGTTGGCCGGCGAATACCAGACCACCTGATCGGCCTGGTTGACGCTTTCCGGCAGCCCGTCACGGTGAGCGCCGAGCTTCATGGAGTTGGAGCGCGGCTCGATGATCGCGATCAACGGCGCATCGCCGATGCGCTTGCGCAGGCCGTCCAAAGTAGTGGCGATGGCGGTCGGGTGGTGGGCGAAATCGTCGTAGATGGTGATGCCATGGACTTCAGCCACCTTCTCCATCCGCCGCTTGACGCTCTTGAACGCGCTCAGCGCGGCGATGCCCATGGCCGGCACCACGCCGACATGGCGCGCCGCGGCCAGGGTGGCCAGGGCGTTGGCGACGTTGTGCTGGCCAGTCATATCCCACTCGACCACGCCTTGGGCCTCGCCCTCGAACATCACCTCGAACTTCGAGCCGTCTTCGCTGAGCAGCTTGACCTGCCATTGGCCGCCCGCGCCGGTGGTTTGCACCGGGGTCCAGCAGCCCATTTCGATCACTCGCTGCAGGGCCGGCTCGGTGGTCGGGTGGATGACCAGGCCTTCGCTCGGGATGGTCCGTACCAGATGGTGGAACTGTCGCTCGATAGCCGGCAGATCGGGAAAGATGTCCGCATGATCGAACTCGAGATTGTTCAGGATCGCCGTGCGCGGACGGTAGTGCACGAACTTCGAGCGCTTGTCGAAGAAGGCGCTGTCGTATTCATCGGCCTCGATCACGAAGAACGGTGTGCCGCCCAGGCGGGCCGACACCGAGAAGTTCTGCGGCACGCCACCGATCAGGAAACCCGGGCTCATGCCCGCATGCTCCAGTACCCAGGCCAGCATGCTGCTGGTGGTGGTCTTGCCGTGGGTGCCGGCGACCGCCAGTACCCAACGGCCTTGCAGCACATGGTCGGCCAGCCATTGCGGGCCGGAAACATAGGGCAGGCCCTTGTTCAGCACATATTCCACCGCCGGGTTGCCGCGGGACATGGCGTTGCCGATCACCACCAGGTCCGGCGCCGGGTCAAGCTGAGCCGGGTCGTAGCCCTGGGTCAACTCGATGCCCTGGGCTTCGAGCTGGGTGCTCATCGGCGGGTAGACATTGGCATCGGAGCCGGTGACATGATGGCCCAGTTCTTTGGCCAGAACCGCCATCGAGCCCATGAAGGTGCCGCAAATACCGAGAATATGAATGTGCATAGTCGACCTCGTAAAACATCGAGGCAGGTTAGCGTAGAGGGCTGCAAATCGCACTCTTTAGCTGATGGGGGAACACGCGGTTATCGCTGCCGGAGGCTATGACGAGTTCTACGGGGCTTTTGACGGGGAATCGCCCGAACGCGGCTGGAGGCTTGGACCGCGGTTACAGACGTATCGGCGGCTGCACCGCCTATCGCGAGCAATCGAGCGCCGACCGGCTGCTCCTACAGAGGAATGCGTATCTTCTGTAGGAGCGAGGCTTGCCCGCGATGAACGATGACGCGGTGCCAGGCCTAGCGAGCAATCCCATGCTTGCGCAGCTTTCTATAGAGGGTGTTGCGGCTCACCCCTAACTGCTCGGCAGTGTGGGTCATGTGCCAGCGCTGTTGTTCCAGGGCGTTGAGCAAGGCCAGGCGTTCGGCATCGTTCAACGGGTATTCGCCCGCCTCCTCGACAGCTGCCGGCACCGGTGCCGGACGGCCCTGGCGAATCATCGCCGGTATATCCTCCAGGCCGATTCGCCCGTGGTCACAGAGCGCCGCCAGGGTGCGCAGCACGTTGCGCAGTTGCCGCACGTTGCCTGGCCAATGGAAGTCCAGCAGAGCCTGGCGCGCCGGGCCGTCGAGCGAGACCTGCTGATCGCCGGCTTCTTCCGCCAGGAGAAAATCCAGCAACTGGGATTTGTCGCTGCGTTCGCGCAGCGCCGGCAAGCTGATTTCCAGACCATTGAGGCGGTAGTACAGATCCTCGCGGAAGCTGCCATCCTGTACCCGCTCCAGCAGGTCCCGGTGAGTAGCGCTGATGATGCGCACGTTGACCGCCTGCGGCTCGCCGCCGATAGGCACCACCATGCGGTCCTCCAGCACCCGCAACAGGCGGGTCTGCAAGGCCAGCGGCATATCGCCGATTTCATCGAGGAACAGCGTACCGCCATCGGCCTGCTGCAACTTGCCGCGCATGCCTTCCTTGCGCGCCCCGGTGAAGCTGCCGCCGCGATAACCGAACAGCTCGCTTTCGATCAGGCTTTCGGGAATCGCCGCGCAGTTCAAGGCAACGAAGGCTTTCTCCGCCCGCTGGCTGGCCTGGTGCACCGCCTTGGCGAACGCCTCCTTGCCGGAGCCGGTCTCGCCGTTGATCAGCAACGGCACATCACGTTCGAACACCCGCAAGGATTTGCGGAAGTCGTCTTGCAGGGCCGCATCGCCCAGGCAGATCCCGGACAGACGCGGCCGCTCCAGCACCAGCGCCCTCGGCGGCAGCGGTTTCGGCACGCTGCGCGGCTGGCCACGCAACACCGCGAACAGGTGCCGACCATCGCGAGTGCGCAGCGGCCAGCTGGCGCTGGCATTGACACTGGCGCGGCCCAGCAGCTCGTCCAGCGAGCAGTCAAAAAAGGCTTCCACTGGTTTGCCCAACAAGCCGCCGCGAATATGCCCCAGCAGGTTCAGGGCACTCTGGTTCACCGCGCTGATCCGCCCTTCCCCGTCGAATGCCAGCAAGCCTTCGCTGAACAAGCCGACGGACTCGGCCTGCAGGTGGAAACGCAGCAACCATTGATTGTCGAAATAACGCAGGAAATAGCAGCTCTCGATCATCTTCGCCGAGAGATTGACCAGGGCCATGGTGTGGAACTGGCTCTGCCGCGATACATCCGGGCGCGCCGAGGAAACATCGAGCACCGCCAGCAGTTCGCCGTGGGGGTCGAACACCGGGCTGGCCGAGCAGGTCAGGCCGGTGTGACGGCCACGGAAATGTTCGTCCTGATGGATAGTCAGGGACTGGCGCTCCACCAGGCAGGTGCCTATGCCGTTGGTGCCCTCGCAGGCCTCGCTCCAGTCGGCGCCGAGCCAGAGCCCGGCGCGCTCGAAAATCTTGCGCTCGGCGGGCGCAGTGACACAGTTGAGGATCACCCCGCGGGCGTCGGTCAGCAGTACCGCATGGCCGGCGCCGGACAGCTGCTGGTGCAGGCTGGTCATCTCGTTGCCGGCGATCTGCAGCACCTGCTGCAGGCGTTCGCGGCTTTCCAGCAGGCGGCCATGCTCAAGCACGGTGGGCGCCATGCTCAGGGCCGGGTCGAGGTGATAGTCCTCCAGGCAACGCAGCCAGGAGCGGGCGATGGAAGGATCGCTGCCGGGCCCCTGCAAATGGGCCTTGCCCTGGGTCACGGTCAGCACTTGCTGGGCGTGCCGGGTGAGGTGATTGCTGTGCATTTCTTATTGTTCTCCTGCTGCGCTGACGGCTGCATCAAGCGATTCAGATCAAGGCGAAGCCCAGCATCCTCCAGCCATGGACGCATTGCAATGCCACTTCGACCAATGAGTCACGGGCTGTGCCACAAACGGTACAAAGTGTCACCCGCCCTGTGCCACAACTGCCACAGACACTCGGCGCAGGGTCGCCGAAACACTCGCAAACCCTTGATTTACCTGGCCTACAACGCAGTGGCCCGGGCTTTGCTCTACGCTTTTACAAGCGCAACAGCGCGTCCTCCCAATAAGCACAAAAGCCAGGAGATACCCACCATGCGTTATGCACACCCCGGTACTGAAGGCGCTATCGTTTCGTTCAAGAGCAAATACGGTAACTACATCGGCGGCGAATTCGTCGCGCCTGTCAAAGGTCAGTACTTCACCAATACCTCGCCAGTAAACGGCCAACCGATCGCCGAGTTCCCGCGTTCCACCGCCGAAGACATCGAGAAAGCCCTGGACGCCGCCCATGCCGCCGCCGATGCCTGGGGTGCCACCTCGGCACAGGCCCGCTCGCTGATCCTGCTGAAAATCGCCGACCGCATCGAGCAGAACCTCGAACTGCTGGCCATCACCGAAACCTGGGACAACGGCAAGGCCGTACGGGAAACCCTCAACGCCGACATCCCCCTGGCCGCCGACCACTTCCGCTACTTCGCTGGCTGCCTGCGGGCCCAGGAAGGCAGCGCCGCGGAAATCGACGGCAACACCGTGGCCTATCACATTCACGAACCGCTGGGCGTGGTCGGGCAGATCATCCCATGGAACTTCCCGCTGCTGATGGCCGCCTGGAAACTCGCGCCCGCCCTGGCCGCCGGTAACTGCGTGGTACTCAAGCCAGCCGAGCAGACCCCGCTGGGCATCTGCGTGCTGATGGAACTGATCGGCGACCTGCTGCCGCCGGGCGTGCTCAACGTGGTGCAAGGTTTCGGCAAGGAAGCGGGCGAAGCCCTGGCCACCAGCAAGCGCATCGCCAAGATCGCCTTCACCGGTTCGACCCCGGTGGGCTCGCACATCATGAAATGCGCCGCCGAGAACATCATCCCATCCACCGTGGAGCTGGGCGGCAAGTCGCCGAACATCTTCTTCGCCGACATCATGCAGGCCGAACCGAGCTTCATTGAAAAAGCCGCCGAAGGCCTGGTGCTGGCGTTCTTCAACCAGGGCGAAGTCTGCACCTGCCCGTCCCGCGCCCTGGTGGAAGAGTCGATCTACGACGAGTTCATGCAAGTGGTGATGAAAAAGGTCGAGCAGATCAAGCGCGGCGACCCGCTGGACACCGACACCATGGTCGGCGCCCAGGCCTCCGAGCAGCAGTTCGACAAGATCCTGTCCTACCTGGAAATCGCCAAGGGCGAAGGCGCGCAATTGCTGACCGGCGGCAAGGTGGAAAAACTCGAAGGCAACCTGGCCAGCGGTTATTACATCCAGCCGACCCTGCTCAAGGGCAACAACAAGATGCGCGTGTTCCAGGAAGAAATCTTCGGCCCGGTGGTGAGCATCACCACCTTCAAGGACGAAGCCGAAGCCCTGGCCATCGCCAACGACACCGAGTTCGGCCTCGGCGCCGGCCTCTGGACCCGCGACATCAACCGCGCCTACCGCATGGGCCGGGCGATCAAGGCCGGTCGTGTGTGGACCAACTGCTACCACCTCTACCCCGCCCACGCGGCGTTCGGCGGTTACAAGAAGTCCGGCGTCGGCCGTGAAACCCACAAGATGATGCTCGACCACTACCAGCAGACCAAAAACCTGCTGGTGAGCTACGACATCAATCCGCTGGGCTTCTTCTAAAACCCTGTGGCGACACCGGGGTTTCGGTGTCGCCTGTTCAACCGCCTTCGCGGGTAAGCCCGCGAAGGCGTCCCCAATGACCTGACACACATGGCCTGGCCGCTCTGGCACGGGCCTTGCGTACCTGTCGTTCAGTATCCGCCGCTGCGTGAACAGCTTCCATCCATCTCAAACGCTGCACCTGAAAGTCCAACAGATCGAACAATAAAAAGAGACAGAGAGGACTTATGACTTCCACCACACAGCTCAAACCCACACTCGGCACCCTGCACCTGTGGGGCATTGCCGTCGGCCTGGTGATTTCCGGCGAATACTTCGGCTGGAGTTACGGCTGGGGCACCGCCGGCACCCTGGGTTTCCTGGTCACGGCCCTGATGGTCGCGACCATGTACACCTGTTTCATCTTCAGTTTCACCGAACTGACCACCGCAATCCCCCATGCGGGCGGGCCGTTCGCCTACAGCCGCCGAGCCTTCGGCGAGAAAGGCGGATTGATCGCCGGCATCGCCACCCTGATCGAGTTCGTGTTCGCCCCGCCCGCCATCGCCATGGCCATCGGCGCCTACCTCAACGTGCAATATCCGGGGCTCGACCCGAAAGTCGCGGCGGTCGGCGCGTACTTTGTGTTCATGACCCTGAACATCCTCGGCGTCAGCATCGCCGCGACCTTCGAGTTGGTGGTCACCGTACTGGCGGTGGCCGAACTGCTGGTATTCATGGGCGTGGTCGCACCGGGCTTCAGTTTCAGCAATTTCGTGCTCAACGGCTGGTCGGGCGCCAACGAGTTCACCCTGGGCTCGATTCCGGGGATCTTCGCCGCGACCCCGTTTGCGATCTGGTTCTTCCTCGCCATCGAAGGCGCGGCCATGGCCGCCGAGGAAGCCAAGGACCCGAAACGCACGATTCCCCGGGCCTATGTCAGCGGCATCCTGACCCTGGTGTTCCTCGCCATCGGCGTGATGGTGATGGCCGGCGGCGTCGGCGACTGGCGCACCCTATCGAACATCAACGACCCGCTGCCCCAGGCGATGAAAGCCGTGGTCGGCAACAACTCGACCTGGATGCACATGCTGGTGTGGATCGGCCTGTTCGGCCTGGTGGCAAGCTTCCACGGGATCATTCTTGGCTACTCGCGGCAGTTCTTCGCCCTCGCCCGCGCCGGCTATCTGCCCAAAGGGCTGGCCAAGCTGTCGCGCTTCCAGACCCCGCACCGGGCCATCATCGCCGGCGGCGTGATCGGCATCGCCGCGATCTACAGCGACGGCCTGGTCAACCTGCAAGGCATGACCCTGACGGCGGCGATGATCACCATGTCGGTATTCGGCGCGATTGTGATGTACATCATCAGTATGCTCAGCCTGTTCAAACTGCGCAGGACCGAACCGAATCTGGAGCGCACCTTCCGCGCGCCGGGTTATCCGGTGGTGCCGGCCATCGCGCTGTTCCTGGCGCTGGTGTGCCTGGTGGCGATGGCCTGGTTCAACACCCTGATCGGCTGTGTGTTCCTCGGTTTCATGGCCGCCGGTTACCTGTACTTCCAGCTGACCGCCAAGCAACGTTCCGAAGCACCGGCGGACGCTATGCTCGAAGGAGTGTGAGTTGCACCGGCACCGGGCCCTGCGCTCGGTGCCTGCCTTATAGAAGTGCAAGCCCGCCCCCACACGAAAGCAGAATGAAATCTTGATTGGAGGATCGCGCACCATGGCTGCATTTGCCCACACCATCGGCGCCCAGACCTACCGCTTCGACAGCCTCAAGGACGTCATGGCCAAGGCCAGCCCGGCGCGCTCCGGGGACTTCCTGGCCGGCGTCGCCGCCCTCAACGACGGCGAGCGGGTCGCCGCGCAAATGACCCTGGCGGACATTCCGCTCAAGCATTTCCTCGAAGAGGCGCTGATTCCCTACGAAACCGATGAAGTCACCCGGTTGATCATCGACACCCACGACAAGGCCGCCTTCGCCACCGTCAGCCACCTCACGGTCGGCGGTTTCCGCGACTGGCTGCTCAGCGACGCCGCCGACGAACAGAGCCTGCGTGCCCTGGCACCCGGGCTGACCCCGGAAATGGCCGCCGCCGTGTCGAAGATCATGCGCGTCCAGGACCTGGTGCTGGTGGCGCAGAAGATCCGCGTGGTCACCCGGTTCCGCGGCACCCTGGGCCTGCGCGGGCGCCTGTCGACCCGCCTGCAACCCAACCACCCGACCGACGAACCGGCGGGCATCGCCGCGAGCATTCTCGACGGCCTGCTCTACGGCAACGGCGACGCCATGATCGGCATCAACCCGGCCACCGACAGCATCGCCTCGATCTGCGCCCTGCTGGAAATGCTCGACGCGATCATCCAGCGTTATGAAATCCCCACCCAGGCCTGCGTACTGACCCACGTCACCACCTCCATCGAGGCGATCAACCGTGGCGTGCCGCTGGACCTGGTGTTCCAGTCGATTGCCGGCACCGAAGCGGCCAACGCCAGCTTCGGCATCAACCTCAATGTCCTGCAGGAAGGCTACGAGGCCGGCCTGAGCCTCAAGCGCGGCACCCTGGGGCAGAACCTGATGTATTTCGAAACCGGCCAGGGCAGCGCGCTGTCGGCCAACGCCCACTTCGGCGTCGACCAGCAGACCTGCGAAACCCGCGCCTATGCCGTGGCCCGGCACTTCAAGCCGTTCCTGGTGAACACCGTGGTCGGCTTCATTGGCCCGGAGTACCTGTACAACGGCAAGCAGATCATCCGCGCCGGCCTGGAAGATCACTTCTGCGGCAAGCTGCTGGGCGTGCCCATGGGCTGCGATATCTGCTACACCAACCACGCCGAAGCCGACCAGGATGACATGGACACCCTGCTGACCCTGCTGGGCGTGGCCGGGATCAACTTCATCATGGGCATCCCCGGCTCCGACGACATCATGCTCAACTACCAGACCACCTCCTTTCACGACGCGCTCTATGCCCGCCAGACCCTGGGCCTGAAACCGGCGCCGGAGTTCGAGCAGTGGCTGGCGAAAACCGGCATCTTCACCCAGCCCGACGGCAAGGTGCGGTTCGGCCACAACCTGCCGCCGGCCTTCCGCCAGGCGCTGGCACAGCTTCAGTAAGGACAGGCTTATGGACAAACACCCGACCGACAGCCAGAACCCCTGGCTGGAGCTGCGCCGCCTGACCCCGGCGCGTATCGCCCTGGGCCGTACCGGCACCAGCCTGCCCACCGGCGCCCAACTGGATTTCCAGTTCGCCCACGCCCAGGCCCGCGATGCGGTGCACCTGCCCTTCGACCATGCCGGGCTGAGCAGCCAACTGGCCGAACGCGGCCGCGACAGCCTGCTGCTGCACAGCGCCGCCAGCGATCGCCACAGCTACCTGCAACGCCCGGACCTGGGGCGCAAGCTCAGTGACGCGTCGGCCCAGGCCCTGCGCGATCACGCATCGGCCAACCCGGGCGGCGTCGATCTGGCGGTGGTGGTGGCGGACGGTTTGTCGGCATTGGCAGTACATCGCCACACCCTGCCGTTTCTCGCCCGTTTTGAAGAACAGACCCAGGCCGAAGGCTGGTCGCTGTCGCCGGTCATCCTGATGGAACAGGGCCGAGTGGCGGTGGCCGACGAAATCGGCGAGCTGCTCGGCGCGAAAATGACCGTAATCCTGATCGGCGAGCGCCCGGGCCTCAGCTCACCGGACAGCCTGGGGCTATATTTCACCTATAACCCGAAGGTCGGGCTCACCGATGCCTATCGCAACTGCATCTCCAACGTGCGCCTGGAGGGCCTGAGCTACGGCATGGCGGCCCACCGTTTGCTGTACCTGATGCGCGAGGCCTGCAGACGGCAGCTCTCGGGGGTCAACCTGAAAGACGAGGCCCAGGTGAACACCCTGGACAGCGACGCACCCGACACGCTCAAGGGCAATTTCCTGCTGGGGCCAGCAAAGCCGTGATTTTTCGAGACGATTGCGCTTTTTCCACGCTTTAGGCAGCATCGAAGCACGGCTGCCCGAGTAATGAACCGTTTGCCGTCGTATCCATTTGAAGTTGAGGACAACCATGCGGATTACTCAAGCGACCCTCGAACACCTGGATCTGTTAACGCCCCTGTTCGTCAAATACCGCGAGTTCTATGGCGCCCTGCCTTTTCCGGACTCCTCCCGGGCCTTCCTGGAAAAACGCCTGCGCCGCAAGGAGTCGGTGATCTACCTGGCCCTGCCAGACGATGACGACAAGAAACTCCTCGGTTTCTGCCAGCTCTACCCCAGCTTCTCCTCCCTGTCCCTCAAGCGCGTATGGATCCTCAACGACATCTATGTCGCCGAAGACGCTCGCCGCCAGCTGGTGGCCGACAACCTGATCCGCACCGCGAAGAAAATGGCCAAGGACACCCATGCCGTGCGCATGCGTGTCTCCACCAGCAGTGACAATGAAGTGGCGCAGAAAACCTATGAATCCATCGGTTTTCGCGAAGATACCGAGTTCAAGAACTACATATTGCCGATCAGCGACGATTAAGACCCATCTCAAACCGCCCGCTCACAACCTTCGACAGCGCCAGGGAAGACGCTGCCGAAGGCCACGACCTTTCGCCTCTGGTCAACCATCGCCCCAAGACATTCCTCGCTACAAACTCAACGCCTATTTCACATATCAGGTCTTATAATGCCGTCCTTTTCGGGGCGTAAGATGAATCTGCGCCAACTGTAAGTTTTCGCCCCGGTCATCGCACAGGCCTGCAGAGTCGGGCCATCACCACAGGTGCCCTAATGGATTTCAACCCGATCGACCTTATCCTCCATCTCGACGTTTACCTCGACATGTTGGTGACCAACTACGGGCCATGGATCTACGCCATCCTGTTCCTGGTGATTTTCTGCGAAACCGGCCTGGTGGTGACGCCATTCCTGCCTGGCGACTCCCTGCTGTTCATTGCCGGCGCGGTCGCCGCAGGTGGCGCCATGGACCCGGTGCTGCTCGGCGGCTTGCTGATGCTGGCGGCAATCCTCGGCGACAGTACCAACTACATCATCGGGCGAACGGCCGGCGAGCGATTGTTCAGCAACCCGAACTCGAAGATCTTCCGCCGCGACTACCTGCAAAAGACCCACGACTTCTACGACCGTCACGGCGGCAAAACCGTGACCCTGGCGCGTTTCCTGCCGATCATCCGCACCTTTGCCCCCTTCGTCGCCGGCGTGGCCAAGATGCCTTACCCGCGCTTCTTCGCTTTCAGCGTGGCCGGCACCATCCTCTGGGTCGGCGGCCTGGTAACCCTGGGCTACTTCTTCGGCAACGTGCCATTCATCAAGAAAAACCTGTCGCTGCTGGTGGTGGGCATCATCCTGCTGTCGCTGGTGCCGATGATCATCGGCGTGGTGCGCAGCCGCCTGGGCCGCTCGGCAGCAAAGGCCGAAAGCCACTGATCGGTATGTGGCCCCTCAGCACCTGGCGCCGCCGGCGTCGGCTGGCCAAGCACCCGATTGCCGATGAAATGTGGCAACGGGTGCGCCAGCACCTGCCCTTCCTTGATGGCCTGAGCGCTGCCGAGGACCAGTGGCTGCGGGAAACCAGCGTCCTGTTTCTCGACGACAAGCACCTGAGCGCCCTGCCCGGGGTCGAACTGCACCAGTTCGAGCGCCTGCTGCTGGCCGCCCAGGCCCAGCTGCCGCTGCTGCACCTGGGGGATTTGAACTGGTACCAGGGCTTTCACGAAATCGTCCTCTACCCCGACGATTTCCTCAGCCCCCAGCGCCATCGCGATGCCAGCGGCGTCGAACATGAATGGGACGCCGAACACAGCGGCGAAGCCTGGCAACAGGGCCCGATCATCCTGGCCTGGCCCGGCGTGCTCGCCAGCGGCGGCTGGGAAGCCTACAACCTGGTGATCCACGAACTGGCGCACAAGCTGGACATGCTCAACGGCGATGCCAACGGCCTGCCGCCGCTGCACAGCGACATGCGCATCAGCGACTGGGCGCAGGTGATGCAGGCGGCCTACGACGACCTCAACCGCCAGCTCGACCACAACCCGGACGCCGAAACCGCCATCGATCCTTATGCCGCGGAAAACCCCGCGGAATTCTTCGCCGTCACCAGCGAATACTTCTTCAGCGCCCCGGATCTGCTCCACGAGGCCTATCCGAAGGTCTACGAGCAACTGCAGCTGTTTTACCGGCAGAATCCCCTGGCCCGGCTCCAGCAACTGCAGGCCAGCGACCCGCACTACCAGCAACACTGAGGTGTCCATCGGAGCCAGTGCGCTGGCGAAATAATCGCCGATCCTGAGGGGTGTTCCTGAACTAAACGCGTTGCAACGACTCTTCTTTTCGCAAGCAATCGAGCGTCGCTAGCCGCTTCTGCACAGGGTTTGCGGCAGTGGGCCCAAGGCGTCCATACGTCCTTCGGTACGTGGCACAGCCCTTGGAATATGCCTATAATCGCCGCCACTTTTTGGTCAATCCGGCCAAGACATTTTGGTCAACTAACGGGGGCATCGCCCAATGAGCTACAGCAAGATTCCGGCTGGCAAAGACCTGCCGAACGACATCTACGTCGCAATCGAGATTCCGGCCAACCACGCGCCGATCAAATACGAAATCGACAAAGACAGCGACTGCCTGTTCGTTGACCGTTTCATGGCCACCCCGATGTTCTACCCGGCCAACTACGGCTACATCCCGAACACCCTGGCCGACGACGGTGACCCCCTCGACGTGCTGGTCGTGACTCCTTACCCGGTTGCTCCAGGCTCGGTGATCCGCGCCCGTCCGGTCGGCATCCTGAACATGACCGACGACGGCGGCGGCGATGCCAAAGTCATCGCTGTTCCTCACGACAAGCTGTCCCAGCTGTATGTCGACGTGAAGGAATACACCGACCTGCCAGCGCTGCTGATTCAGCAGATCGAGCACTTCTTCGCGAACTACAAGGATCTCGAAAAAGGCAAGTGGGTGAAGATCGAAGGCTGGGACGGCGCAGACGCCGCCCGCGCCGCAATCACGAAGTCGGTTGCCGCCTACAAAGGCTAAGCACCCCTTCAATAAAAAGCCCCGCCAAGCCGGGGCTTTTTTGTACCTGTTGGAAACGGGCTTGCACGCACTCCCCCACCCCAACAACGCCCCCAGAGACAAAACACCTGCACTTTTCTGCCTCGCCAAAGGCTCTGGAGAGCGTTTCCCGCTGGGAATTCTCCTCGAATATCAGTATGCTGCGCCCCACCTTTGCGCATCGACCTGTTCAACCGGTCAGATCCGCCCGACGCGGCAGATGATTTTCTCGCCAAGTCCCACAGCCAGCCGCAAGAGCTGGGTGTACGTTTTGCAGGCTGGTGCGGTTTACCAAAAATGAACCAAGCCAGTCCCCGAGAAGCCGGCCACAAGCCGGCTTTTTAATGCCTGGAATATGCCCCCCTGCGCGAATGGCCCTCAGCCCCCGGATCGGCAGATGCTGCGCGCGGCCCCAGCGATCACAAAGCCACTGAGCACGAAAAAGAACGACGCGCCTGGGCATCGCCTGCGTCCCCGAATTCGCCGTGCGCGAGGCGCTGGATGCCGGCGAACTGGAATCGATCCTGCCCGATCGGGTGCAGCGCACCCTGAACATCCAGGTGGTGTGGCCATCGAGCCGTCACCTCACGCCGAAACTGCGGGCGTTCATTGACTTTATCTGTGATGGCGGGCGGCGGGACTGAGGGGTGTCGGCCGTGGGCTATCGGGAGGCAAAGAGATCTTTTCGCTCAGGGTCCGGGTCAGCCTGTTTCCACCCACCCCCTGTTCCTGATGGCCTGGCGCCTTGACCTCACACTTTGTTACCGCATACCCCAGCCGGGGGTAAAGCCTGCTTCGGTAACAGCCTCACAGGCGGCCCAAGCCCCTGGGTTTGCCTGCCTGCCAAGCCCATCGCAGAGCGTTTTACATGCTTTCTCAAAGCCCCGATCCGCGAATTGGCCGAGCGATTGCATATGCTTGTCTGTACAAGTATTTGCGTGTGCATAGGACATTGGATCCTATCAGTACACGCACTCTTGCAGCGCAAGCGCTTCCAATGGTCCTCGGGAATAAAACAATGAAAAGAGCATTTCTAACCATTTCTGCATTGGCTTTTTGTATGGCTGCAGGTTCTGCGCTGGCCAAGGAGTACAAGGAGTTGCGTTTTGGCGTCGACCCCTCTTATGCACCGTTCGAATCCAAGGCCGCCGACGGCAGCCTGGTGGGCTTCGATATCGATCTGGGCAATGCGATCTGCGCTGAGCTGAAGGTCAAGTGCAAATGGGTCGAAAGTGATTTCGACGGCATGATCCCCGGCCTCAAGGCCAACAAGTTCGACGGCGTGATCTCTTCCATGACCGCTACGCCTGCGCGCGAGAAAGTCATCGACTTCTCGAGCGAGCTGTTCTCTGGTCCGACCGCGCTGGTCTTCAAGAAAGGCGCGGCCATCAGCACCGATCCGGCCTCCCTCAAGGGCAAGAAAGTCGGCTACGAGCAAGGCACCATCCAGGAAGCCTATGCCAAGGCCGTGCTGGACAAGGCCGGGGTCGAGACCCAGGCCTACGCCAACCAGGACCAGGTCTACGCCGACCTGATTTCCGGACGCCTCGCGGCCTCGATCCAGGACATGCTGCAAGCCGAACTGGGCTTCCTGAAGTCGCCACAAGGCACCGACTTCCAAGTCAGCGAGCCGGTCGAAAGCCCGCTGCTGCCAAGCAAAACCGCCGTGGGTCTGACCAAAGGCAACGCCGAACTCCAGACCTTGCTGAACACCGCGATCAAGGCACTGCACGACAACGGCACCTATGCGGCCGTCCAGCAGAAGCACTTTGGCGATCTGAATCTCTACAGCGGCAAATAACGACCCTGCGCCCATTTCCGGATGGGCGCTTTTTTGACTGACGTAGGGCTGCACAATGCTAGAAAACCTATTGCAGATTCTCGGGCTGTCGGGCTTCAGCCTCCAGGGCTTCGGCCCGCTGTTGCTGCAAGGCTCCTGGATGACTGTCAAATTATCCTTTCTGTGCTTGCTGGTGAGCGTGGGCCTGGGCCTGATCGGCGCCAGCGCCAAGCTTTCGAAATCGGTACTGCTGCGCGCCCCTGCGCAGGCCTACACCACGCTGATCCGGGGGGTTCCGGACCTGGTGCTGATGCTGCTGATTTTCTACAGCCTGCAAACCTGGCTGTCCTCCTTCACCACCTTCATGGAATGGGAATACGTCGAGATCGACCCGTTCAGCGCCGGGGTCATTACCCTGGGCTTCATCTATGGGGCGTATTTCACCGAAACCTTCCGCGGCGCCATCCTCGCCGTGCCCCGTGGGCAAATGGAAGCGGCGACCGCCTACGGCCTGACCCGTGCCCAGCGCTTTCGCCTGGTGGTGTTCCCGCAAATGATGCGCTTTGCCCTGCCGGGCATCGGTAACAACTGGATGGTGATCCTCAAGGCCACCGCGCTGGTGTCGATCATTGGCCTGGCCGATCTGGTCAAGGTGGCCCAGGACGCGGGCAAGAGTTCCTATCAGCTGTTTTTCTTCCTGGTGCTGGCCGCCCTGATCTATCTGGTGATCACCACCGTTTCGAACTACGTCTTGCGCCGGATGGAAATTTTCTACGCCGCAGGCACCCGCGAGGCCGTGCGATGATCGAACTTCTACAGGAGTACTGGAGACCCTTCCTGTTCCAGGACGGCACTCACATCACCGGGCTGGCCATGACGCTCTGGCTGCTCAGCGCCTCGATCTTCTTCGGCTTCGTGATGTCGATCCCGCTGTCGATCGCCCGGGTCTCGAGCAATGCCTGGGTGCGCTGGCCGGTGCAGTTCTACACCTACCTGTTCCGCGGCACGCCGTTGTATATCCAGTTGCTGATCTGCTACACCGGCATCTACAGCATCGCCGCGGTGCGTGCCCAGCCCGTGCTCGATGCGTTCTTTCGCGATGCGCTGAACTGCACCATCCTGGCCTTTGCCCTGAACACCTGCGCCTACACCACGGAAATCTTCGCCGGGGCGATCCGCAGCATGCACCACGGTGAAGTCGAGGCGGCCAAGGCCTATGGCCTGCACGGCTGGAAGCTGTATGCCTACGTCATCATGCCGTCGGCCCTGCGTCGCTCGCTGCCCTACTACAGCAACGAAGTGATCCTGATGCTGCACTCGACCACCGTGGCCTTCACCGCCACCGTGCCGGACATCCTCAAGGTCGCGCGCGATGCCAACTCGGCCACCTTCATGACCTTCGAGTCGTTCGGCATCGCCGCCATGATCTACCTGGCAGTCACTTTCTCCCTGGTCGGCCTGTTCCGCCTGGCTGAACGCCGCTGGTTGTCTTTCCTCGGCCCGGCTCACTAATTCAGGAGGCTTGCACATGTACAAACTGACCGTTGAAAACCTGCACAAAAGTTACGGCAACCTGGAAGTCCTCAAGGGCGTTTCGCTGAACGCCAAGACCGGCGATGTGATCAGCCTGATCGGCGCCAGTGGTTCGGGCAAGAGCACCTTCCTGCGCTGCATCAACTTCCTGGAAACGCCCAACGACGGCACCATGAGCCTGGACAACCAGCCGATCCAGATGGTCCACGACCGCCACGGCATGCGCGTGGCCGACGCCAATGAACTGCAACGCATCCGTACCCGCCTGGCCATGGTGTTCCAGCACTTCAACCTGTGGAGCCACATGACCGTACTGGAGAACATCACCATGGCCCCACGCCGGGTACTGGGCGTCAGCAAGAAGGATGCGGAGGACCGCGCCCGGCGTTACCTGGACAAGGTGGGCCTGCCTGCGCGGGCGGCCGATCAATACCCTGCGTTCCTCTCGGGAGGCCAGCAACAGCGGGTCGCCATTGCCCGGGCCCTGGCCATGGAGCCGGAGATCATGCTGTTCGACGAGCCGACTTCAGCCCTGGACCCGGAGCTGGTGGGCGAAGTGCTCAAGGTGATCCAGGGCCTGGCCGAAGAAGGCCGCACCATGATCATGGTGACCCACGAAATGAGCTTTGCGCGCAAAGTGTCGAACCAGGTGCTGTTCCTGCACCAGGGGCGGGTCGAAGAACAGGGCGCGCCCGAGGACGTATTGGGTAACCCTCAAAGCGAGCGCCTGCGGCAGTTCCTCAGCGGCAACCTGAAGTAACGAGCACATCGAGCGGCGACCCGCAACAGGTCGCCCTCGTTTTCATGGAGGCCGCCCTCGCCTTGGCTGTCTGGAAGTAAGGCTCTTCGCTTTCTATTGAGCGACTTTTCCTAGAAACTCCAACCCGCTTGCGCCTGCAAAATGGGCTCTCTAGGCTCGGTCTGTCACTGCTGAATCAGTGACCGGGTTTAGCAGCTCGAAACATCGCATTGGGCGTATAGCATCACCTACCGTCTGACCGAGTCGGCACGTCATGGTGGCTGTGCGCAGGGCACCTTCGGGTGCGCCGGTTTCCAATGTGATCGGCCTGCTAACCTGCGTACAGCTGCCTCCCTTTTTCGTTTAGCAGCGATCTCCGGCAGCTCCACTCACATTGGAGATGCACCATGAAAAAGCTCGTCCCCGATCCACCCATGCCCCTGCCCGGGCAATTCAGAACCCTCGAACACGACCTCGCCACCCAGCGCATCCGCCTGGCCCTGGCCGCGAACAACGCCGAACCCTCGGTTCTCGCCTCCCTGAAAGACACCGCCGCGACAGCCGTGGGCCACGACTCGCTGTTCAACGTCCGCCACGGCGTCAGCGCCGAAGAAGCCCTGGTGCATGTGTCGCTGCTGCTGGATTGCGCGGTGCAGGTCAGCGATGAAATCAGCGAACGCGCCAGCGGCGTGGAGCGCGGGCTGATCTGGTCGATGATCCATTCGGTGGAAATGGCCAGGGCCGTGGTGGATTCACTGCTGGATGCCAACCGACCGGTTGCGGCCCCGCCGGGAAGATAAAAGCCCAGCGCAATCGCCTGAGGGAGACGGGACAAACCTCAACTGCCTCGTCTCCCTCTCCAAACAACCCAGACAGTGGCCAAAAGATATCGCTACAATCCTGCGCCTTGATCCCCAGGCTGCGGCCCCACCTACCGCGCCTCCCTCTCTGCCCACGACTTTGGGCATCCCCCGCATGACGCAAAACGAGAACCAAGGACATGGCGCTGCATATCCCTACCCTGCTCGTGGTGTCGCTCTTCATCTTCTGCCTGATGGGGCTGTTGAGCTTTCACGCCTGGTCCCGGGAAACCCGCGAGCAGCCCCTGGCGTACCTGGGCGGCATGATGCTGCTGGCAGCAATCGGCCTGCTGCTCAACAGCCTGCGCAACCTGGACGGGGACTTTGTGCCCCTGGTGCTGGGCAATGTGCTGCTGTTGCTGAGCGCGGCGCTGAACTGGACGGCGATGCGCCTGTTCGCCGGGCGGGCGCCTTCGGTGCCGGGCATTCTGGCGGGGGCCGTGCTGTGGCTGGGGCTGTGCCTGGTGCCCGCCTTCTATGGAACGATGGCGACACGGGTGTTGGTCTATTCGTTACTGGTGGTCGGTTACGGGACGCTGACGGCGTTGGAGTTCTGGCGTAGCCGGCATCAACTGGATGTCGCCTATCTGCCGGCACTGGTCCTGACCCTGCTGCACACCACGTTCTATATCGTCCGGGCGGCTACTGACGGTGGGCTGGCCTTCGATAACGCACTCTCGGGCACTGGCCAGGGCATGCCGTTTTTTTCCTTCATGCTGTTCGAATCGATGCTCTATGTGATCGGCATCGCCTACGTGACGCTGGCGATGGTCAAGGAGCGCGCCGAGTTGCGCTTCAAGGCAGCGGCGTTCAGCGATGCCTTGACCGGCGTGGGTAACCGCCGGGCGTTTATGGTTCATGGCGAGCAGATGCTGGCCGAGTGCGCGCGCCGGGAAGAACCCGTGGCACTGCTGCTGTGCGACCTGGACCATTTCAAACGGCTCAATGACGCCTTCGGCCATCAGATGGGCGATCAGGCGCTGGTCGCCTTCAGCCAGGTTTCCCTGGAAAACCTGCGCCCGCAGGATGTGTTCGCGCGGATCGGCGGTGAGGAGTTTGCCTGCCTGTTGATGAATACCCGAGAGCCACAGGCGGTGCAGGTAGCCGAGCGGATTCGCCAGGATTTCGCGACGCTGTCCCTGCTCGAACCTGGGTTGCTGAGCGTGAGCATCGGCGTAGTGAGCAGCCAGACGACGGGCTACGACCTTTCCCGGTTGCTGTCCCAGGCGGACGAGGCGCTGTATGGCGCCAAGGGCCAGGGGCGCAATCGGGTGCAGACACTGTTGGCCCCAGAGCTGGGCTGAGGCCGCTACGGCCTGACATGCACCCGCGCCGTCATGTCCAGCCCCAGGGCACGCATCACCGCCAGCAGGGTCTTCAGGGTCGGGTTGCCCTTGTCGCTGAACGAGCGATACAACTGCTCGCGGGACAGCCCGGTTTCATGGGCCAGTTCGGTCATACCCTTGGCCCGCGCCACCACACCCAGGGCCTTGGCGATGTAGCCGGCATCGCCGGTCTCGAAGGCGTCCGCCATGAACAGGGCAATGGCCTGCGGGTCGCGTAGGGACGTGGCGGGGTCATAGTCGAATAACGGTTCGTTCATGATCGGCTCCAACGACGGGCCAGCTGTTTGGCCAGTTCGATATCGCGGCTCTGGCGACTCTTGTCGCCGCCGCATAACAGAATGACAAGTTGCGAACCGAGCTGCTGGAAGTAAACCCGGTAGCCCGGCCCGTAATGGATGCGCAGCTCACTGACGCCCTCGCCCACCGGTGACACGTCACCGGCAAGGCCGTTGGCCAGGCGAAAAATCCGCGCAGCGATCAACGCCCTGGCTCTGGAATCCTTGAGCCTGTTTTCCCACTCCATAAAGGTCGCGGTCTGTTTGATCTCGATCATCCCGAGACTGTAGTTTCAAGACTACAGTATTTGAAAGCGTATTTGTATTGCAAAGCACTGCCAGCGCACAGGCCGATAGCGATCCGCGCCATCGCGTGGTGAAATCGAACAGCCGACCCTTTCTTGCTGTCTCAATGCCTTAAAGCCCCCCACTTCCCTGTAAGGACGCCCCATGAGAAAGCTGTTCCCCCTGCTGCTCCTCGCCGCGGCTTTCCATCAACCCCTCGCCCTCGCCGACTGCGCCAGCTCGCCCAAGCCGGTGGCCGAGGCCTTCTACAACTGGTACCTGCAGAGTTTCAGCAACGAGAAAGACCCGATCACCGATGACCTGCCGCACCTGCAGCAGTACGTCACGCAAGCGCTGATCGAACGGATCAAGAAGCAGATGAGCAGCCCCGAGGGTCTGGAAGAGGATTACTTCCTCAAGACCCAGGACTACATGGATGAGTGGCTGACCCAGATCAAGGTCAGCGATCCCCAGGTGCAAGGCACCTCGGCACGCGAGTCGGTGACCCTGGGCAATACGCCGGACACCACGCAGATCGTCGATCTGCTGCTGGTCAAGGACAAGGGCTGCTGGAAGATCAACGAAGTGCTGGCCACCACGGACCAGAGTGAGTGATCCGCGGCGGCCGGCCAGGCAGGGTCAGATATCGAGAATGATCTTGCCGAAGTGCTGGTTGCTTTCCTGGTAGCGGAAGGCATCGACTATCGCCTCCAGGGCGAAATGCTTGTCGAGGACCGGATGCATGCCGTTGGCGTCAATGGCGCGGACCATGTCCTGCTGCTGCCGACGGCTGCCCACCAGCACGCCTTGCAGGCGCAGTTGCTTGACCAGCGCGGTGACGATCGGGAATTCGCCGGCCACGCCGGTCAGGATGCCGATCACCGAGATATGGCCACCAACCCGGGCGGCGATCATCGACTGCTCCAGGGTGGCCGGACCGCCCACTTCGATCACGTGGTCGACGCCACGGCCGGCGGTGAGCTTCTGCACGGTTTCGCCCCAGGCCGGGTCTTCGCGGTAATTGATCAGATGATCGGCGCCGAGGGCTTTCAGTCGCTCCAGCTTGGCATCGCTGGACGAAGTGGCGATCACGGTAGCACCGAGCATCTTGGCGAATTGCAGGGCGAAGATCGACACACCACCGGTGCCTTGCACCAGCACGGTATCGCCGGCGGTCACCCGGCCGTCGTCCACCAGCGCGCGCCAGGCGGTGAGGCCGGCAGTGGTCAGGGTCGCCGCTTCGGCGTGGCTCCAGCCCTTGGGCGCACGGGTAAAGGAGGTGGCGCGGGCGGTGACGACTTCACGGGCGTAGCCGTCCAGGCCGTCACCCGGCACCGTGGCAAAACCGACGACATTGGGCCGTCCGTCCAGCCACTCGGGGAAGAAAGTGCTGACCACCGAATCGCCGACGGCGAATTCACTGACCCCCTCGCCCACGGCTACCACTTCACCGGCGCCATCGGCCATCGGGATGCGCGATTCCGTCGGGCCCCACATGCCGCTGACCACCGCGAAATCGTGGTAGTTGAGGGAACTGGCGCGCAGACGCACGGTGATTTCGCCCGCTTGCGGCGCCGCGGCCGGAGCCTCGCCGACCACTACTTTGTCGTAACCACCACCGGGTTGTACGTAGATTGCTTTCATGGACAGATCCTCCTGGGTTGCCTTTCATTTCGAAAAATAACGAAATGTTCAAGTAAAAAACTCAGAGTTCGTGCTTCAGTTGCTCGGTAAAGGCCGCAATGGCGGCTTCGTTACGGCGAAAGTAGGTCCACTTGCCGATGCGCGTGGCCTCGACCAGGCCAGCCTGCTGCAGGATCGCCAGATGGCTGGAGGTGCTGGACGCCGATAGCGCGGCCTTGTGCTGCAGGTGAGTCATGCAGATGCCGATTTCTTTCGGCGCGTCATGCCCCTGGGGCGGAAAGTTGCCTTCCGGGTCCTTCAGCCATTCAAGCATCTGCATGCGGATGTCGCTGGCCAGCGCTTTGATTTGATCGATGAGCATGGCGGAGATATTACGGACTTTTCCGAAATGTTCAAGACATGAACAATATCCCCGCCCTTCCTCCTGTTACTTGCTCTCGACGATCGGCCCTGGCGCTTTCACCTGGGTCATCAGGTCATCGTCCCACTGTCCCTCCACCTTGACCTGGGCCAGGGCCCCCAACTCCATGGCTTCGATCAGGTTGTGGCTGAGGTACACGTAGGTGCCCGGCTGCTTGAAGGTGTACAGCGCCGCGACCGCAGAGCCGCCGGGGATAAACCAGGTTTCCATGTTGCGTTGCGGCGGGTTGGCGAATTTGCCGGTGGTCCAGACCCAGTCGCCATGGCCGCCGATCAGGTGCGGACGGCTGTCGCGGTTGGCCTGGGAATGGATGAACAGCACGCTTTCACCGACCTTGGAGGTCAGCGCGTTGGCCCCGGTCAGGGCGCCGACCCGGCCGTTGAACACCACGTGGCTCGGGGTCAGGGTGCGCATCACCGCACGGGTGTCCTGGTAGCTGGACGCCAGGTTCGGGTAGTCCTTGTAGTGGCCGTCCTTATCCTTGGGGATATACAGGTCGGATTCGCCGATGGTGTAGACGCGGTCGTAATGCAGGGGTTTGCCCTGCGGGTCGCGCAGGCCGTCACGGGGCAGCACCATCAGCGCGCCGTTCATGCCCGACACCACGTGCCACGGCACCATGCCCTGCGGCGCGCAGTGATAGACAAAGGTGCCGCTGCGGTCGGCCTTGAAACGCAGCACCACTTCCTGCCCCGGCACCACCTGGGTCAGGCCCGCCCCGCCCAGGGCGCCGGTGGCCGCGTGAAAGTCGACGTTGTGGGGCATGCTGTTGGTCGCCGGATTGACCAGTGTCAGCTCCACATAGTCCCCCTCATGCACCACCAGGGTCGGGCCGGGCATGGACCCGTTGAAGGTCATGGCCTGTAGCGTGGTGCCCTGGTCATCGATGACCATTTTTTTCTCTTCGATACTCATGCGGAACTGCACCACCTTGGGCGGCCCGCTGACCACTTGTTCATGGGGATGAACCAGCGGCGGCGCGACCAGATCGACCTTCACCCGCTGTAGTCCCTCGGCCCCGCTGGCCAGCACCAGGCTGCTGGCACAGCTGCCAAGCAGTACACAGGCCCCCAATACACTTCGAAAAACACTCATTGCAGCTTCTCCTTGCCAATCAACGATGGGCCATTGCAAGGCAAGTGCGCGCAACTTTCCTTGTCGCAAAGCAAGAAATGGCGACAGAAGGCTGGCCCACACAACAAGCCCCTGACCCAGGGCAGAAAATCTGCCCTGCCTACCCGTTCGGCGAGCGCCGCTCATTTGCCCCAAAACCCCATGTCTGCTAGTGTCGCGCCGGTTTAACGTCAACCGGGATAGCCGCCATGGCCCGCAAAAAAGCTGCCTTAGATTTCGAACAATCCCTCGCCGACCTGCAAACGCTGGTCGAGCGTCTGGAGAACGGCGAGCTGTCGCTGGAAGACTCGTTGACCGCCTTCGAGCAAGGCATCGGCCTGACCCGCGATTGCCAGGCGGCGCTGGCCCAGGCCGAGCAGAAGGTGCAGATCCTGCTGGAGCGCGATGGCGAGCTGGCCGAAGAACCTTTCGACGCGGAACAGCCAGAATGATCGCGGCCTATCAGGCCAGCAGCCAGGCCCGGGTCAATGCTGCACTGGAAACCCTGTTCCACGCACCAAGCCCGGAGCTGGCCCGTCTTTACGAGGCCATGCGCTACAGCGTGATGAACGGCGGCAAGCGCGTGCGCCCGCTGTTGGCCTACGCTGCCTGCGAAGCCCTCGGTGCCCGGCCGGAACAGGCCAACGGCGCGGCCTGCGCGGTGGAGCTGATCCACGCCTATTCCCTGGTGCACGACGACTTGCCGGCGATGGACGACGACGATCTGCGTCGCGGCCAGCCGACCACCCACAAAGCCTTCGATGAAGCCTGCGCGATTCTCGCCGGCGACGGTTTGCAGAGCCTGGCCTTCAGCGCCCTGCTCGACCCGCGCCTGAGCGATTCGAGCGCCGAGATCCGCCTGCAGATGGTCAGCGCCCTGGCGCTGGCGGCGGGCCCGGCGGGCATGGTCGGCGGCCAGGCCATCGACCTCGGTTCGGTCGGCCTCAAGCTCGACCAGAAAGCCCTGGAATACATGCACCGGCACAAGACCGGCGCGCTGATCGAAGCCAGCGTCAAGCTTGGCGCCCTGGCCAGCGGCCGGGCCGAAAAAGACGAACTCAAGTCCTTGCAGACCTATGCCCAGGCCATCGGCCTGGCGTTCCAGGTGCAGGACGACATTCTCGACGTGGAAAGCGATACCGCGACCCTCGGCAAACGCCAGGGTGCCGACATCGCCCGGGACAAGCCGACCTACCCGGCCCTGCTCGGCCTGGAAGCGGCCAAGGCGTATGCCCTGGAGCTGCGCGATCAGGCCCTGCACGCACTGCGACCCTTTGACGCGGCCGCCGAGCCCCTGCGGGAACTGGCGCGTTATATCGTCGAACGACGCAGTTGATCGACCCCGGCGCGGCAGACCGCATATCAGCCAAGTTCCGCGCTCTGCGTGGGCAGCTTGCGATGCATAAGGTAAACTGCCGCCTCTTTTATACCTATAACGATTCGCCTGATGCCCACGACGTTTCATGAGATTCCCCGCAAGCGCCCGACCACGCCCCTGCTCGACCGTGCCAACACGCCGGACGGCCTGCGCCGGTTAGGCGAAGCCGAGCTGGAAACCCTGGCCGATGAGTTGCGCCTGGAATTGCTCTATACGGTCGGCCAGACCGGTGGGCATTTCGGTGCCGGCCTGGGCGTCATCGAGCTGACCATCGCGCTGCATTACGTCTTCGACACACCGGACGACCGTCTGGTGTGGGACGTGGGTCATCAGGCTTATCCGCACAAGATCCTCACCGGTCGCCGCGAGCGCATGGCCAGCCTGCGTCAGAAGGATGGCCTGGCCGCCTTCCCGCGACGTTCCGAGAGCGAGTACGACACCTTTGGCGTCGGCCATTCCAGCACCTCGATCAGCGCAGCGCTGGGCATGGCCATTGCCGCCCGCCTGCAGAACAGCGAGCGCAAGGCGATCGCGGTGATCGGCGACGGTGCCCTGACCGCCGGCATGGCCTTCGAAGCGCTGAACCACGCGCCGGAAGTGGACGCCAACATGCTGGTGATCCTCAACGACAACGACATGTCGATCTCGCGCAACGTCGGCGGCCTGTCCAACTACCTGGCCAAGATCCTCTCCAGCCGCACCTACGCCAGCATGCGCGAAGGCAGCAAGAAGGTGCTGTCGCGCCTGCCCGGTGCCTGGGAAATCGCCCGCCGCACCGAAGAATACGCCAAAGGCATGCTGGTTCCCGGCACCCTGTTCGAAGAGCTGGGCTGGAACTACATCGGCCCGATCGATGGCCATGACCTGCCGACCCTGATCGCCACCCTGCGCAACATGCGCGACCTCAAGGGCCCGCAGTTCCTGCACGTGGTGACCAAAAAGGGCAAGGGTTTCGCCCCGGCGGAAGTCGACCCGATCGGCTACCACGCCATCACCAAGCTCGATCCCCTGGACAGCCCTGCCGCCGCGCCGAAAAAAGCCGGTGGGCCGAAGTACTCCGGTGTGTTCGGCGAATGGCTGTGCGACATGGCCGCCGCCGATCCGCGCCTGGTGGGCATTACCCCGGCGATGAAGGAAGGCTCGGACCTGGTGGCCTTCAGCGAGCGTTTCCCGCTGCGCTACTTCGACGTGGCGATTGCCGAGCAGCACGCCGTGACCCTGGCGGCCGGCATGGCCTGCGAAGGCGCCAAGCCGGTGGTGGCGATCTATTCGACCTTCCTGCAGCGCGGTTACGACCAGCTCGTGCATGACGTAGCGGTGCAGAACCTCGACGTGCTGTTCGCCATCGACCGCGCCGGCCTGGTGGGCGAAGACGGCCCGACCCACGCTGGTAGCTTCGACCTGTCGTTCCTGCGCTGCATCCCCGGCATGGTGGTGATGACCCCGAGCGACGAGAACGAACTGCGCAAGATGCTCAGCACCGGCCACCTGTACAACGGCCCGGCCGCCGTGCGTTATCCACGCGGTACCGGCCCGAACGCCACCATCGAAAAAGACCTACAGCCGATCGAGATCGGCAAGGGCGTGGTTCGCCGCCAGGGCAGCAAGGTCGCCCTGCTGGTATTCGGCGTGCAACTGGCCGAGGCGCTGAAAGTCGCCGACAAGCTGGATGCCACTGTGGTCGACATGCGTTTCGTCAAACCGCTGGATGAAGCCCTGGTACGTGAGATCGCTGCCAGCCACGAGCTGCTGGTGACCGTCGAAGAGAACGCCATCATGGGCGGCGCCGGCGGCGCGGTCAGCGAGTTCCTGGCGCGCGAGGCGATCCTCAAGCCGATCCTGCACCTGGGCTTGCCAGACCTCTACGTCGAACACGCCAAGCCGGCGCAGATGCTGGCCGAATGCGGCCTGGACGAAGCCGGCATCGAAGCCGCCGTACAAGCACGCCTGCAACTGCTCGGCCTGTAACCTGTAGCCGCTGCCAAGACTGCAATCGCCCCGAAGGGCGTTGCTTTCGAGGCAGCGGCTAGCGTTTTTCTTCTCGCCTGACCAATTCGCAACGGATTGTCGATGAAAGCTTCCCGCCTCCTCCTGCCCCTTGCCCTGCTTCCCGCCGGCCAACTGCTGGCCGATACTCTCGAGCGTGAACAAGCCCTCAAGCTGCCGGACACGCTGATCAGCGCCAACCGCCAGGTGGAAGCACGCAACGACAGCAGCGCCGCCAACACCGTCTTCACCCGCGACGATATCGACCGCCTGCAACCCTCCAGCGTCACCGACCTGCTGCAACGAGTGCCTGGCGTGCAGGTGGCGCAGAGCGGCGGCCGGGGCAGCGTGCCGGGGATCTACATCCGCGGCACTTCGTCGGCGCAGACCCTGGTGCTGGTGGACGGCCAGCGCATCGGCAGTTCGAGCTCCGGCGACAGCAACCTGCAACATCTGAATATCCAGCAGATCGAGCGGGTGGAAGTACTGCGCGGCTCCCGCTCGGTGATCTACGGCAGCGACGCCATCGGCGGGGTGATCCAGATCTTCACCCGACGCAGCGCCGAGCAGGGCCTGCAACCGCGCCTGCACCTGGGGCTGGGCAGCCGCCAGAGCTGGGAGCGCAGCATCGGCCTGTCCGGCGGCGACCAGCAGACCCGCTTCAGCTTGGGCGCCAGCCTCGACGACACGGCCGGGAGCAATCGCACCCATGAGTCCTATGCCAGCGATCGCGACAATGACGCCTACCGCAACCAGTCCCTCAGCCTGAGCCTGAGCCACGCCTTCAATGACGACTGGGAAGCCGGCCTGAACCTGCTGGATAACCGTGGCAAAAGCGAGTTCGACAACCCCTTCGGGCGCTTCGACAGCACTACCTTCGAGAGCCTCCCCCAGAAGCCCTACAGCGAATTCGCGGTCAGCAGCTTCAGCAGCTATGTCGACGGGCGTATCAACGAGGTCTGGAGATCGCGCCTGGAACTGGGCCACAGCGAGAACCGCGAGAAGACCTTCGACAAGCTCAGCGACGAGCGCACGGTGTTCAACACCTACCGCGACTCGGTCAACTGGCAGAACGACCTGACCCTCGACGAACGCAACAGCCTGATCGTCGGTGGCGACTGGTACCAAGACCGGGTCAACAGCAGCACCGCCTTCGCCGAAGACAGCCGCTGGAACCGCGCGGCCTTTGTCCAGCATCGCTTCAAGGCCGAGAGTTTCTCCACCGAGCTGGGCCTGCGCCGCGACCAGAACCAGCAGTTCGGCGGCCAGAACAGCTGGAGCGGCACCCTCACCCTGCCGTTGAATGCAGACAACGATGTCCTGCTGACCTACAGCGAAGGCTTCCGCGCGCCGACCTTCAACGACCTGTATTACCCCGACTTCAGCAACCCCGACCTCAAGCCCGAGACCTCGAAAAGCTACGAGCTGCAATGGCGCAGCCAGTTGAGCGAAAGCACGCGCCTGGAGACCTCGCTGTACCGCACCGACCTGGAGGACGCGATTATCTTCGGCAGCAACTCGCGCCCGCAGAACGTGGCCTCGGCTCGGATCAACGGCTTCGAGGCGGCGCTGCGGCAGGAGCTGTTCGGCTGGCAGAGCAATCTGGGGCTGGCGATCATCGATCCCCGCGACCGCGACACCGGCCACACCCTGGCCCGGCGTGCCCGGCGCACCCTGAGCCTGGACCTGGATCGGCAATTCGACCGCCTGGGCCTCGGCGCAAGCTGGCAGGCGGTAAGCAGCAGCTATGACGACCTGGCCAACCAGCAACGTCTCGGCGGTTATGCCCTGCTGGGGTTGCGCGGCAGTTGGGCGCTGAATCGCGAGGTCCGACTGGAGTTGAAGGTCGACAATCTGCTCGACAAGTCCTACAGCCGGGTGCTGTACAGCCATGATGGCGCGCAGTACGGGTATCGGGAGCAGGGCCGGGCCTGGATGTTCGGGGTGACCTGGACGCCGGAGCTTTAGGCATGTAGCACCAGTGAGGGCGCTATCGCGGGCAAGCCTTGCTCCTACAGAATCCGCAGCCCGTAGGAGCGAGGCTTGCCCACGATGCGCTAGCTGCGGCTACTCGGGATCAAGCAGCTCACAGAGCTTGGCCGTCGCGGCGATCATCTGCCCGCTCGGCCGCTCCAGGCCTTTATCGCTGATCAGCAACAACCTGCCTTGGGCCACGGCCTTCAGTTGCGGCCAGGCTTTCCAGGCATCCAGTTGGGCCTGGGTGCTGGCCAGGATCACTTCAGGGTCGCGCTGCAACACCGACTCGACACTGACCTGGGGCGCCGGCAGCGGCAGGTCGGCAAACACATTGCGCGCGCCGCACACGTCCAGAGCATCGCTGATGATTTGCCCGCCGCCCACGGTGTACAGCGGCTGATCCCAGACCTGATAAAACACCGCCATCGGCGCACTGTGGGCATAGCGCTGACGCAGGCTGGCCAACTGCTGCCGCAACTCGTTGGCTCGTACCAGGCCGCGTTGTGGGCGCCCTAGCCGGGCGGCGATGGTTTCGATCTGGGTGGTGAGCTGGTCAAGGCTGTGGGGTTCGGCCACCTGGGTCGGGATACCCAGGCGGCTGAGCTGCTCGCGCTGGGCCGGGCCGACGCTGCCGGGCCAAAGCAGGAGCAGGTCCGGCTTGAGGCTGAGCAGGCGCTCCATGTCCAGCTGGCCGTAGCGGCCCACCGACGGCAGGTTCTGCAATTGGGGAGGACGCTCGCCAGCATCCAGCACGCCGACCAGCAGGTCGGCGGAGTCCAGTTCGACGACGATTTCCGACAGAGAAGGCGCAAGGCTGACCACGCGCTCCACGGCCAGCGCCGGACCAGCGAGGGCCAGCAGCAGGACTGCCAGCCAGCAACCCATCAACCGAGCTGACGCGGGATGCGGTAGAGGTAGAACAGCACCGCGGTGGACAGTGCCAGCAGGATCAGCGGCACTGCTTCCAGGCCGACGAACACCGCCAGGGCGCCAATCCAGGCCGGCAGCGCCGCAGCCAGAAACGCCGCACGACGGCAGGCCGCCAGTTCGATCCAGGCCGACGGCTCCAAAGGGGTATCGAGGGCTTTATGGGTGGCGATCAGCGCGCGCTTGTAGCCGCCGAAGAAACGCAGGCTGACAAACATCGAAGCCACCCCGGCGATGAAAAACGGCATCGCCAGGATCGGCAGCAGCGGCTCGCCCTGGCCAAACACCAGGTTGAGCACGAACAGCGGCAGCAGCGCCAGCGCCAGGTATTGCCACCAGCTGACGGCCAGGCGCCGCCGGACCTGAGCGCGGGTCACGCCCGGTCTACCTCGCCCTGGTGCTCGTTGCCCATCATGTGGTCGAGCTTGCTGGCCTTGGTGGCCAGGTAGAGTTTGTTGTGCGGGTTGTGGCCGGTATGCAGCGGCACGCGCTCGGCCACGACTATACCCATCTCGGTCAGGGCTTTGACCTTGCGCGGGTTGTTGGTCATCAGGCGCAAGGATTTCACCCCCAGGTGCTCGAGCATCGGCAGGCACATGGCGTAGTCACGCTGGTCGGCGGCAAAGCCCAGGCGCTCGTTGGCTTCCACGGTGTCGGCGCCGCCGTCCTGCAATTCATAAGCGCGGATCTTGTTGAGCAAGCCGATGCCCCGGCCTTCCTGGCGCAAGTACAGGAGCACGCCACGACCTTCGCGGGCGATCGCCTGCAGGGCGGCTTCCAGTTGCGAGCCGCAGTCGCAACGCTGGCTGAACAGGGCATCGCCGGTCAGGCATTCGGAGTGCAACCGGCCGAGTACCGGAGCGCCATCGGCAATATCACCCAGGCTGAGCACGACGTGCTCGCGGCCGGTGGCTTCATCGAGAAAACCGTGCATGGTGAATTGCGCAAAAGGGGTGGGCAGCTTGGAAGCGGCAACAAAAACGACGGGCACCGTTGTGCTCCTGATCTGTATGGGACTGGAGATTCGCAGAGGCGGCATTGTAGCAGCAGCTTCCGACAGACGCTTAGGCTGAATTATCGAGCATAAAGATCGAGAAGTTAGATCAACGGTCGGCCGGCGGACGGCCGGCATCGAACGGATAGGGCTGCTGCCAGTGCTGGAAAATCGGGCGCAGACGGCCGTTCTTCACCAACTCGGCCATCCGCCGATCGAACAGCGCGCGCAGCACCCGACCCCGTTCATTGTTGGCAAAACCCAGGAACAGCGGCAGTTCGGCCAGATGAGTGCGCCGGAATTGCGCGCGGTCCTCGGCCTGAGACAGGACAAAATCGACCTCGGTCAGGGCATCGATATAGAAGTCGGCACGGCCTTGCTGGAGCATCGGCAAGATACCGACACGCCGGCGGATTTCATTGAAGCGCTTGATGTTGGGCAGATAGTCCTGGTACCGGTAGCCACGCACCCAGACCAGACGGTAGTTGCCGAGCGTGGCCAGGGTCGGCGGCGAATTCGTCGCCAAGCCCAGGCTGTAGATATGGTCGGTGTCGTAATTCCAGCGCGGATACAGGGCGCCATCGGTTTCGTCCCGATAGGAGCCGACCAGGGCGTCGACTTCACGCCGCTGCACCAGCCCGACCGAGCGGGTGTAGGGCACGCTGCGCATGTCGAGCTTCACGCCCTGGGTCTCGAAGACCTCGCGCAGGATATCCCAGGCCATGCCCTGGCCATCGGCCTGGGTGTAGCTGTCCCACTCCTCGCTGGCCACCCGGATTTCCCCGGGCAGCGCCGCCCGCTCGGCGGCCCGGACCAGACTGGCGGTCAAGACACAGAGCGTTACCAGCAGAGCGCGAGCGACCGGCATGGCTGACTCCTCAGGTAAAGCACCACACCAGTCCCTGCATCGCCAACCAGGCGAAGACCCCGGCCAGCACGTCGTCGAGCATGATCCCGATACCGCCGTGCACATGCCGGTCGATCCAGCGGATCGGCCAGGGCTTGAGAATGTCGAAGAAGCGGAACATCAGGAAGCCCGCCAGCAACCACTGCCAGCCTTCCGGCACCAGCCACAGGGTGATCCACATGCCGACCATTTCGTCCCAGACGATGCCTTCGTGGTCATGCACCCGCAGGTCGTCGGCCACCTTGCCGCACAGCCAGAAGCCGAACAGCATGGTGATGCCGAGCATCAGCCAGTAGCCCCAGTCCGGCAGCATCTGCCACAGCGGAATGAAAGGCAGCGCCACCAGCGAGCCCCAGGTGCCCGGGGCCTTGGGCAAGGTGCCCGAACCGAAGCCGAAGGCCAGAAAATGCCAGGGATTACGCCAGACGGAAGGCGGCACGCACTCTGCCGGAACCTGTTTGGGATGATCTGTCACGGTGTCTCCCGAAAATGTTGATAGCCCCGAGTGCTCGGGGTGATGTCCCGCCCCTCGGCATCCAGCAGCACTACACCCTGCCCGGCCACGACCCGGCCCAGCACATGCACTGGCCAACCGGCGGCGAGCAGCGGCGCCAGCTCGGCTTCGGGCAGGGTGAAGACCAGCACGTAGTCGTCGCCGCCGCTGAGTGCCGCCGAGCGGGCGCCATTCTCACCGAGAAAGCTCAACAACGCCCGGGACATCGGCAGTTTTTCACTTTCGATCAGCAAGCCGACAGCTGAAGCAGCAGCAATGTGCCCGCAGTCGGCCAGCAGGCCATCGGAGATATCCATGGCCGCGCTGGCCTTGCCACGCAGTGCCTGGCCCAGGGCCAGTTGCGGCTGCGGCGACCAGTAGTGGGCCAGCAAGGGCTCGGCGATCTCCGGATCGGCGCTGCGCTGTCCGAGCACCAGGGGCAAGGCGCCAGCGCCATTGCCCAGTTCACCGCCGACGCACAGCAGATCGCCCGGACGGGCACCGCTGCGGGTCAGGGCCTGGCCGGCGGGCACGCGACCGAACACGGTCATGGTCAGGGTCAACGGGCCGCGCGTGGTGTCGCCGCCTACCAGGCGCACGCCACAGCTCTGCGCCATGGCGCTCAGGCCATTGGCATAGGCTTGCAGCCAATCGGCTTCGACTGTCGGCAGGGTCAGGGCAAGGGTGAAGGCGACGGGCGCGGCGCCCATGGCCGCCAGGTCGCTGACTGCCACTGCCAGCGAGCGCTGGCCGAGCAGGAAAGGGTCGCAGGGGTCTGCGAAATGCACACCGGCCACCAGGGTGTCGGTGGAAATCGCCAGCTGTTCGCCAGGGGCAACAGCCAGCAAGGCGCAGTCGTCGCCAATCCCCAGTGCAACGCCCTCGCCGCCCTGCGCACAAGGCGCGGCAGCGAAGAAGTTACGGATCAGCTCAAACTCGCCCATGGCAGCTGCAAGCGCGGATCAGCGCTTGAATGCCTTCACTTCAGCTTCACGCAGACGCGGGGCCAGCTTGTCGAGTACGCCGTTGACGAACTTGTGGCCGTCGGTGGAACCGAAGACCTTGGCCAGTTCGATACCTTCGTTGATCACAACGCGGTACGGCACGTCGACGCGCTTGAGCAGTTCCCAGGTGGACAGGCGCAGGACCGCCAGTTCGACCGGGTCCAGCTCTTCGATGGTGAGGTCCAGGCAAGGGGCGAGAGCGTTGTCGATCTCGTTCTTGTTGGCCGGAACGCCGTGCAGGATCTCACGGAAGTAAGCACCGTCGATGTCGGTGAAATCGTTGTCGACCCGGAACTGCGCTTCGATCTCGTTCAGCGAGTGCTTGGCCATGTGCCATTGGTACAGCGCCTGGGTCGCGAGCTGACGAGCTTCGCGACGCTTGGCGCTCTTGGATGGCTTGCCAGCGTCCGCAGGTTTCGGATCGCGCGGGTTGAAACGATCGCTTTCGTCGCTAATCACTTGGCCTCCAACTGCGCCAGCAGGCTGACCATTTCCAGAGCGGACAAGGCAGCTTCAGCACCTTTGTTGCCGGCCTTGGTGCCGGAACGTTCGATGGCTTGCTCGATCGAGTCGACGGTCAGCACGCCGAAGGCGACCGGTACGCCGAACTCCATGGACACCTGGGCCAGGCCCTTGGTGCATTCGCCCGCCACGTATTCGAAGTGCGGAGTACCGCCACGAATGACCGCGCCCAGGGCGATGATCGCCGCGAACTCGCCCTTCTGCGCGACTTTCTGCGCAACCAGCGGAATCTCGAAGGCGCCAGGGGCACGGATCACGGTGATGTCGCTTTCGCTCACGCCATGACGGACCAGGGCGTCAACCGCGCCGCTGACCAGGCTTTCGACGACGAAGCTGTTGAAACGGCCGACCACCAGGGCATAGCGGCCTTTGGGGGCGATGAAGGTACCTTCGATGGTCTTCAGGGTCATTCGACAAATCTCTTAAAGAGCCGGAGCGCGTTCACTACGCGCTCACTAGTGATATTTGAACCGCGAATTTCAAGCCCGCAACAGCCGGCTTTTATTCGGAGGGCACGTATTCTACAACTTCCAGGTCGAAACCGGATATCGCATTAAATTTCATCGGCGCACTCATCAGGCGCATTTTGCGTACGCCCAGGTCGCGCAGAATCTGCGAACCGGCACCGACGATGCTATAGGTGGTCGGTTTTTTCGCAGGCGCGTGCTCGGCCGTTTCGCGGATATGCGCCAGCAGCACGTCGCCGTCCAGCGGGTGGCCCAGCAACAGCACCACGCCGCTGCCAGCCTCGGCCACCGTGGCCATGGCGGCCCGCAGGCTCCAGCGGCCAGGCTGCTTGACCATCAGCAGGTCGCGCAGCGGGTCCATGTTGTGCACGCGGACCAGGGTCGGTTCTTCGGCGCAGATGTTGCCCAGGGTCAGCGCCATGTGCACGTCGCCTTCCACCGAATCACGGTAGGTCACCAGGTTGAACTGGCCCAATTCGCTGTCCAGTGGCTGCTCGGCAATCCGCTGAACGGTACGTTCGTGGATCATCCGGTAGTGAATCAGGTCGGCGATGGTGCCGATCTTGATCTTGTGTTCGGCGGCGAAGGCTTCCAGCTCGGCGCGACGGGACATGGTGCCGTCGTCGTTCATCACTTCGCAGATCACCCCGCTCGGCTCGAAACCGGCCATGCGTGCCAGGTCGCAGGCGGCTTCGGTGTGGCCGGCGCGGGCCAGGGTGCCACCCGGCTGGGCCATCAGCGGGAAGATGTGGCCCGGGCTGACGATGTCTTCGGCCTTGGCATCCTTGGCGGCGGCCGCCTGCACCGTGCGTGCGCGGTCGGCGGCGGAAATGCCGGTGGTCACGCCGGTGGTGGCCTCGATGGACACGGTGAACTTGGTACCGAACCCGGAACCGTTGCGCGGCGCCATCAAAGGCAGCTTGAGCAGTTCGCAACGCTCGCGGCTCATCGGCATGCAGATCAGGCCGCGGGCGTGCTTGGCCATGAAGTTGATGTGCTCGGCCTTGCAGCACTCGGCGGCCATGATCAGGTCGCCTTCGTTCTCGCGGTCTTCGTCATCCATGAGGATGACCATCTTGCCTTGGCGGATGTCTTCAACCAGTTCTTCGATGCTGTTGAGCGCCACGCGGCACCCCCCTTCTTTCAAAATTTGAGGTTCAGGATTTGAGGTAGCCGTTAGCGGCCAGAAAACTTTCGGTAATGCCGCCGCTCGCAGGCTCCGCGGCCTTGTCGCCCAGCAGCAAGCGCTCCAGGTAACGCGCCAGCAGATCAACCTCGAGGTTGACCTGCCGGCCCGGCCGGTAGTCGGCCATGATGGTTTCGGCCAGCGTGTGCGGGACGATGGTCAGTTCGAACTCGGCGCCATTGACCGCGTTGACCGTCAGGCTGGTGCCGTCGACGGTGATCGAGCCCTTGTGGGCGATGTACTTGGCCAGGTCCTTGGGCGCGCGGATGCGGAACTGGATGGCGCGGGCATTTTCTTCCCGGGCCACTACCTCGCCGACACCGTCGACGTGGCCACTGACCAGGTGACCGCCCAGGCGGGTGGTCGGGGTCAGGGCCTTTTCCAGGTTGACCCGGCTGCCGGCCTTCAACTGATGGAAAGCGGTGCAGTCCAGGGTCTCGCGGCTGACGTCGGCCCAGAAGCCGTCGCCCGGCAGTTCCACCGCGGTCAGGCAGACGCCGTTCACCGCGATGCTGTCGCCCAGTTTCACGTCGCCCAGGTCGAGCTTGCCGGTTTCCACATACACCCGCACATCGCCGCCTTTGGGAGTCAATGCACGGATGCTGCCGATGGATTCGATGATGCCTGTAAACATGGAGTCCTCCTCGAGAACAGGGTCGCCGCGTGGCGAAGGCCCGAAATTATACGCTCGCTGCTGGCAGAGGAATGGCAATGACTCGCCAGTCATCGCCTACGGCGCGCATTTCAATGATTTTCAGCTGCGGCGCCTCGCGCATCTGCGCCAGCGGCCAGTCGAGCAGCGGTCGCGCCGAGGAGCCGAGGAACTTGCCGGCGACAAAGATCTGGTACTCGTCCACCAGGCCTTGCTGGGCAAAGGCCCCCGCCAAGCGTGGGCCGGCTTCCACCAGCACCTCGTTGACGCCACGGGCGGCCAGCTCGCTCAGCAGCCGATGCAGGTCCACCTGGCCATCGACACCCGGCACGATCAGGCATTCCGGACCATTGGCGTACTGCTCCTCCACCGCGGCGCAGGTGGCGACCAGCGCCGGCCCCGCCTTGAAGAACGGCGCATCGAGCGGCACCCGCAGGCGGCCGTCGATCAATACGCGCAAGGGTGGACGGCTCATGGCCAGGGCGGTCTGTTCCGCGTCCAGCCCCAGCTCCTCGGCACGCACGGTCAGCCGTGCATTGTCCGCCAGCACCGTGTCGGCACCGGTCAGCACCACGCTGGCCTCGGCCCGCAGGCGCTGCACCGCGGAACGCGCGGCGGGGCCGGTGATCCACTGGCTTTCGCCGCTGGCCATGGCGGTGCGCCCGTCCAGGCTCATGGCCAGCTTGACCCGCACGAACGGCAGGCCCTGCTCCATGCGCTTGAGGAAGCCCCGGTTGAGCGCCCGGGCTTCCTGCTCCATCACCCCGCTATGGGTGGCGATGCCCGCCTGGGCCAGACGCTGCAGGCCACGGCCGGCGACTTCCGGGTTGGGGTCCTGCATCGCCGCCACAACCCGCGCCACACCGGCATCCACCAGGGCATCGGCGCACGGCGGCGTACGGCCGTGATGGCTACAGGGTTCGAGGGTCACGTAAGCAGTGGCGCCGCGGGCGTTGGCACCGGCGGTACGCAGGGCGTGGACTTCGGCGTGGGGCTCGCCGGCCCGCACATGCCAGCCTTCGCCGACGACCTGGCCGTCGCGCACGATCACGCAACCGACCCGGGGATTGGGGTGAGTGCTGAAGCGGCCCTTTGCGGCCAGCTCCAGGGCTCGCGCCATGTAGTGGGCGTCGAGCACCGCCTGTTCGCTAGAGATGTTCATTCTTTGCCCGGCTCGCGGGCGAGACGGTCGATCTCTTCGCGGAATTCGTTGAGATCCTGGAAGCGCCGGTAGACCGAGGCGAAGCGGATATAAGCCACTTCATCGAGCTTTTGCAGCTCGGCCATCACCAGTTCGCCGACGACCAGGGATTTGACCTCGCGTTCGCCGGTGGCGCGCAGCTTGTGCTTGATATGCACCAGCGCGGCTTCCAGGCGCTCGACGCTGACCGGACGCTTTTCCAGGGCACGCTGCATGCCAGCGCGGAGTTTTTCTTCGTCGAAGGGCTGACGGCTGCCGTCAGTCTTGATCAGGCGCGGCAACACCAGTTCGGCGGTTTCGAAAGTGGTGAAACGTTCACCGCAGGCCAGGCATTCACGCCGGCGGCGCACCTGTTCGCCTTCGGCGACCAGACGCGAGTCGATGACCTTGGTGTCGTTGGCACCGCAGAAGGGACAGTGCATGGTGGCAGGCAACAAAAAAAGGGAGGGCCATGGTAGCGCATCCCACTGGCAAGACAAGCCATAGCCTTTACGGTATACAGACCGACTATTATGTTTTGCACATGGAATTTCGCCTTGTTGGAGCTTCGCATGCCACTACGACCGCTCGTTTTGCTCAGCCTTTTCAGCCTGCTGGTGGCTTGCAGCAGCGACGCCCCGAAACCTGCCGCCTCCACCCTACCGCCCCAGCAAAGTGTGAAAAAAGCCCAGGCATCCACCGACCTCGGTCCCCTGCCGGCCTACCAGCGTGAGCTGAGCGGCACACTGCAAGGTGTGCCGGCGGGTGCCGAAGTGGAACTGGCGCTGCTGGTGATCGACGAGCGCGGCCGGCCGCAACGTTTGCTGGCCAGCAGCAACCTGATCGGCAACAACAAGGTCCTGCCGTTTCGCCTGCGCTTCAATCCCGATGTCTTCCCGGTGGGCGCCCGCGTCGAACTGCGCGGCCGCGCCAGCCAGTCCGGCCAGTTGATCCTGCACCTGCCGGCGCAACTCATCACTCAGCCGACCACCCAGGCCGTGGGCCAGCTGCAATTCGTCAAAGCACCATGACCCCACCGCTCGACCTGCAACGCGCCCTGAGCGAACTGCTGGGCGATGCCCAACTGGTGGCCTGCGAACTGCCGGACACCGAGCTGAAGCTGTGGTTGATCGATGCCGACAACATGGACCGCGCCTTCACCCCGGAAGAAACCCGGCGAATTCTCCACGAACCGCCGTACTGGAGTTTCTGCTGGGCCAGCGGCCTGGCCCTGGCGCGCTATCTGGCCGAGCGGCCGCAGTGGGTGCAAGGCAAGCGGGTACTGGATTTCGGCGCCGGCTCCGGCGTGGCCGGCATCGCGGCGCTGAAAGCCGGCGCGCTGGAAGTGGTGGCCTGCGACCTCGACCCGCTGGCCATCGCCGCCTGCCGGGCGAATGCCGCGCTCAACGGGGTTGAACTGGGTTACTCCACGGACTTTTTCGCGGAAGCCGACCGCTTCGACCTGATCCTGGTAGCCGACGTGCTGTACGACCGCGCCAACCTGCCGCTGCTGGATCAGTTCCTCAGCCGCGGACGCCAGGCGCTGGTGGCGGACTCCCGGGTCAAGGACTTCCAGCATCCGCTGTACCGACGCCTGGAAATGCTCCACGCCCTGACCCTGCCGGATCTGGCCGAGCCCTGGGAGTTCCGCGATGTGAGCCTGTATCACGCGCAGCGCGATTGATGAAGGACAGACCAGGTTGTGCTCTATCGCGTATCGCGGGCAAGCCTCGCTCCTACTAAAGTTCAATGGTGTCTGTAGGAGCGAGGCTTGCCCGCGAAACAATCTACCTGTCACCCCATACCCTGCTTTCAGCCGCCCCCCGCCAAGCCTTATAGTGGCTCCATTCACGTTTTTTCGAGATCCCCCATGAGTCAGGACACGCCGTACATTTTCGACGCCAGCACCGCCGACTTCGACCAGTCAGTGATCGAGAACTCGTTCCACAAGCCGGTGCTGGTGGATTTCTGGGCCGAATGGTGCGCGCCCTGCAAGGCGCTGATGCCGATGCTGCAACAGATCGCCGAGAGCTATCAGGGCGAGTTGCTGCTGGCCAAGGTCAACTGCGATATCGAGCAGGACATCGTCGCCCGCTTCGGCATTCGCAGCCTGCCGACCGTGGTGCTGTTCAAGGACGGCCAGCCGGTGGACGGTTTTGCCGGAGCGCAACCCGAGTCCGCGGTGCGCACCATGCTCGAACCCCATGTGCAGATGCCGCCGCCCAAGGCCGCCGATCCGCTGGAACTGGCTGAAGCGCTGTTCGCCGAAGGGCGCATCGCCGAGGCCGAAGCCACGCTGAAAGTGCTGCTGGGCGAAGACAACAGCAACGCCAAGGCGCTGATCCTCTACGCCCGCTGCCTGGCCGAACGCGGTGAACTGGGTGAAGCCCAGACCGTGCTCGACGCGGTCACCGGCGATGAGCACAAGGCCGCGCTGGCCGGGGCCAAGGCACAGATCACCTTTCTCAAGCAGGCCGCCGACCTGCCGGACAGCGCCGACCTGAAAAGCCGCCTGGCGCAGAACCCGCAGGACGACGAGGCGGTGTATCAACTGGCCATCCAGCAACTGGCGCGCCAGCAGTACGACGCGGCGCTGGATGCGCTGCTCAAGCTGTTTATCCGCAACCGCAGCTACAACGAAGGCCTGCCGCACAAAACCTTGCTGCAAGTGTTCGAACTGCTGGGCAACGATCACCCGCTGGTGACCACCTACCGCCGCAAGCTGTTCGCCGCGCTGTACTGATTCACCGCTGGATTGCAAGCAGGCTCGCCCAGGGCGAACCTGCTCAGCCCTCGCCTACTCGATCCAGCTGTAGAGCGGCGTATCGCCGCCGCTCACCACCTTGACCTGTGCGCTATGGCGCAGGCGCACCAACAGGCGCTTGCCCGCTGCGGCGCTGCCGGTCAGGCCTTCCAGTTGCTCCAGCAGGTCCGGGCCGCTCAATTGCCCGGCCTTGCGCAGCAAGTCCCTGGCGATCTGCCACAGCGCATCATCCTGGCTCACCGGCTTGGCCACAGCCGCGCCGCTTTCGGCCTTGGCCGTCGGCAACGGCGCCCCCAGCCGGGCACTCAACTGATCCCAGTCGGCCTCGTCCAGTTCCAGGGTCAAATCCACCGGCCATTCGCCGATGCTTCCTCGAATCCGCACCATCGCTCTGCTCCCGAATATTTCTGACGAGCATGCTCCCACGCGTCTTGCGCAACGCCAAGCAGGCGGTCAAACTCTCGCCACTCTTGTTATAAGATTACATAACATTTTTTTCATGTTCGCTCCCGGAGACTTGCCATGCGTCGTCTGTTGCTCGCCCTGCCGTTCGCTCTGTTGCCCCTGGCCATCGCTCACGCGGCCGAAAAACACGACCACGACCATGAGCACGGCAGCCTCGGAGCTCACGAGCATGGCGTGGCCCGTCTGAACGCGGCGCTGGACGGCCAGACCCTGGAGCTGGAACTGGAAAGCCCGGCGATGAACCTGGTGGGTTTCGAGCACGCCGCCAGCACCGACGCGGAGAAAGCCAAGGTCGCCGCCGTGCGGGCCCAGCTGGAAAAACCCCTGGCGCTGTTCAACCTGCCGCCTGCCGCCGGTTGCGTGGTAGCGCAACAAGAACTGGAAAGCCCGTTGTTCGGCGACAAGCCCGAGGATCACGATGAAGACCATGACGAAGCGAAGGACGCCAACGGCCACGAACATCACCACGAACACAGCGAGATCCATGCGCACTACCAGTTCACCTGTGCCACGCCGGGCGCGTTGAAAAGCCTGGATCTGGCCGGCGTGTTCAAGACCTTCCCCGCCACCCAGAAAATTCAGGTACAACTCATCTCGCCAAGTGGCCAGCAAGGCGTGGAAGCGACCTCCAAGGCCGCCAGCCTGAAGTTCTGACCCACCCACCCTGTAGGAGCGAAGCTTGCTCGCGATAGCGATATTTCGGCCAACAAATCATGCAAGCCGGACAACCGCCATCGCGAGCAAGCTTCGCTCCTACATAAGCACTCACTCATGACCCCATGCCCATGACCCAAGCACTGATCCAACTGTCCGACCTGGGCTTCAGCTGGCCCGGCCATCCGCAGTTGCTGGATATTCCGGCATTTCGCCTGGAAGCGGGTGAAACGCTGTTCCTCAAGGGCCCCAGCGGCAGCGGCAAGACCACCCTGCTCGGCCTGCTCGGCGGCGTGCAGAAACCCGACCGCGGCAGCATCCGCCTGCTGGGCCAGGAGCTGACCGAACTCTCCGCCGGCGCCCGCGACCGCTTCCGGGTCGATCACACCGGCTACATCTTCCAGCAGTTCAACCTGCTGCCGTTTCTTTCGGTGCGCGAAAACGTCGAGCTGCCCTGCCACTTCTCCAGATTGCGCGCCGGCCGCGCCGTACAGCGCCACGGCAGCGTCGACCAGGCGGCGGCCACTCTGCTCGCCCACCTAGGGTTGAAAGACCCCAACCTGCTAGGGCGGCGCGCCGACTCGCTGTCCATCGGCCAGCAACAACGGGTCGCCGCCGCCCGCGCGCTGATCGGCCAGCCGGAACTGGTGATCGCCGACGAGCCCACCTCGGCGCTGGACTACGACGCCCGCGAAGCCTTTATCCGCCTGCTGTTCGCCGAATGCCGCGAGGCCGGGGCCAGCCTGCTATTCGTCAGCCACGACCAGAGCCTGGCGCCGCTGTTCGATCGCAACCTGTCGCTGGCCGAACTCAATCGCGCCGCCACGCCCGCAGAGGTCTGAGATGTATCTGTTCCGTCTAGCCATGGCCAGCCTGGCTAACCGCCGCTTCACCGCGATCCTCACCGCCTTCGCCATCGCCCTGTCGGTCTGCCTGCTGCTGGCGGTCGAACGGGTGCGCACCGAAGCCCGCGCCAGTTTCGCCAGCACCATCAGCGGCACCGACCTGATCGTCGGCGCCCGCTCCGGCTCGGTGAACCTGCTGCTGTACTCGGTGTTCCGCATCGGCAACGCCACCAACAACATCCGCTGGGACAGCTTCGAGCACTTCGCCAATAGCCCGAAAGTGAAATGGGCGATCCCGATTTCCCTCGGCGACTCCCATCGCGGCTACCGGGTGATGGGCACCACCGAGGCCTACTTCGAGCACTACCAGTACGGCCACCAGCAGAACCTGCAACTGGCCAGCGGCCGCGAGTTCGCCAGCGATCCGTTCGAAGTGGTGCTGGGCGCCGAAGTCGCCGAGGCCCTGCATTACAAGCTCGGCGACAAGCTGGTGCTGGCCCACGGCGTGGCGGCCATCAGCCTGGTCAAACACGACGACAAACCCTTCACCGTGGTCGGCATCCTCAAGCGTACCGGCACCCCGGTGGACCGCACACTGCACATCAGCCTCGGCGGCATGGAGGCGATCCATATCGACTGGCATAACGGCGTGCCGGCCCAGGGCAACGGCCGCATCAGCGCCGACCAGGCGCGCAACATGGACCTGACGCCGCAAGCGATCACGGCCTTCATGCTCGGCCTGAACAGCAAGATCGCCACCTTCGCGGTGCAGCGCGAGATCAACGAATACCGCGGCGAACCGATGCTGGCGATCCTGCCAGGGGTCGCCCTGCAGGAGCTGTGGAGCCTGATGGGCACCGCGGAAAAGGCCTTGTTCGTGGTGTCGCTGTTCGTGGTGCTGACCGGCCTGATCGGCATGCTCACGGCGATCCTCACCAGCCTCAACGAACGCCGCCGGGAGATGGCGATCCTGCGTTCGGTCGGCGCCCGCCCCTGGCATATCGCGACCTTGCTGGTGCTGGAGGCCTTCGCCCTGGCGCTGTTCGGCGTGCTCGCCGGGCTGGGCCTTCTGTACCTGGGCATCGCCCTGGCCCAGGGTTATGTGCAGTCGACCTACGGCCTGTACCTGCCGTTGGCCTGGCCGAGCGAGTATGAGTGGACGCTGCTCGGCGGTATCCTGATCGCCGCCCTGCTGATGGGCAGCGTGCCGGCCTGGCGCGCCTACCGACAATCGCTGGCCGATGGCCTGTCCATCCGTTTATGAGGAACTCTAGTTATGAGGAGCTCCGGCATGCCCCGTGCCCTGCTTGCGCTGTTGATGCTGGTCGCCCTGCCGCTGTGGGCCGCCGAACCCCGGGACCTGGCCTGGTCGGAAATGATCCCGCCGGACGCGCCGGCAGAAGTACCGAACATGAAGCCGCTGCATGACCTGTCGCAGATGGGTGACGCCCTGGCCGCCGAGTCCGCCCCGGCGGCCAAGCAGGACATGCCCAACGCCCCGGTGGTGCAGAGCCTGGACGGCCTGTCGGTGCGCCTGCCCGGCTACATAGTGCCGCTGGAAGTCAGTGAGGAAGGCCGCACCACGGAGTTTCTGCTGGTACCGTATTTCGGCGCCTGCATCCACGTGCCGCCACCGCCGTCGAACCAGATCGTGCACGTGAAAAGCGAGGTCGGCGTGAAGCTCGACGAGCTGTATCAGCCGTACTGGATCGAAGGGCCGATGCAGGTCAAGGCGTCCACCAGCGAAATCGCCGACGCGGGTTACCAGATGGAGGCGCAAAAGATCTACGTGTACGAATTGCAGGAGTGAAACCACAGATCCTGCAGTACCGTCCGTGACCTCATCGCGAGCAGGCCTGCTCCTGCAAAAACAGCACAGTTGCCTGTAGCAGCGAGCTTGCCCGCGATCAGTTCCAGAGCCCCCCAGAGCCTCCCACTTCCCTTGCTCCCGCGCTGATCCGGTTTTCATTGAGCTGAGTCAAAGCCTGTTCCTTGACGATCCTTACCATTGGACCTAGCCAACTCGAATCGTCCTTTGGAGCTCCCATGCACAAGTCCCTGCTCAGCGCCTCCCTGTTCGCGCTCGCGCTCGCCGCCCCGATCGCCCACGCCCACGAAGCGGGCGACATCATCGTTCGCGCCGGTGCCATCACCGTCAACCCGAAAGCCGACAGCGGCGACGTCAAGGTCGACCGCGGCCCATTGGCCGGCACCAACCTCGGCGGCAAGGCGACCATGAGCAGCGACACCCAGCTGGGCCTGAACTTCGCCTACATGCTGACCAACAACCTCGGTATCGAACTGCTCGCGGCCACCCCATTCGAGCATGACGTGAAGCTCAAGGGCACCGCGCTGGACGCCGCCAACGGCAAGCTCGGTACCCTCAAGCACCTGCCGCCGACCCTGAGCCTGGTCTACTACCCGTTCGATCACAAGGCCGCCTTCCAGCCTTACGTGGGTGCCGGCATCAACTACACCTGGATCTATGACGAGCACGTCGGCAGCCGCGCCAGCGCCGCCGGTTTCGACAACTTCCGGGCGAAGAACTCCTGGGGCCTGGCCTGGCAGGTCGGTGCCGACTACATGCTGACCGACAACGTGATGATCAACGCCCAGGTGCGCTACGTCGACATCGACACCACCGCCTACGTGGACAACAACGCAGTCGCCGGCGGCACTCGGGCCAAGGTCGACGTGGACGTCGATCCATGGGTCTACATGGTCGGCCTGGGCTACAAGTTCTAAATCGGCCAGACAAAAAAAGGCGCCTGCAAAGGCGCCTTTTTTCATGGCTGGGGGAAAGCTCAGAGGCCCAGCAAACGTGCCAGCCCGACGCTCATCGGCGTCGGCTCGGGGAACTTGAAGCGCTGCAACAGGCGCTGGTTGTTCGCCCGCGAATGGCGAATGTCCCCCGAACGCGCCGGGCCGTAGCTGATCGGAGGCAACTGCCCCACCACCTCGCCCAGGGCCTCGAGCAATTGCTTGAGGGTGGTGGCCTGGTTCAGGCCGATATTCACCGCGCCGACTTCCAACTGCGGCATTTCCAGGGACTGCACCAGCACGTCCACCAGGTCTTCGACATACATGAAATCGCGGGTCTGCTCGCCATCGCCGAATACGGTGATCGGCAGGCCTTTCTGCGCGCGTTCGCAAAAGATGCTGATGACCCCGGAGTACGGCGAGGACGGATCCTGGCGCGGCCCGAAGATGTTGAAGAAGCGAAAGATCGCCGGCTCCAGGCCATGCTGGCGGCGATAAAAATCAAGGTAGTACTCGCTGGCCAGCTTGTCCGACGCATAAGGCGTCAGCGGCGCCTTGGGTGTGTCTTCGTCGATCGACTCGCCCTCGCCGTTGTTGCCATAGACTGCCGCGCTGGAAGCGAACAGCACACGCTTGACGCCGGCCTGGCGCATGGCCTCGCAGACGTTGAGGGTGCCGATGAAATTGCTCTGGTGGGTGCGCACCGGGTCGTCCACCGAAGCCTGTACCGAAGCGACCGCCGCCAGGTGCGCCACCGCACGGCAACCGCTCATGGCCTGTGCCACCAGGGCCGCATCGGCGACGTCGCCTTCGATCAGTTCGACCCGCGGGTTGTCCAGCGGCAGGTTGTCTGGTTTACCAGTGGACAGATCGTCGAGGATCCGCACCGAGTAGCCCTTGGCGAGCAAAGCGTCGGTCAGGTGCGAACCGATGAAACCGGCACCGCCGGTGATCAGAATTGGGCCATCAGCCATGACGATAAAACCTATCCAGTAGAGCCGGGAGTGCCGCGCGCCAGGCACGTGGCTTGATCCCGAAGGTGTGCAGAATTTTCTTGCAGGCCAGCACCGCGTGCTGCGGTTCTTCGGCGGCGTCCGGCCGGGCGGCGTGAGCCTGGGCGGTCGGCGCCTCGATGGCCAGCGGATGCAGGCCGCGGGCCTCGGTGAGGATCGCCTGGCCCAGCGCCAGAGGCGTGGTCGCCTCATGGCCGGCGTAGTGGTAAGTGCCCCACAGCGGCGCGGCGCAATCGAGTTGCTTGAGCACCGAGATGATCACCCGGGCGGCGTCGTCCACCGGCGTCGGGTTGCCCCGACGGTCGTCGGCCAGCAGCAGTTCTTCGGGTTGCTCGGCACGCGCCAGGAAACGCCCCAGGGTGCCGTCGGCGCTGTCATCCAGCAGCCAGCCGAAACGCAGCAGCACATGCTGCGGACAGGTGGCGCGCACATTCTGCTCGATTCGCCACAAGGCCTGGCCACGCAGGCCCAGCGGTACAGGTTCGTCTTTTTCGCTGTAGGCGGTGGCCCGCGAACCGTCGAACACGCGGTAGCTGGAAGGCTGCAGAAGAATGATGTTGTGATGCTGGCACAGCTCGGAAAGCCGCTCGACCGCCCGTTCCTGGCCGGCCAGACGGGCCTCGGGGACACTCTCCGCCTGGAACCAGTCGAAGTAGTAGGCAAGGTTGATCAAGGCATCCGGACGGGTGTCGTCGAGCAGTTGCGTCAGGCTCGCGGCATCCCAGCCGTCTTGCGGCGGACGGGGGGCGAGGAAACCGATGTCTTCCTCTGCACCGAGGCGAATCAGCGCCTGCCCAAGGGCATTTCCGCCGCCCAGTAACATAAGGCGCATTCGCATAGAGTCAGCAGGCCCAATCTGTTCGGAACGATGGTTTGAATCGGCCAGCCCCGCGGGCTTGGCCATGAATATTGCTCAGAATCGTTGCATTTTGCGGGTTTCCGGCGCAACCGTCACTGAGAAAGTGCAACGCAGCAAACCACACCGCTCTTTATAGCTGCTGGCGCCAGCGGCGATTGAACGCGCTGCCCGTGCCAGGGCTACCTGGAGTCCCGCACTCACGGGTTTGCGGGGCTACATAACCGGTTGCAGTCCGCGGCAGCGGCTACAAGGCAGACTTGCAACTTCGCCCCGGCGGTCGCATAACGTTGTGCATGAACCTTCCCCAGATCCCCGCCAACGCCCTGCCGGGTTTCCACCCCGCGGTCAGCGCCTGGTTCAACAACTGCTTCCCCGCGGCGACCGCTGCCCAGGCCCGGGCCTGGCCGCTGATCCGCCAGCGCCGTTCGACGCTGATCGCCGCGCCCACTGGCTCGGGCAAGACCCTGACCGCCTTCCTCGCGGTGATCGACGAACTGGTTCATCGCGGCCTGGAAAACGGCGGCACGCTGCCGGATCAGACCCTGGTGGTGTACGTCTCGCCGCTCAAGGCCCTGAGCAACGATATCCAGATCAACCTGCAGGACCCGCTGGCCGGGATTACCCAACAGCTCGAACGCATGGGCCTGCCGCAATTGCGCATCAGCACCGCGGTGCGCACCGGCGACACCCCGCAAAAAGACCGCAGCGCCATGCGCAAGAGCGCGCCGCATATCCTGGTGACCACCCCCGAATCGCTGTATGTGCTGCTGGGCTCGGGCTCTGGCCGGCAGATGCTCGCCAGCACCCGCACGGTGATAGTCGACGAGATCCACGCCATCGCCGCCAGCAAGCGCGGCAGCCACCTGGCCTTGAGCCTGGAGCGCCTGCAAGCGCTGTGCGGCGAGCCGCTGACGCGCATCGGCCTGTCGGCCACGCAGAAGCCCATTGAAGCGGTATCGCGCTTTCTGGTGGGCCATGAACGCCCCTGCGAGATCGTCGACATCGGCCACGCCCGGCCCCGGGACCTGGCCATCGAAGTGCCGCCCGTGCCGCTGTCGGCGGTCATGGCCAACGACGTCTGGGAGTTGGTCTACGAACGTATCGCCGAGCTGGCACGGGAACACCGCACCACCCTGGTGTTCGTCAACACCCGGCGCCTGGCGGAACGCCTGAGCCGCCATCTGAGCGAGCGCCTGGGCAAGGACGCGGTGGCCGCCCACCATGGCAGCCTGGCCAAGGAGTTTCGCCTGGACGCCGAACAGCGCCTCAAGCGCGGCGACCTGCAGGTGCTGATCGCCACCGCCTCGCTGGAGCTGGGCATCGATATCGGCGATGTCGACCTGGTGTGCCAGATCGGCTCGCCGCGCTCGATCTCGGCTTTCCTGCAAAGGGTCGGACGCTCCGGGCACCAGGTCGGCGGCACGCCCAAGGGCCGCCTGTTCGCCCTGACCCGCGACGACCTGATCGAATGTGCCGCCCTGCTCGACTGCGTGCGCCGCGGCGAACTCGACACCCTGCAGATCCCCAAGGCACCGCTGGATGTGCTGGCGCAGCAGATCGTCGCCGAAGTCAGCAATCAGGAATGGCAGGAGCAGCCGCTGCTGGAAATGATCCGCCGCGCCTCGCCCTACAGCGACCTCGACGAAGGGCATTTCCAGGCACTGCTGCGCATGCTCGCCGAGGGCTACAACGGTCGCCAGGGCATTCGCAGCGCCTATCTCCATCGCGATGCCGTCAATCGCAGCCTGCGCGGCCGCCGGGGCAGCCAGCTGACGGCGGTGACCAGTGGCGGCACCATCCCCGACAACGCCGACTACGCCGTGTTGCTGGAGCCCCAGGCGCTGAATATCGGCAGCGTCAACGAAGACTTCGCGGTGGAAAGCATCGCCGGCGATGTGTTTCAGTTGGGCAACACCTCGTACCGCATTCTGCGGGTGGAAACCGGCCGGGTGCGGGTCGAGGACGCCCACGGCCATCCGCCGACCATTCCGTTCTGGCTCGGCGAAGCCCCCGGGCGCAGTGCCGAACTGTCGTTTGCCGTGGCGCGCCTGCTGGCCCGGCTCGACGAACTGCTCGGCGCCACACCCGGCCACTTGCAGCCAGCCCTCGACTGGCTGGGCGACAGCCTTGGCCTGGACGCCGCCAGCGCCGAACAGCTGGTCGACTACCTGGCCCGCGCCCGCCAGAGCCTGGGCGCGCTGCCGTCCCAGGACACGCTGATCATGGAGCGCTTTTTCGATGAGTCCGGCGGCACCCAACTGATCATCCACACGCCGTTCGGCAGCCGGATCAACCGCGCCTGGGGCCTGGCGCTGCGCAAGCGCTTCTGCCGCACCTTCAACTTCGAACTGCAGGCCGCCGCCAGCGAAGACGCCATCGTGCTGTCGCTGTCCACCAGCCACAGTTTCGAGCTCGACGAAGTCTGGCGTTACCTGCACAGCAACAGCGCCGAACACATCCTGGTCCAGGCCGTACTGGATGCGCCGCTGTTCGGCGTGCGCTGGCGCTGGAATGCCGGTGTAGCCCTGGCGCTGCCGCGCTTTGTCGGCGGGCGCAAGGTGGCGCCGCAGATCCAGCGGATGAAAAGCGAAGACCTGATCGCCAGCGTGTTTCCCGACCAGATCGCCTGCCTGGAAAACCTCGCCGGCGAACGGCAGGTTCCCGACCATCCACTGGTGGAGCAGACCCTGGACGACTGCCTGCACGAAGCCATGGACAGCGAGGGCTGGCTGAAGCTGCTGCGGCGCATGGAGCGCGGCGAACTGCGCCTGATCAGCCGCGACCTGCCGGCGCCCTCGCCCCTGGCCGCGGAAATTCTCAGCGCCAAGCCATACACCTTCCTTGACGATGCACCTTTGGAGGAACGCCGGACCCAGGCCGTGCTCAGCCGCCGCTGGAGCGACCCCGAATCCAGCGACGACCTTGGCGCCCTGGATGCCGAGGCCATCCAGTCGGTGCGCGAGGAGGCCTGGCCCGCCCCCGGCAACCCGGATGAAATGCATGAAGCGCTGATGAGCCTGGCCTGCATCGACGAACACGAGGTCCAGGCCTACCCACGGTGGGCCGACTGGCTGCGAGCCCTGGCGGAAAGTGGCCGCGCCAGCCGGTTGCAGATCGGCGGCGAGCAGGTCCTGTGGCTGGCCGTCGAGCGCCTGGACTGCCTGCGGACGGTTTATCCACAGGCGCCGCTGCAACCACTCCTCGAGGCTCCGCCCGGCTTCGATGAGCAATGGCAGCGCGATGATGCGCTGGTGGAGGTGATTCGAGCCCGGCTCAGTGGCTTCGGCCCCTTGCCGCTGGAGAGTATCGCCGCGCCCCTGGGCCTGAGCGCCAGCGAGGTCGCCCAGGCCCTGGCGCAACTGGAGCGCGAAGGTTATGTGCTGCGCGGCCGCTTCAGCCCCGGCGAGGCCCGGGAGGAGTGGTGCGAACGGCATCTGCTGGCGCGGATTCATCGCTACACCGTCAAACGCCTGCGCCGGGAAATCGAACCGGTGTCGCTGCAGGACTTGATGCGTTTTCTGTTCGACTGGCAGCACCTGTCCAGCGCCACCCAGGGCCAGGGCAGCGCCATGCTGGCGCAGACGCTCGTCCAGTTCGAGGGCTATGCCGCCGCGGCCGGCGCCTGGGACAGCGACCTGTTGCCGGCGCGGATCAAGGATTACTCCGCCACCTGGCTGGATGAGCTGTGCCGCACCGGCAAGGTGGTCTGGAGCAGGCTCAGCGCGCCACACAAAACCACCGGTGCGACCCTGCGCAACACGCCGATCGTGCTGCTGCCCCGCAGCCAGGTCGCGCTGTGGAGTGGGTTGGGCGCGCAGCCCGACAGCAGCGAGCTGTCGCCCAAGGCGCAAAAGGTCCATGAGGCCCTGAGCCAGCACGGCGCCTTGTTCTTCGATGAGTTACAGCACGAAGCCCAGGTTCTGCGCACCGAACTGGAGATCGCCCTGCAGGAACTGGTGGCCGCCGGGCGGGTGAATGCCGACAGCTTCGCCGGCCTGCGCGCCTTGATCACCCCGGCCAGCAAGCGCCAGGCCCGCAGCAGCCGGCGCGGGCGCGGGGCGCTGGTCGGCGGCATGGACGATGCGGGGCGTTGGGCCCTGCTACGGCGTCCGTCGCAGGTGCTGGAGGGCGTCGACAGCCATGCGCAGGCAATCCCACCGGCCACCCTGGAACACATCGCCATGACCCTGTTGCGGCGTTATGGCGTGGTGTTCTGGCGCCTGTTGGAGCGCGAGGCCGACTGGCTGCCGAGCTGGCGCGAACTGTTGCGCACTTTCCATCGGCTGGAGGCCCGCGGCGAAATCCGCGGCGGGCGTTTTGTCAGCGGCCTGGCCGGCGAGCAGTTCGCCCTGCCCGAAGCCATCGCCCTGTTGCGCGAAGTTCGCCGACGCCCGCTGGATGGCAGCCTGATCGCGGTGTGTGGCGTCGACCCGCTGAACCTCGCCGGCACCCTGCTGCCCGGGCAGAAGGTCCCGGCCCTGGCCGGCAACCGGCTGGTGTACCGCGACGGCCTGCCCGCGGCCGCCGAGATCGCCGGCAAACAGCACTTCTGGCTGGACCTTGAGCCGCAGGCCAGCCTTGAGCTGCGGACCCGGTTGATTCGTCACTGACATCGGGCCGCGGGCTGCCTGGTACATCGCGTCGGCCTTATCGCGAGCAAGCTTCGCTCCTACAGAAGCCTGGTCATTCGATATTTGCTCGCAGGTCAAATATCAAATACCGAAACCGCTATTTTTCCGCACGAGTCGAATCCGGACACTGCGCTCCATTGTCAAATCCACCGGAGTTGCAGCCATGCCCATTGCCTTGCTCGCGCTGACCCTCAGCGCCTTCGCCATCGGGACGACCGAATTCGTCATCGTTGGCCTGTTACCCACCATCGGCGCCGACCTCGGCGTCAGCCTGCCGTCCGCCGGGCTGCTGGTCAGCCTCTACGCCCTCGGTGTCGCCGTCGGCGCGCCGGTGCTCACCGCGCTGACCGGCAAGGTCCCGCGCAAACTGTTGCTGCTGTTGCTGATGGTGCTGTTCACCCTCGGCAACCTGCTGGCCTGGAAAGCGCCCAGCTATGAGTCCCTGGTCCTGGCGCGCATCGTCACCGGCCTGGCCCACGGCGTATTCTTCTCCATCGGCTCGACCATCGCCACCAGCCTGGTGCCCAAGGAAAAAGCCGCCAGCGCGATTGCCATCATGTTCACCGGGCTGACCGTGGCCCTGGTCACCGGCGTGCCGCTGGGGACCTTTATCGGCCAGCATTTCGGCTGGCGCGAAACCTTCCTCGCGGTATCCGCCCTGGGGGTGATCGCCTTTATCGGCAGCCTGATCTACGTGCCGAAAAACATCGCCCACAGCAAACCGGCGTCCCTGCTGCAACAACTGCAAGTGCTGAAACAACCACGCCTGTTGCTGGTGTACGCCATGACCGCGGTGGGCTACGGCGGCTCGTTCATCGCCTTCACCTTCCTCGCGCCGATTCTCCAGGACATTTCCGGCTTCAGCGCCAGCACCGTCAGCCTGGTGCTGCTGGTCTACGGCATCTCGGTCGCCGTGGGCAACATCTGGGGCGGCAAGCTGGCGGACAAGCGCGGCCCGATCAGCGCCTTGAAGATCATCTTCGCCCTGCTGGCCGGCGTGCTGTTGCTGCTCACCTTCACCGCCGGCAACCCTTGGCTGGCGCTGGCCACCGTACTGGTGTGGGGCGCCGTGGCCTTCGGCAACGTGCCGGGCCTGCAGGTCTACGTGGTACGCCAGGCCGAACACCACACTCCGCAAGCGGTGGACGTGGCCTCGGGCCTGAACATCGCCGCCTTCAACCTCGGCATCGCTGGCGGCGCCTGGGGTGGCGGCCTGATCGTCGCCCACCTGGGGCTGATCCACACCGCCTGGATCGGTGGCCTGGTGGTACTGGGCGCCCTGGCCCTGACCGCCTGGAGCGGTCGCCTGGATCGCCTCGGCCCGGTGTACACCGAGCCGGCCGAGGGTTCGAACCGGGTGGTGGTCGGGCACTGAGCCCGCCGGCAGCGCCCAACCAGAAAAGCGCAGCCCTGACCGGCTGCGTTTTTTTATGCCCGGTCGTAGAGGGCCGCGCTTGCCTGGGGGATGGTGGATAGCGGTTGGCCTGAGCCAACGCGGAGGCTGGTTTGGCAGCCGCTGCGCGGCCTCTCGCGAGCAAGCTCGCTCCTACAGGATGAAAAGTGCCGTCCGTAGGAAGACCGAAACTTTCCCGTCAGCCGGGCAGTCATCAAAAGATAGAGGCGGTTCGGAGAGCATCAGACAGGAGCGAACATGGCGGCGATTCATATCGGTATTTCCGGCTGGCGCTACAAGCCCTGGCGTGGTGACTTCTACCCCGAGGGGCTGATGCAGAAGCGCGAGCTGCAATTCGCTTCCCGCGCAGTCAACAGCATCGAAATCAACGGTTCGTTCTACGCGCTGCAGCCCCCCGAGCGGTATGCCGACTGGTATGCCGATACCCCCAAGGACTTCGTGTTCAGCGTCAAGGCGCCGCGCTACATCACTCATATCCTGCGGCTGCGGGATGTGCACAAGCCGATCGCCAACTTCTTCGCCTCGGGCGTGCTGGAGCTCAAGAACAAGCTCGGCCCGATCCTCTGGCAGTTTCCGCCGAGCTTTGAGTTCGACGCCGAGCTGTTCGGCGCCTTTCTCCAGCAATTGCCCGCCGATACCGAACAGGCCGCCGCCCTCGCCCGCCAGCACGAACCCCACCTGAACGGCCAGGCCAGCACCAAGGCCTACGGCAAAAGAGCCATGCGCCATGCCGTGGAAATCCGCCATGAGAGCTTTGCCGTGCCCGAATTCACCCACCTGCTACGCCAGCACGGCGTGGCGCTGGTGGTGGCCGACACCGCCGGCAAGTGGCCCTATTGCGAGGACCTGACCGGCGATTTCGTCTACCTGCGGCTGCACGGCGACAAGGCGCTGTACGCCAGTGGCTATACGCCCCAGGCCCTGAAGCGCTGGGGCGACCGGATCGAGACCTGGCACAGCGGCAAACAACCCGCCGATGCCCGGCTGATCGACGCCCGGCACACCCCCAGGCCCCGCAAGAGCCGGGAGGTGTTCTGCTATTTCGACAATGACCTCAAGGTCCGCGCGCCCTTCGACGCCCGTCGGTTGCTGCAGCGCTTCGGGCTCGACAAGACGCTGGCGACGGCGCCCGGCGAGCCCGCCGCGCCAGGGGTGCTGCCATGAGCCATGACGAGTCGGCCAACAGCCCGCCGTCCGCGCTGGAGCTTGTCGCCGCGCGCCGCTTCACCGTGCTGACGATCAATACCCACAAGGGGTTCACCGCCCTGAACCGACGCTTCATCCTGCCCGAGCTGCGCGAGGCGGTGCGCAGCGTGGCCGCTGACGTGGTGTTCCTGCAGGAGGTGCACGGCGCTCACGACCAGCATCCGCAGCGCTATAACAACTGGCCGAGCATGCCGCAATACGAGTTTCTCGCCGACAGCATCTGGCCGCAGTTCGCCTATGGGCGCAATGCGGTGTACCCGGCGGGCGACCACGGCAATGCGCTGCTGTCGAAATTCCAGATCATTCGCTACGACAACCTCGACATCTCCCTGTCCGGGCACGAAAGCCGCGGCCTGCTGCATTGCGTGCTGCGCCTGCCCGGCGATGCTCTGGAAGTGCATGCCATCTGCGTGCATCTGGGGTTGCGCGAAAGCCATCGCCAGCAACAGCTGGATCTGTTGCTGCAACTGATCGCCGAGCTGCCCGCCGACGCGCCCTTGATCGTCGCCGGCGACTTCAACGACTGGCGGCTACGTGCCGATGCGCGGCTTGTACCCAGCGGCTTGCGGGAGGCCTTTGTCAGCCTGCATGGCAAACCGGCGCGCAGCTTCCCCGCGCGCCTGCCCCTGCTGCGGCTGGACCGGATCTACGTGCGTCACCTGAAAATCCACCGCCCCCAGGTACTGGCCTCCCATCCCTGGTCCCATCTCTCCGATCACGCACCGCTGTCGGTCGAGGTCGAGCTATGAACGACATGCCCCTGGAAAAAACCACGGTGGACAGCCTGCCCGATGCGGGGCTGGCCCACGAACCGCCACGGATGGACCTCGAATACGGCTGGCACAGCAACAACCGGGTGGTGCTGCTGGAAAATGGCGAGGCGTACTTCCCCCGGGTGTTCGAAGTCCTGCGCCAGGCGCAGAACGAGATCCTGCTGGAGACCTTCATCCTCTTCGAGGACAAGGTCGGCCATGAGCTGCACCGCATCCTGATCGAAGCCGCACAACGCGGCGTGCGAGTCACCGTCAGCCTCGACGGCTTCGGTTGCGGAGTCTTGAGCACCGAGTTCCTTGCCGCCATGAGCAACGCCGGGGTGCGCTTGCAGATATTCGACCCGGTGCAGCCGATCTTCGGGGTGCGCACCAACTGGTTCCGCCGCCTGCATCGCAAGATAGTGGTGGTCGACGGCGCCATCGCCTTTGTCGGCGGGATCAACTTCTCTGCCGATCACCTGGCCGATTTCGGCCCCCAGGCCAAACAGGATTACTCGGTAGAGATCCAGGGGCCGGCGGTGGTGGATATCCACCATTTCGCCCTGCTGCAAGGCGACCGCCCGGCTCGCGCCCGCTACTGGTGGCAACGTCGTCGGCAGCGCCGCGCGGAGCTGGCCCTGACCGACCATGACGGCCAGGTACGCCTGGTCTATCGCGACAACCGCCAGCACCGCAGCGATATCGAAGAGGTCTACCGCCTGGTGCTGCGCGGGGCCCGGCAACGAGTGGTGATCGCCAATGCCTACTTCTTCCCCGGCTACCGGCTGCTGCGCGAGATCCGCAACGCCGCGCGCCGTGGCGTCGAGGTGCGGCTGATCCTGCAGGGCGAGCCGGACATGCTGGTGGCCAGGCTGGCGGCACGCATGCTCTACGACTACCTGATCAAGGATGGCGTGACCATCTACGAATATTGCGAGCGGCCGCTGCACGGCAAGGTGGCGCTGGTGGACGACGACTGGAGCACCGTGGGCTCGAGCAATCTCGACCCGCTGAGCCTGTCGCTGAATCTGGAAGCCAATGTGCTGATCCGCGACCGGGCGTTCAATCGCGACCTGTTCGAGCGCCTCGACCGGCTCAGCCGCGACCACTGCCGGGTCATGCCGGCCATGGGCGCCAGCCGCGGCCGCTTGTGGCGACTGACCGTAGGCTTTCTGGTGTTCCACGCACTGCGCCACTTCCCGGCCTGGGCCGGTTGGCTGCCCGCGCGCAAGCCGCAATTGAAACCCTTCGGCCAGACCGACACCGGGCAGGATTCGCGTCATGAGCCGCACTGACGCCCCTGGCTCGACGCGCGCCGTGCCGCACTCCCGGTCGCGCTGGCAACGCCTGAAGAAACCGCTGACCGTCGCCTTCTTCCTGCTGCTGATCCTGCTGTTCACCCTGCTGGCCCGGCGCATCGACTGGAGCGAGGTGCTCGGCACCCTGGCCGACTTCAAGGTGCGCACCCTGGTCATCGCCGCGGCCCTGACCCTGGCCAGCTTCCTGGTCTACGCCTGCTTCGACCTGATCGGTCGCACCTACATCCGGCAGAACCTTGGCTGGCGGCAGATCCTGCCGGTGGGGTTCATCAGCTACGCCTTCAACCTCAACCTCAGCGCCTGGGTTGGCGGGATCGCCATGCGCTATCGGCTGTACTCCCGGCTCGGGGTGAGCACTGGCAATATCGCCAAGGTCCTCGGCCTGAGCCTGGCTACCAACTGGCTCGGCTACATGGCACTGGCCGGCACGGTGTTTGCCAGCGGCCTGGTGCGGATGCCGCCTGGCTGGAAGCTCAGCAGCGATGCCTTGCAGGGGGTGGGCGTCCTGCTGTTGGTGCTGGGCGTGGGTTACCTGGCGGCCTGTCGGTTTTCCCGCCGGCGCGAGTGGTCGATACGCAGCGTCGAGATCAATTTGCCCTCGCTGCGCATGGCCCTGCTGCAACTGGCGCTGGGCGCACTTAACTGGTCGCTGATGGCGGCGGTGATCTTTACCCTGCTGCCCAGCAAACTCGATTACCCACTGGTGCTCGGGGTACTGCTGATCAGCAGCATCGCCGGGGTCATCACCCACATTCCGGCGGGGCTCGGGGTGCTGGAGGCGGTGTTTATCGCTCTGCTGCAACATGAGGTATCCCGTGGCAGCCTGCTGGCCGGGTTGATCGCCTACCGAGCGATCTACTTCATCCTGCCGCTGCTGATCGCGTTGCTGATGTACCTGGCGGTGGAAGCCAAGGCCAAGGCATTGCGCGTGGAGAAGAAGCCGCGCAAAGGCAACTGAGGCTATCGCGACAAACGCGCACGTTCCTCTCCAGAAGCGGGCTTTCGCTGCCATTCAACCAACGCCCCCAACTGTCGCGACTGAATGATGCTCAAGCACTCCCCCACATCCAGTCCACCAGGATCGAGGTGCAGGCCTGCTGCGACACCGGATCGCTCAGGGCATGGGCACACCAAGGTCATGGAAGGGCCAATGTCCCATGGATAAGCCGCCTGTGGCACAGCTGCCTGTTTTATCTTTGCACGACCCGCGGGGTCAGCCCTGCTCTGCTCGCGCCAGCGGTGTCGGCGGAGTCACGCCGAAACGCGTGCGATATTCACTGGGCGCAAGCCCGGTGATCTTCTTGAAGGTGGCGCGGAACGCCCCCGGGTCCTGGTAACCGACCGTCCAGGCGATATGGTCGATGGTGCCGTTGGTGAACTCGAGCATTTCCCGTGCCTTGCCCACCCGCAAGTGCTGGCAATACTCGGTGGGCTTGAGCCCGGTGGCGGCCCGGAAGCGCCGCAGGAAGGTGCGCTCCTCCAGCCCGGCCTGCTGCGCCATGACGGCGAGGGAAACGTCCACCGCGCCATTGGCCTGCAGCCAGTGCTGCACCTTGAGGATCGCCGCGTCGCCGTGGCCGAAGATCGGCGCGAAATTACTGCCGCACTGGCTGGCGCTGTCGCTGTGTTCGATCACCAGGAAACGCGCGGTGCCGCTGGCGATGCTCGGGCCCAGCAGGCGGTCGACCATGCGCAGCCCCAGTTCGGACCAGGCCATCAGGCCGGCGGTGGTGATCAGGTCGCCATCGTCGACGATCGGCTTGTCGGCGTTCAGGCGGATGTTCGGGTAGCGCTCGGCGAACTGCTTCGCCGAGGTCCAGTGAGTGGTGGCGCTGCGGCCGTCGAGCAGGCCACTTTCGGCCAGCAGGATCGAGCCGACACAGACCCCGCCCAGGGTCGCGCCCTTGGCATGTTGCTGGCGCAGCCATTGGGTCAGCGCCAGCGGTGCCTGCGCCTGGGAGAAACCGGCTACCGAAGGTGGAATCAGCACCGCCAGCAACGGACCGTCAGCCCCAGGATGGCTGTCGTACACCCGCACGGGCGCCTGGTCGGCCTGTGCCTGCCAGTGGCTGATGCGCAACAGTGGCAATTGCGCGCTGCATTGTTCGGCAGCAATACGGTTGGCGACCCCGAACAGGTCGGTCAAGCCATGCACCGCCGCCATCTGTGCGCCGGGATAGATCAGCACGCCCAGTTCGGCGACTGCGCTTTCCATACCCATTGTCAGTTTTCCCCCTTCTATTGTCGGTGCGGCCAATCCTCGACCGGCCTACCGGAGCCAATACTGGACTCCACAGCCAACCACTACTTCAGAGGAAACACCCATGGCCAAGCAAGCGCTCATCGTAGTCGATATCCAGAACGACTACTTCCCCAACGGCAAGTGGCCCCTGGTCGGGGTCGAAGCCGCCGCTGACAACGCCGCGCGGCTGATCCAGGCCTTCCGTGACAGCGGCCAGCAGGTGGTGCATATCCGCCACGAATTCACCTCCGACAGCGCGCCGTTCTTCACCCCCGGCTCCAGCGGCGCGCAACTGCACGCCAAAGTCACCAACCGCGCCGACGAACCGGTGGTGCTCAAGCACTTCGTCAACTCATTCCGCGAAACCGAGCTCGAAGCCATTCTCGACCAACACGGCATCGAACAACTGGTGGTGGTCGGCAGCATGAGCCACATGTGCATCGACGGCGTCACCCGCGCCGCCGCCGACCTGGGTTACGACGTCACGGTGATCCATGACGCCTGCGCCACCCGCGACCTCGAATTCAATGGTGTGGTAGTGCCGGCGGCCCAGGTGCATGCCGCGTTCATGTCGTCCCTGGGGTTCGCCTACGCCAGCGTGGTGCCCACCGATGAGTTTCTGGCGGGCAGCCGCTGATTCTGTCGGGCCGTTCCTTGCGGGGACCTCGTCCCCGGCACCGAACTCGCGATAGATGGAAAGCAAAAAGCCCGTAGCGTTTGCGCGCTACGGGCTTTCTTCATGCCGTTGCCGAGAGGGCTCTCTTAGAACGGAATATCGTCATCGAAGCTGTCGTCGAAGTTCTGCGCCGGCTGTGGCGAGGACTGCTGAGGCGCTGGACGCGATTCGCGTTGTGGCGCCTGCGAAGGCTGCGGACGCGACTGCTGCGGACGTGGCGCGGAGTTGCCCATGCCCTGGCCCTGGTCGCCCTGTGGACGGCCGCCCAGCAGCTGCATGGTGCCCTGCATGTCGACGATGATTTCAGTGGTGTAACGCTTGATGCCGTCTTTTTCCCACTCGCGGGTCTGCAGCTTGCCTTCGATGTAGACCTGCGAACCTTTGCGCAGGTACTCGCCGGCGATTTCCGCGACCTTGCCGAACATCGACACACGGTGCCACTCGGTCTTCTCGACCTTCTGACCGGTCTGCTTGTCGGTCCATTGTTCGCTGGTGGCCAGACTCAGGTTGGTCACGGCGTTACCGTTAGGCAGGTAGCGAACTTCAGGATCCTGGCCGCAAGTGCCGACCAATATGACTTTGTTAACCCCACGGGCCATAACGTTCTCCTAGGCTTCGCACGCCGATCGGGCTGGGTTGACCAGCTGCTCGAGGGTCGCGCGATCCAATAATTCGGTGTCCAATTTGATGTAAATGGCGGCTTCTTCGGCCACCATCACTGCATCTGTTACCCCAACAACGGCCTTCAGGCGCTCGACCAGACCGGCTTCGCGGATCGCTTCGGGCGATAACGGCAAGCGCAGGCTCGTCACGTAAGGTGGTTCGCGCATGGTAACAGCAAAGGCCAACCACAGGGCAGCAAGTCCTGCACACCCCAGGAACACAACCGACAAACCGCCATGCTGGAACAACCAGCCGCCGAGAATGCCACCCAGCGCCGAACCGAGGAACTGGCTGGTGGAATAGACCCCCATGGCCGTGCCCTTGCCGCCGGCCGGTGAAACCTTGCTGATCAGCGACGGCAGCGAAGCTTCCAGCAGGTTGAACGCGGTGAAGAACACCACCGTGCCGATCACCAGCGCCTGCAGGCTGTCGCCGAACTCCCAGAAGAATAGCTCGGTGAGCAGCAGCGTACTGACCGCGCCCAACAGAACTCGTTTCATTTTGCGTTTCTTCTCGCCGTAGATGATGAACGGGATCATGGCGAAGAAGGAGATCAACAGCGCGGTGAGGTAGACCCACCAGTGCTGTTCCTTGGGCAGGCCGGCTTTTTCCACCAGGGCCAACGGCAAGGCGACGAAGCTCGACATCAGCATCGCGTGCAACACGAAGATACCAAGATCCAGGCGCAGCAGGTCCGGATGCTTGAGCGTCGGCAACAGGGCCTGGCGCGCGACCCCGGACTCACGGTGCTGCAACGGGCCGGTCGAGTGCGGCACCATGAAGACGACGATGAAAATACCCAGCAGCGCCATGCCGCCGGTGGCGAAGAACAGCCCGGACAAACCGAAAGCGCGGGTCAGCAGCGGGCCGGCCACCATGGCCACGGCAAAGGACAGGCCGATGGTCATGCCGATCATGGCCATGGCCTTGGTGCGGTGCTGCTCGCGGGTCAGGTCCGACAACAGCGCCATGACCGCCGCGGAAATCGCCCCGGCGCCCTGCAGGATGCGCCCGGCGATCACGCCCCAGATCGAATCGGCGTTGGCCGCCAGCACACTGCCCAGGGCAAAGACGATCAACCCCAGGTAAATCACCGGACGACGACCGATACGGTCGGAAATGATCCCGAACGGGATCTGGAAAATCGCCTGGGTCAGGCCGTAAGCGCCGATCGCCAACCCGATCAGGGCCGGGGTCGCTCCTGCCAGATCCATCCCATAGGTCGCCAGGACCGGCAACACCATGAACATGCCAAGCATACGGAAGGCGAACACCAGGGCCAGACCGCTTGCCGCGCGGGTCTCGGCGCCACTCATGCGCTCGCTGTGGGGATCATGCATGGAAAAACCTCGTGTGAACCGGCGGCGATTCTACCAGTCCGATCGATTGACGGGGTATATGGCGACGCTTTGCCGCGCAGGTTTCATCTACGACTGCACAGACCTCATTTGATAGTGTGCATCCATCCAGTATTTGCCCTTATACTCCTATGTTTTCGACGCCCGCCGAGCGAGGCCACTTTGGACAAGATCCTGATTCGTGGGGCCCGAACCCACAACCTGAAGAACATCGACCTGACCCTGCCACGGGACAAACTGATCGTCATCACCGGCTTGTCCGGATCCGGCAAATCGTCTCTGGCGTTCGACACGCTGTACGCCGAAGGCCAGCGCCGTTATGTCGAGTCGCTGTCGGCCTATGCCCGGCAATTCCTGTCGATGATGGAAAAACCCGACGTCGACACCATCGAAGGTTTGTCGCCGGCGATTTCCATCGAGCAGAAATCCACCTCGCACAACCCGCGCTCCACCGTGGGCACCATCACCGAGATCTACGACTACCTGCGCCTGCTGTATGCACGCGTGGGTACGCCACGCTGCCCGGATCACGACATCCCGCTGGAAGCCCAGACCGTCAGCCAGATGGTCGACCTGGTGCTGGCCCAGCCGGAAGGCAGCAAGCTGATGCTGCTGGCGCCGGTGATTCGCGAGCGCAAGGGTGAGCACCTGTCAGTCTTCGAGGAACTGCGCGCCCAGGGCTTCGTCCGCGCCCGGGTCAACGGCAAGCTCTACGAGCTGGATGAGTTGCCGAAGCTGGATAAACAGAAGAAGCACTCGATCGATGTGGTGGTCGACCGCTTCAAGGTCCGCGCCGACCTGCAGCAGCGTCTGGCCGAGTCGTTCGAGACCGCGCTGAAGCTGGCCGACGGTATTGCCCTGGTGGCGCCGATGGACGACGAACCCGGCGAAGAAATCATCTTCTCCGCGCGCTTCGCCTGCCCGATCTGTGGCCACGCCATCAGCGAACTGGAACCCAAGCTGTTCTCCTTCAACAACCCGGCCGGTGCCTGCCCGACCTGCGACGGCCTGGGGGTCAAGCAGTTCTTCGACATCAAGCGCCTGGTCAATGGCGAGCTGACCCTGGCCGAAGGGGCGATTCGCGGCTGGGACAGGCGCAACGTCTATTACTTCCAGATGCTCGGCTCGCTGGCATCCCATTACGGCTTCAGCCTGGAAGTGCCGTTCAACCAGCTGCCGGCCGACCAGCAGAAGGTCATCCTCAACGGCAGCGGCACACAGAACGTCGACTTCAAGTACCTCAACGATCGTGGCGATATCGTCAAGCGCTCGCACCCGTTCGAAGGCATAGTGCCAAACCTGGAACGTCGCTACCGCGAGACCGAGTCAGCCACCGTGCGCGAGGAACTGGCCAAGTTCCTCAGCACCCAGCCGTGCCCGGACTGCCGCGGCACCCGCCTGCGTCGCGAAGCGCGCCATGTGTGGGTCGGCGAGAAGACCCTGCCGGCCGTCACCAGCCTGCCGATCGGCGATGCCACCGATTACTTCGGTACCTTGTCGCTGACCGGACGGCGTGGCGAGATCGCCGACAAGATCCTCAAGGAGATCCGCGAGCGCCTGCAGTTCCTGGTCAACGTCGGCCTGGATTACCTGACCCTGGATCGCAGCGCCGACACCCTGTCCGGCGGCGAGGCCCAGCGGATTCGCCTGGCCAGCCAGATCGGCGCCGGCCTGGTGGGGGTGATGTATATCCTCGACGAACCCTCTATCGGCCTGCACCAGCGCGACAACGACCGCCTGCTGGGCACCCTGAAACACCTGCGGGATATCGGCAACACAGTGATCGTGGTTGAACACGACGAGGACGCCATTCGCCTGGCCGACTATGTGGTGGACATCGGTCCTGGCGCCGGTGTGCATGGCGGGCAGATCGTCGCCGAAGGTACACCCGACGAGGTGATGTCCCATCCCGACTCGCTGACCGGCAAGTACCTCTCCGGGCGGGTGAAGATCGCCGTGCCGGCCAAGCGTACGCCGCGCAACAAGAAGCTTTCGCTGTCCCTCAAAGGGGCCCGCGGCAACAACTTGCGCAACGTCGACCTGGAGATTCCGATCGGCCTGCTGACCTGCGTGACCGGTGTCTCCGGCTCGGGCAAGTCGACCCTGATCAACAACACCCTGTTCCCCCTCAGCGCCACGGCCCTGAACGGCGCGACCACGCTGGAAGCCGCCACGCACGACAGCATCAACGGCCTGCAGCACCTGGACAAGGTGGTGGATATCGATCAGAGCCCGATCGGCCGCACACCGCGCTCCAACCCCGCGACCTACACCGGGCTGTTCACGCCGATCCGCGAACTGTTTGCCGGGGTTCCCGAATCGCGCTCGCGCGGCTACGGCCCGGGCCGCTTCTCCTTCAACGTCAAGGGTGGGCGCTGCGAAGCCTGCCAGGGCGACGGCCTGATCAAGGTGGAAATGCACTTCCTGCCGGACATCTACGTGCCGTGCGATGTGTGCAAGAGCAAGCGCTACAACCGCGAAACCCTTGAGATCAAATACAAGGGCAAGAGCATCCACGAGGTCCTGGAAATGACCATCGAGGAAGCGCGGGAGTTCTTCGACCCGGTGCCGGCGCTGGCGCGCAAGCTGCAGACGCTGATGGACGTGGGGCTGTCCTATATCAAGCTGGGGCAGTCGGCGACGACCTTGTCCGGCGGTGAAGCGCAGCGGGTCAAGCTGTCTCGCGAGCTGTCCAAGCGCGACACCGGCAAGACCCTCTACATCCTCGACGAACCGACCACCGGTCTGCACTTCGCCGATATCCAGCAGTTGCTGGACGTTCTGCATCGCCTGCGTGACCACGGCAACACCGTGGTGGTGATCGAGCACAATCTGGACGTGATCAAGACCGCCGACTGGCTGGTGGACCTGGGGCCGGAAGGCGGCTCCAAGGGCGGACAGATCATTGCCGTGGGTACACCGGAGCAATTGGCGGAAATGCCGCAATCCCACACCGGTTACTACCTCAAGCCACTGCTGACCCGCGACCGGGCCTGAGCCCAATGAAAAAGCCCCTGCCATTGTGAAATGGCAGGGGCTTTTTTGTGTCTGTCAGAACCCTACAGTTGGCTGCCGGGAATGACTAACGCATCAGAACTGCGACTGCAGGTAGTTTTCCAGACCGATCGACTTGATCAGGCCCAACTGCTTTTCCAGCCAGTAGGTATGGTCTTCTTCGGTATCGGCCAACTGCACACGCAAGATGTCGCGGCTGACATAGTCCTTGTGCTTCTCGCACAGTTCGATGCCCTTGCACAGCGCGGCGCGGACCTTGTACTCCAGGCGCAGGTCGGCGGCGAACATGTCCGGCACGGTGGTGCCGATATCCAGATCGTCAGGGCGCATGCGTGGCGTGCCCTCGAGCATCAGGATGCGACGCATCAATGCGTCAGCGTGTTGAGTCTCTTCTTCCATCTCGTGATTGATGCGCTCGTAGAGCTTGCTGAAGCCCCAGTCTTCATACATACGCGAGTGGATGAAATATTGGTCACGCGCCGCCAGTTCGCCCGTCAGCAACGTGTTGAGGTAATCGATTACGTCCGGGTGACCTTGCATCGCCCTACATCTCCCTGCTTGAAAGTCTGTATTTTGAACCAAGCTGACTTGCAGGTCACTGTAAAAACGCTAACAAAGTGAAGATTTTCAGAGAAAAGTAGCCGAAAAAACGCAAAAACCGCCCAAATGAGGGCGGTTCTGCTTCTCGTTTAGACTTAGTTAAGCTGTACGCCCAACGCCTTTGCGATGCCCTCTCCATAAGCCGGGTCGGCCTTGAAGAAATGCTGCAGCTGACGCTGAACCACATCCGAGCTGACACCCGCCATTGCGCCGGCGATGTTGCTGATCAACAGAGCTTGCTGCTGATCGTTCATCAGGCGGAACAGGGCGCCTGCATGGCTGTAGTAGTCGGTGTCCTCACGGTGATCGTAACGATCCGCCGCACCGCTGAGGGCCAGGGCGGGCTCCGCGTAGCGAGGAGCCTGCTTAGGCGCATCGGCGTAGCTGTTCGGCTCGTAGTTCGGTGCCGCACCACCATTGCTGCCAAAGGCCATGGAGCCATCACGCTGGTAGCTGTGCACCGGGCTGCGTGGGGCGTTGACCGGCAGTTGCTGATGGTTGGTACCGACGCGATAGCGATGAGCGTCAGCGTAAGCGAATACGCGGCCTTGCAGCATGCGGTCCGGCGACAGGCCAACGCCTGGAACCATGTTGCTAGGACCAAAGGCAGCCTGCTCGACTTCCGCGAAGTAGTTCAGCGGGTTGCGGTTCAACTCCAGCTCACCGACTTCGATCAGAGGAAACTCTTTCTGCGACCAGGTCTTGGTGACGTCGAACGGGTTCTCGTAGTGAGCGGCCGCCTCGGCTTCGGTCATGATCTGAATGCACACGCTCCATTTCGGGAAGTCGCCGCGTTCGATCGCGTTGAACAGGTCACGCTGAGCGTAATCCGGATCGGTACCCGCCAGGCGGGCAGCCTCGGCCGGCGCCAGGTTCTTGATGCCCTGCTTGGTCTTGTAGTGCCATTTCACCCAGTGCCGCTCGCCCTTGGTGTTGATCAGGCTGTAGGTGTGGCTACCGAAGCCGTGCATATGACGATAGCCGTCTGGAATCCCGCGATCCGAGAACAGGATGGTGACCTGGTGCAGCGCCTCGGGCGAGTGCGACCAGAAATCCCACATTGCCTGGCCGCTCTTCAGGTTGCTCTGCGGCAGACGTTTCTGGGTGTGGATAAAGTCGGGAAACTTCAGTGGATCGCGAATGAAGAACACAGGCGTGTTGTTGCCGACGATGTCCCAGTTACCTTCTTCGGTATAGAACTTCAGGGCAAAGCCACGCGGGTCGCGCTCGGTATCAGCCGAACCACGCTCGCCACCTACGGTGGAGAAACGCAGGAAGGTAGGGGTTTGCTTACCCACGGACTCGAAAAGCTTGGCGCTGGTGTATTCGGTGATGTCCCGGGTCACGGTAAAAGTACCGTAAGCACCCGAGCCCTTGGCGTGCACACGACGCTCAGGAATGTTTTCACGGTTGAAGTGGGCCAGCTTCTCGATCAGATGAAAATCATCGAGCAGCAGCGGGCCACGAGGGCCAGCAGAACGGGAATTCTGGTTATCGGCGACTGGAGCGCCACTTGCGGTGGTAAGCGTTTTGTTTTGGCTCATGCTCAATCTTCCTCTGTCAGTCTTGGAACTGCCGGCTAATCGGCTGACGAGGAGTATCGACCATCAAGATGACAGCATCAAATTCATTAAATGATTACTATCGATAGATTTTTTCTAATACAGCAAACACAAAAAACCGGGCACTAGGCCCGGTCCTTTGTTTTTGACGTCTTACTCAGCGGATACAGCTTCACCGCCGACAGCACGATCAACCAACTCGACGTACGCCATAGGCGCGTTGTCGCCAGCGCGGAAACCGCACTTGAGGATGCGCAGGTAGCCACCCTCACGGGTAGCGTAACGCTTGCCCAGGTCGTTGAAGAGCTTGCCAACGATAGCTTTCGAACGAGTACGGTCGAAAGCCAGACGGCGGTTAGCCAGGCTGTCTGTCTTGGCCAAAGTGATCAGCGGCTCAGCAACGCGGCGCAGTTCTTTAGCTTTCGGCAGTGTAGTTTTGATCAGCTCGTGCTCGAACAGCGACACCGCCATGTTTTGGAACATGGCCTTGCGGTGCGAGCTGGTGCGGCTCAGGTGACGACCACTTTTACGATGACGCATGGTTCATTCCTTACCAAACACAACGTTCGGTGATTACGACGATCAGGCAGTCGCCTTGTCGTCCTTCTTAAGACTTGCAGGCGGCCAGTTGTCGAGGCGCATGCCGAGGGACAGACCGCGGGAGGCCAGAACGTCCTTGATTTCGGTCAAGGATTTCTTGCCAAGGTTCGGAGTCTTCAACAGTTCTACTTCGGTACGCTGAATCAGGTCGCCGATGTAGTAAATGTTTTCCGCCTTAAGGCAGTTAGCCGAACGTACAGTCAGTTCCAGATCGTCAACCGGGCGAAGCAGGATCGGATCGATCTCGTCTTCCTGCTCGATTACCACTGGCTCACTGTCACCTTTGAGGTCGACGAACGCAGCCAACTGCTGTTGCAGGATGGTTGCAGCACGGCGGATAGCCTCTTCAGGATCCAGAGTACCGTTGGTTTCCAGATCAATAACCAGCTTGTCCAGGTTGGTACGCTGCTCGACACGGGCGTTTTCCACCACGTATGCGATGCGGCGAACCGGGCTGAACGAAGAGTCAAGCTGCAAGCGACCGATGCTGCGGCTTTCGTCTTCATCGCTCTGACGCGAGTCTGCCGGTTCATAACCACGACCACGAGCTACTACGAGCTTCATGTTCAGGGCGCCGTTAGACGCCAGGTTAGCGATTACGTGATCGGGGTTAACGATCTCGACATCATGATCCAGCTGAATATCGGCAGCGGTAACCACCCCCGAACCCTTCTTCGACAAGGTCAGCGTAACTTCGTCACGGCCGTGCAGCTTGATAGCCAGACCTTTAAGGTTCAACAGGATTTCAATTACGTCTTCCTGTACACCTTCGATGGCGCTGTACTCGTGGAGCACACCGTCAATCTCGGCCTCGACTACTGCACAGCCGGGCATTGAGGACAACAGGATGCGGCGCAGCGCGTTGCCCAGGGTGTGGCCAAAACCACGCTCGAGAGGCTCGAGGGTGATCTTGGCGCGGGTTGGACTGACAACCTGCACATCAATATGGCGGGGTGTCAGGAACTCATTTACCGAAATCTGCATGGATGCACCTATTTTCTAGCCCTTACTTGGAGTAGAGCTCGACAATCAGGCTTTCGTTGATGTCGGCGGACAGATCACTGCGAGCTGGAACGTTCTTGAAAACGCCCGACTTCTTCTCAGTGTCTACTTCTACCCATTCTACGCGGCCACGTTGGGCACACAGATCGAGAGCTTGGACAATGCGAAGTTGGTTTTTTGCTTTCTCGCGAACAGCAACCACGTCACCAGCACGAACCTGGTAGGACGGAACGTTAACGGTCTGACCGTTTACGCTGATCGACTTGTGCGATACCAGCTGACGGGATTCGGCACGAGTCGAACCGAAGCCCATACGGTATACAACGTTGTCCAGACGGCATTCGAGCAGTTGCAGCAGGTTTTCACCGGTTGCACCTTTCTTGCCAGCAGCTTCTTTGTAGTAGCCGCTGAATTGACGCTCGAGAACGCCGTAGATACGACGGACCTTCTGCTTTTCACGCAGTTGGGTGCCGTAGTCGGACTGGCGACCGCGGCGCTGGCCGTGGATACCAGGTGCTGCTTCGATGTTGCACTTGGATTCGATAGCGCGCACGCCGCTCTTCAGGAAGAGATCGGTGCCTTCGCGACGAGCCAGTTTGCATTTTGGACCAATGTAACGAGCCATTCTTTACAATCTCCTGGATTACACGCGGCGCTTCTTCGGCGGACGGCACCCGTTATGCGGGATTGGCGTCACGTCGGTGATGCTGGCGATCTTGTAGCCACAGCCGTTCAAAGCGCGGACTGCGGATTCACGACCTGGACCTGGGCCCTTGACGTTAACGTCGAGGTTTTTCAGGCCATATTCCAGCGCAGCTTGACCAGCACGCTCAGCAGCTACTTGAGCAGCGAACGGGGTGGACTTGCGGGAACCGCGGAAACCCGAACCACCGGAGGTTGCCCAGGAAAGAGCGTTACCTTGACGGTCGGTGATGGTCACGATGGTGTTGTTGAAAGACGCGTGGATGTGGGCGATGCCATCAACCACTGTCTTTTTAATCTTTTTACGAGGACGAGCAGCAGGTTTTGCCATGACTAAATTCCTGTCGATTCGCTGGTGCGATTACTTGCGGATCGGCTTACGCGGACCTTTGCGAGTACGCGCGTTGGTCTTGGTACGCTGACCGCGTACTGGCAGACCACGACGATGGCGCAGACCGCGGTAGCAGCCCAGATCCATCAAGCGTTTGATTTTCATGTTGATTTCGCGACGCAGGTCACCTTCAGTGGTGAACTTCGCCACTTCGCCACGCAGCTGTTCAATTTGCTCGTCGCTCAGATCCTTGATCTTTGCGGCTGGGTTGACCCCAGTCTCTGCACAGATTTTCTGCGCAGTCGTGCGACCAACACCATAGATGTAGGTCAGCGAGATAACAGTATGCTTGTTATCTGGAATGTTAACGCCTGCAATACGGGCCATTCAGTGGGACTCCAATTGACAGCTACCTACGCCCCGGAAGCCAAGAAATAGGGCGCGAGATAATATCGCTGTAATAACAAATAATCAACCCAGCAGCGCACTAGCTGCTGGGCTTGAAGCACAATCACACTCAGCCTTGGCGCTGTTTGTGACGCGGTTCCGCGCTGCAAATTACTCGAACAACACCTTCGCGGCGAATAATCTTGCAGTTACGGCACAGCTTTTTCACCGATGCACGAACTTTCATCACCAACTCCTCGAACCTTATGGGTCAGCGCAGCATGCCGCTGCCGTAACCCTTCAGGTTGGCTTTCTTCATCAGGGATTCGTACTGGTGCGAAACGAGGTGCGATTGTACTTGCGACATAAAGTCCATAACAACCACGACCACGATCAGCAACGAGGTCCCGCCAAGGTAGAACGGAACGTTTGCTGCAACCACCAGGAACTGGGGCAACAGGCAGACGGCCGTCATATATAGAGCACCGAACATGGTCAAGCGGGTCAGAACGCCATCAATGTAGCGCGCAGACTGCTCACCTGGACGGATGCCCGGAATAAAGGCACCGGACTTCTTCAGGTTTTCCGCTACGTCTTTCGGATTGAACATCAACGCCGTATAGAAGAAGCAGAAGAAAATAATCCCTGCACTAAACAGCAGAATATTCAACGGCTGACCAGGAGCGATCGACTGCGAGATGTCCTGCAACCAGCCCATACCTTCAGACTGACCGAACCAGGCACCCAACGAAGCCGGGAACAGCAAAATGCTGCTCGCGAAAATAGCAGGAATAACGCCTGCCATATTCACTTTCAGCGGCAAGTGGCTAGTCTGCGCAGCAAACACCTTGCGGCCCTGCTGACGCTTGGCATAGTGAACAGCAATACGCCGCTGACCACGCTCAATGAACACCACAAAACCGATAATCGCTACTGCCAGCAAACCGATGGCAACCAGGGCAAAAATGTTGATATCACCCTGACGCGCAGACTCGAAAGACTGCCCGATCGCTCTCGGAAGACCGGCGACGATACCTGCGAAAATCAACATCGAGATACCGTTGCCAACACCACGCTCAGTAATCTGCTCACCCAGCCACATCATGAACATCGCACCAGCCACAAAAGTGGATACCGCGACGAAATGGAAGCCAAAGTCACCAGTGAACGCAACGCCCTGCCCTGCCAGGCCAACGGACATGCCGATGGCCTGAACAAGAGCTAGGACGACAGTGCCGTAGCGGGTGTACTGGCTGATCTTGCGACGGCCAGCTTCACCTTCCTTCTTCAACTGCTCCAGCTGCGGGCTGACGGCGGTCATCAGTTGCATGATGATCGATGCCGAGATGTACGGCATGATCCCCAGTGCAAAGATGCTCATCCGCTCCAGCGCACCGCCGGAAAACATGTTGAACAAGCTAAGAATGGTCCCCTCATTCTGTCGAAACAGGTCTGCGAGTCGGTCAGGGTTGATACCTGGAACCGGGATGTGTGCGCCTATTCGGTAGACGATAATCGCCAGGAACAGAAAACGCAGACGTGCCCAGAGTTCAGACATACCGCCTTTGCCGAGCGCAGAGAGAGCACCTTGCTTAGCCATTTATTCCTCGAACTTGCCGCCAGCTGCTTCGATAGCCGCACGCGCACCTTTGGTGGCTGCGATGCCCTTGATAGTCACAGCGCGAGTAACTTCGCCGGACAGCATGATTTTCACACGCTGTACGTTCTGGTTAATCACGTTGGCATCTTTCAGGGACTGCACGGTAACGATATCGCCTTCCACTTTAGCCAGCTCGGACAGACGCACTTCTGCGCGATCCATGGCTTTCAGGGATACGAAACCGAACTTCGGCAGGCGACGATGCAGCGGCTGTTGACCGCCTTCAAAGCCTGGAGCAATGGTGCCACCGGAGCGGGAAGTCTGACCTTTGTGACCACGGCCACCAGTCTTACCCAAACCACTACCGATACCACGGCCCGGACGATGCTTTTCGCGACGGGAACCCGGCGCTGGACTCAGATCATTGAGTTTCATCGATTAACCCTCGACACGCAGCATGTAGTAAGCCTTGTTGATCATCCCGCGGTTCTCGGGAGTATCCTGGACTTCTACAGTGTGACCGATGCGACGCAGACCCAGACCCTTAACGCACAGTTTGTGGTTAGGGATACGGCCGGTCATGCTTTTGATCAGCGTTACTTTAACGGTAGCCATGATCAGATGATCTCCTGGACGCTTTTGCCACGCTTGGCGGCAATGGATTCAGGGGACTGCATTGCTTTCAAACCCTTGAAAGTGGCGTGAACCACGTTTACTGGGTTAGTCGAGCCGTAGCACTTGGCCAGAACGTTCTGAACGCCAGCAACTTCGAGGACAGCACGCATAGCGCCGCCAGCGATGATACCGGTACCTTCAGAAGCAGGCTGCATGTACACCTTCGAAGCGCCGTGAGCGGACTTCATTGCGTACTGCAGAGTGGTGCCGTTCAGATCAACTTGGATCATGTTGCGGCGAGCAGCTTCCATTGCCTTCTGGATCGCAGCAGGCACTTCACGCGACTTGCCACGGCCGAAGCCAACGCGACCTTTACCATCACCAACCACGGTCAACGCGGTGAAAGTGAAGATACGGCCGCCTTTTACGGTTTTGGCTACGCGGTTAACTTGAACCAGCTTCTCGATGTAGCCTTCGTCGCGCTTTTGGTCGTTATTTGACATAACTTAGAACTCCAGCCCAGCTTCACGAGCAGCATCAGCCAGCGCCTTGACGCGGCCGTGGTACTTGAAGCCAGAGCGGTCGAAAGCCACCTGCGAGACGCCAGCGGCTTTTGCACGCGTAGCGACCAGCTGGCCAACCTTAGTGGCCGCGTCGATGTTGCCAGTGGCGCCATCACGCAGTTCTTTATCCAAAGTCGAGGCGCTTGCCAGGACTTTGTTGCCGTCGGCCGAAATGACCTGGGCGTAGATGTGCTGCGAAGAGCGGAACACGCAGAGACGCACGACTTCGAGTTCGTGCATTTTCAGGCGTGCTTTGCGAGCGCGACGCAGTCGAGTAACTTTTTTGTCGGTCATTTGCTATGCCCTACTTCTTCTTGGCTTCTTTACGACGGACGACTTCGTCCGCGTAGCGCACACCTTTGCCTTTGTAAGGCTCTGGTGGACGGAAGTCGCGGATCTCAGCGGCCACTTGACCTACCAGCTGCTTGTCGATGCCCTTGATCAGGATATCGGTCTGGCTAGGAGTCTCAGCGGTGATGCCTTCCGGCAGCTCGTAGTCCACTGGATGCGAGAAGCCAAGGGCCAGGTTCAGCACTGTGCCTTTTGCTTGCGCTTTGTAACCAACACCGACCAGCTGGAGCTTGCGCTCGAAGCCTTGGCTTACGCCTTGGACCATGTTGTTTACCAACGCACGAGTGGTACCGGCCATTGCGCGAGTTTGTTGGTCGCCATTGCGAGCAGCGAAACGCAGCTCACCAGCTTCCTGAACAATTTCAACGGACGAGTGTACGTTCAGTTCGAGAGTGCCCTTGGCACCCTTCACCGAAAGCTGTTGGCCGGCGAATTTAACTTCAACACCAGCTGGCAGCTTAACGGGGTTCTTAGCGACGCGAGACATGCTTATCCCCCCTTAGAACACAGTGCAAAGAACTTCGCCGCCGACACCGGCAGCGCGCGCAGCACGATCAGTCATCACACCTTTGTTGGTGGAGACGATAGACACGCCGAGACCGCCACGAACTTTCGGCAGATCTTCAACGGACTTGTACTGACGCAGGCCTGGACGGCTAACGCGCTTCACTTCCTCGATGACCGGACGGCCTTCGAAGTATTTCAGCTCGATGGACAGCAGTGGCTTGGTTTCGCTGCTGATCTGATAACCCGCGATGTAACCTTCGTCCTTCAGGACTTTTGCTACAGCCACCTTCAGCGTGGAAGACGGCATGCTTACGACGGACTTTTCAGCCATCTGGGCATTACGGATTCGAGTTAGCATGTCCGCTAACGGGTCCTGCATACTCATGGGCTAGACGCTCCTGATACAAAAAAAATGAGCCTTGCGGCTACAGCTTGTCGCCGAGAAATTCCGGGCAAAAAACACGGGCTCAGGCGAGCCGGTCATTCTAGACACACCCCAGAAATGAATCAAGCCCCAAAAGGGGCTTGATTCATGTTCAATGCCACCGGTGGTCAGGATCTTGCGACCCCGAACACCGCGACTTTGATAGCTATTACCAGCTGGCTTTAACCAGACCTGGTACGTCACCACGCATTGCAGCTTCACGCAGCTTGTTACGGCCGAGGCCGAACTTGCGGTAAACGCCGTGCGGACGACCAGTCAGGCGGCAGCGGTTACGCATGCGCGAAGCGCTTGCGTCACGTGGCTGCTTCTGCAGAGCTACGGTAGCTTCCCAACGCGCTTCTGGACTTGCGTTCAGATCGACGATGATAGCTTTCAGCGCTGCACGCTTGGTGGCGTACTTGGCAACGGTGAGCTGACGCTTCAGCTCACGGTTTTTCATGCTCTTCTTGGCCATTTTCCTACTCCAATCAGTTGCGGAACGGGAATTTGAAAGCACGCAGCAGAGCGCGGCCTTCATCATCGTTCTTGGCAGTGGTGGTCAGGGTAATGTCCAGACCGCGGAGAGCATCGATCTTGTCGTAGTCGATTTCCGGGAAGATGATCTGCTCTTTCACGCCCATGCTGTAGTTGCCACGACCATCGAAGGACTTGGCATTCAGGCCGCGGAAGTCGCGAACCCGAGGCAGGGAGATCGACAGCAGACGATCCAGGAATTCGTACATACGCTCACGGCGCAGGGTCACTTTGACGCCGATCGGCCAACCTTCACGGACTTTGAAGCCAGCGATGGATTTCCGAGCGTAGGTCACAACGACTTTCTGGCCGGTGATCTTTTCCAGGTCAGCAACAGCGTGCTCGATGACTTTTTTGTCGCCGATCGCTTCGCCCAGACCCATGTTCAGGGTGATTTTGGTAACGCGCGGAACTTCCATCACGTTCGAAAGCTTAAGTTCATCCTTAAGTTTCGGAGCGATTTCCTTCCGGTAAATCTCTTGTAGTCGTGCCATGGTCTTCTACCTAGCAGTGTTCAAGCATCAACCGCTTTTTGGGTCGACTTGAAGACACGAATTTTTTTGCCGTCTTCTACTTTGAAACCAACGCGGTCAGCCTTGTTGGTTTCGCCGTTGAAAATGGCGACGTTGGAAGCGTGCAGTGGCGCTTCTTTCTCGACGATACCGCCCTGTACGCCCGACATCGGGTTAGGCTTGGTATGACGCTTAACCAGGTTCAGACCACCAACAACCAGACGGTTGTCAGCGAGAACCTTAAGCACCTTACCGCGCTTACCCTTGTCTTTGCCGGCGATCACGATGATCTCGTCGTCACGACGAATCTTTTGCATGTCGGATCTCCTTACAGCACTTCTGGGGCGAGCGAGACGATCTTCATGAACTTCTCAGTACGAAGTTCACGGGTCACTGGCCCAAAGATACGGGTGCCGATCGGCTCTTGCTTGTTGTTCAACAGAACAGCAGCATTGCCATCAAAGCGGATGATGGAGCCGTCAGCACGACGGACGCCATGGCGAGTGCGGACTACAACAGCAGTCATCACTTGACCTTTCTTCACCTTACCGCGAGGAATTGCTTCCTTGACGGTAACTTTGATGATGTCACCGATACCAGCGTAACGACGATGGGAGCCACCCAGCACCTTGATGCACATAACGCGGCGAGCGCCGCTGTTATCGGCCACATCGAGCATGGATTGAGTCTGAATCATATAATTTCTCCGACCCTTAGCCCTTAGACTTCCACAGCGCGTTCGAGAACATCAACCAGAGCCCAAGACTTGGTCTTGGCCATCGGACGAGTTTCACGAATAGTGACTTTGTCGCCGATGTGGCACTGGTTGGTTTCGTCGTGCGCGTGCAGCTTAGTCGAACGCTTAACGTATTTACCGTAGATAGGGTGCTTAACGCGACGCTCGATCAGAACGGTGATGGTCTTGTCCATCTTGTCGCTGACAACACGGCCAGTCAGCGTACGGACAGTTTTTTCGGCTTCAGCCATGATTACTTACCTGCCTGCTGGTTGAGCACAGTCTTCACGCGAGCGATGTCACGTTTAACTTGCGAGAGCAGATGAGACTGCCCCAACTGGCCAGTTGCCTTCTGCATACGCAGATTGAACTGGTCGCGCAGCAGGCCGAGCAGTTGCTCGTTCAGCTGCTGTGCGGATTTTTCACGAAGTTCATTCGCTTTCATCACATCACCGTCCGTTTAACAAAGGAGGTGGCGAGCGGCAGCTTTGCAGCAGCCAGGGCGAAAGCCTCACGCGCCAGCTCTTCAGAAACACCCTCGATTTCATACAGGACTTTGCCTGGCTGAATCTGGGCAACCCAGTATTCGACGTTACCCTTACCTTTACCCATCCGAACTTCGAGTGGCTTCTTGGAAATAGGCTTGTCCGGGAATACACGGATCCAGATCTTGCCGCCACGTTTTACGTGACGGGTCAGAGCACGACGTGCCGACTCGATCTGACGAGCGGTGAGACGACCACGAGCAACAGACTTCAGCGCGAACTCGCCGAAGCTGACTTTGCTACCGCGCAATGCCAGACCACGGTTGTGGCCGGTCATTTGCTTGCGGAACTTCGTACGCTTTGGTTGCAACATTTGGCGTACCCCTTACTTAGCAGCTTTTTTACGAGGCGCAGGTGCTTGTGGCTTCAGCTCTTCTTGGCGACCACCAATTACTTCGCCTTTGAAGATCCAAACCTTCACACCGATCACACCGTAAGTGGTGTGAGCTTCGTAGGTGGCATAGTCGATATCGGCACGCAGGGTGTGCAGTGGCACACGACCTTCGCGATACCATTCAGTACGTGCGATTTCAGCACCGCCGAGACGACCGCTCACTTGGATTTTGATGCCTTTGGCACCAATGCGCATGGCGTTCTGTACTGCGCGCTTCATAGCGCGACGGAACATTACACGACGCTCCAGCTGCTGAGCTACGCTCTGGGCAACCAGCATACCGTCGAGCTCCGGCTTGCGGATCTCTTCGATATTGATGTGCACAGGCACACCCATTTGCTTGGTCAGGTCCTGACGCAGTTTCTCAACATCTTCACCTTTCTTGCCGATCACGATGCCGGGACGAGCGGTGTGGATGGTGATGCGTGCAGTTTGAGCCGGACGATGGATATCGATACGGCTTACGGACGCGCTTTTTAGTTTGTCTTGGAGGTACTCACGCACATTCAGATCTGCGAGCAAATAGTCCGCATAAGTCCGACCGTCTGCGTACCAGACGGAGGTGTGCTCCTTGACGATTCCCAGGCGAATGCCAATGGGATGTACTTTCTGACCCATCTCTTCGACTCCGTTACTTGTCAGCAACCTTGACAGTGATATGGCAAGACCGCTTGACGATGCGATCAGCACGACCTTTGGCACGTGGCATGATGCGCTTCAGCGAACGCCCTTCGTTGACGAAAACGGTGGAGACCTTCAGGTCATCAACGTCTGCGCCTTCGTTATGCTCGGCGTTGGCTACGGCCGACTCCAGCACTTTCTTCATGATCTCGGCGGCTTTCTTACTGCTGAAAGCCAACAGGTTGAGCGCTTCGCCCACCTTCTTCCCGCGGATCTGGTCGGCGACCAAGCGGGCTTTCTGGGCGGAGATTCGAGCGCCCGACAACTTAGCGGCTACTTCCATCGTTCCTTACCCCTTAACGCTTGGCTTTCTTGTCAGCCACGTGCCCGCGATATGTACGGGTACCGGCGAACTCGCCCAGTTTGTGGCCGACCATGTCTTCGTTCACGAGAACTGGAACATGTTGACGACCGTTATGCACAGCAATGGTCAGACCGACCATTTGTGGCAGGATCATGGAACGGCGCGACCAGGTCTTAACTGGTTTGCGATCGTTCTTTTCCGCCGCCACTTCGATCTTCTTCAGTAGGTGAAGATCAATAAAAGGACCTTTTTTCAGAGAACGTGGCACTGTCGTATCCCTCTATTTACTTGCGACGACGGACGATCATTTTGTCGGTACGCTTATTACCACGAGTCTTCGCGCCCTTAGTCGGGAAGCCCCATGGCGATACCGGATGACGACCACCAGAGGTACGACCTTCACCACCACCATGTGGGTGGTCAACCGGGTTCATGGCAACACCACGAACGGTTGGGCGAACGCCACGCCAGCGTTTGGCACCGGCTTTACCCAGCGAACGCAGGCTGTGCTCGGAGTTCGAGACTTCGCCCAGGGTCGCACGGCATTCAGCCAGGACTTTACGCATCTCACCAGAACGCAGACGCAGGGTCACGTAGACACCTTCACGAGCGATCAGCTGAGCCGAAGCACCAGCGGAACGAGCGATTTGCGCGCCTTTACCTGGCTTCAGTTCGATGCCGTGTACGGTGCTACCAACTGGAATGTTACGCAGTTGCAGAGCGTTGCCCGGCTTGATCGGTGCCAGAGCACCTGCGATCAGCTGGTCGCCAGCGCTCACGCCTTTAGGGGCGATGATGTAGCGACGCTCGCCGTCTGCGTACAGCAGCAGAGCGATGTGAGCAGTACGGTTTGGATCGTATTCGATACGCTCGACAGTGGCAGCGATGCCATCTTTGTCGTTGCGACGGAAGTCGACCAGACGGTAATGCTGCTTATGACCACCACCAACGTGACGAGTGGTAATGCGGCCATTGTTGTTACGACCACCAGACTTCGACTTCTTCTCGAGCAGCGGTGCGTGAGGAGCGCCTTTATGCAGCTCCTGGTTGACCACCTTGACCACAAAACGGCGGCCAGGGGAAGTCGGTTTGCATTTAACGATTGCCATGATGCACCCCTTCCTTACTCAGCACTGCTGCTGAAATCGAGATCTTGGCCTGGCTGAAGGGAGATAACTGCCTTCTTCCAGTCATTACGCTTGCCCAGACCGCGAGCGGTACGCTTGCTCTTACCCAGAACGTTCAGGGTAGTAACGCGCTCCACTTTCACGCTGAACAGGCTTTCGACGGCCTTCTTGATTTCCAGCTTGGTTGCATCAGTAGCAACCTTGAAAACGAACTGGCCTTTCTTGTCTGCCAGAACCGTAGCCTTCTCGGAAACGTGCGGGCCAAGCAGAACTTTAAATACGCGTTCCTGGTTCATCCCAGCAGCTCCTCGAATTTCTTCACGGCCGACACAGTGATCAACACTTTGTCGTATGCGATCAGACTAACTGGATCGGAACCTTGCACGTCACGTACATCAACGTGTGGCAGGTTACGAGCAGCCAGGTACAGGTTCTGATCAACAGCGTCCGACACGATCAGAACGTCGGTCAGACTCATGTTGTTCAGCTTGCCCAGCAGATCTTTGGTTTTCGGAGTTTCAACAGCGAAATCCTGAACCACGACCAGACGATCAGTACGCACCAGCTCAGCAAGGATGGAACGCATTGCTGCGCGATACATCTTCTTGTTCAGCTTCTGGGAGTGATCCTGTGGACGAGCTGCGAAAGTGGTACCGCCGCCACGCCAGATTGGGCTACGGATAGTACCGGCACGAGCACGGCCAGTACCTTTCTGACGCCACGGGCGCTTGCCGCCACCGGAAACGTCGGAACGGGTCTTTTGCTGCTTGCTACCTTGACGGCCGCCGGCCATGTAGGCCACGACTGCTTGGTGAACCAGCGTCTCGTTGAATTCGCCGCCAAATGTCAGTTCGGAAACTTCGATCGCTTGAGCGTCATTTACATTTAATTGCATGTCAGCTTCCCCTTAACCGCGAGCCTTGGCCGCCGGACGTACAACCAGGTTGCCGCCAGTAGCGCCAGGAACAGCACCCTTGACCAACAACAGATTGCGTTCAGCGTCGACGCGCACTACTTCCAGGGACTGCACGGTCACGCGCTCAGCGCCCATATGACCGGACATTTTTTTGCCCTTGAATACACGACCAGGAGTCTGGCACTGGCCAATAGAGCCCGGGACGCGGTGGGAAACGGAGTTACCGTGGGTGTTATCTTGACCGCGGAAATTCCAACGCTTGATGGTACCGGCGAAGCCTTTACCTTTCGACTGACCGGTAACATCTACCAGTTGGCCAGCTGCGAAGATTTCTGCATTGATCAGATCGCCAGCTTGGTACTCGCCTTCTTCAAGACGGAATTCCCAAACGCCACGACCGGCAGCAACGTTCGCTTTAGCGAAGTGACCTGCTTGAGCAGCAGTCACACGCGAAGCACGACGCTCACCTACAGTGACTTGCACTGCACGATAGCCATCGGTTTCTTCAGTTTTGAACTGGGTGACGCGATTCGGCTCGATCTCAATGACCGTGACCGGAATGGAGACACCTTCTTCGGTGAAAATACGGGTCATACCGCATTTACGACCGACTACACCAATAGTCATGTTGTAAACCTCATGAGTGTACGGGGCTTTCACCCGCTATGGCCGCCCATTTCAGAGCGTTACACGACTAAGACCGAGTCTTAGCCGAGGCTGATCTGCACTTCCACACCTGCCGCAAGATCAAGCTTCATAAGTGCATCAACGGTTTTATCCGTTGGCTGGACGATGTCCAGTACGCGCTTATGAGTACGGATCTCGTACTGGTCACGCGCGTCTTTGTTGACGTGCGGGGAGACCAGAACGGTGAACCGCTCTTTACGGGTAGGCAGTGGAATAGGACCACGCACTTGAGCACCAGTACGTTTCGCGGTTTCCACGATTTCCTGGGTGGATTGGTCGATCAGGCGATGGTCGAAAGCCTTCAACCTGATACGGATTTGCTGATTTTGCATTGGATTTCAGACTCCAGGCTGCTATTCCCACCGGGCGCAATACGCCCGTTAAAAGGAGGCGCAATTCTATAGACGGCCCCACAGAGTGTCAACCCAATAAAAAAGCCCCCGCAAGCGGGGCTTTTTCATGAGTCGCCGATTACTCGATGACTTTAGCTACGACGCCAGCGCCGACGGTACGACCGCCTTCACGAATAGCGAAACGCAGACCATCTTCCATCGCGATGGTTTTGATCAGAGTGACAGTCATCTGGATGTTGTCACCTGGCATTACCATTTCAACGCCTTCTGGCAGCTCGCAGTTACCAGTCACGTCAGTAGTACGGAAGTAGAACTGAGGACGGTAGCCTTTGAAGAACGGAGTATGACGACCGCCTTCTTCTTTGCTCAGAACGTACACTTCAGCGGTGAACTTGGTGTGCGGCTTAACAGTACCTGGCTTAACCAGAACCTGGCCACGCTCAACGTCGTCACGCTTGGTGCCACGCAGCAGAACGCCGCAGTTCTCGCCAGCACGACCTTCGTCGAGCAGTTTGCGGAACATTTCAACGCCGGTGCAGGTAGTTTTCTGAGTATCGCGCAGACCAACGATCTCAACTTCTTCCTGGATGCGAACGATACCACGCTCAACACGGCCAGTTACCACGGTGCCACGACCAGAGATCGAGAATACGTCTTCGATAGGCATCAGGAACGGCTTGTCGATAGCACGCTCTGGCTCTGGGATGTAGGTATCCAGAGTTTCTACCAGCTTCTTAACAGCGGTAGTGCCCATTTCGTTGTCGTCTTGGCCGTTCAGAGCCATCAGAGCCGAACCGATGATGATTGGAGTGTCATCACCTGGGAAGTCGTAAGTGCTCAGCAGATCGCGCACTTCCATCTCAACCAGCTCCAGCAGCTCAGCGTCGTCAACCATGTCAGCCTTGTTCAGGAAGACAACGATGTACGGAACGCCTACCTGACGGGACAGCAGGATGTGCTCGCGAGTTTGCGGCATCGGACCATCGGCAGCCGAGCAAACCAGGATCGCGCCGTCCATCTGGGCAGCACCAGTGATCATGTTTTTGACGTAGTCGGCGTGACCTGGGCAGTCAACGTGCGCGTAGTGACGAATGTTCGAGTCGTACTCTACGTGCGCGGTGTTGATGGTGATACCACGAGCTTTTTCTTCTGGAGCGCTGTCGATCTTGTCGAAGTCAACGCGAGCCGAACCGAAAACCTCGGAGCAAACACGAGTCAGTGCAGCGGTCAGAGTGGTTTTACCGTGGTCAACGTGACCGATGGTGCCAACGTTGACGTGCGGTTTGTTACGTTCAAATTTTTCTTTAGCCACGACAGTGAACCTCTTGCCTAAAGGGCTGGATTAGCCTTGTTTTTTAACGAGTGCTTCGACGATATTCGACGGAGCTTCGGCGTACTTGGAGAACTCCATGGAGTAGCTCGCGCGACCCTGGGACATGGAACGAACGTCGGTCGCATAACCGAACATTTCACCCAGCGGCACTTCAGCACGGATAACCTTGCCAGAGACCGAGTCTTCCATACCCTGGATCAGACCACGACGACGGTTCAGGTCACCCATCACGTCACCCATGTAGTCCTCAGGGGTTACTACTTCAACCTTCATGATCGGCTCAAGAACTACGCCCTTGCCCTTCTCACGCAGCTGCTTGGTCGCCATGGAGGCCGCTACCTTAAACGCCATCTCGTTAGAGTCGACGTCGTGGTAAGAACCATCAAACACGGTAGCCTTCAGGCCGATCAGCGGATAGCCGGCGACAACGCCGTTCTTCATCTGCTCTTCGATACCTTTCTGGATTGCCGGGATGTATTCCTTCGGAACCACACCACCAACGACCTCGTTGGCAAACACCAGACCTTCAGTGATATTGCCTTTTTCGTCGACGTCTGCCGGAGCAAAACGGATCCAGCAATGGCCGAACTGGCCACGACCGCCGGATTGACGAACGAACTTACCTTCAACTTCACAGCCGACGGTGATCTTCTCGCGGTAGGAAACCTGCGGCTTACCGATGTTCGCTTCGACGTTGAACTCGCGCTTCATGCGGTCAACGAGGATGTCCAGGTGAAGCTCACCCATACCCGAGATGATGGTCTGACCAGTTTCTTCGTCAGTCTTGACGCGGAACGACGGGTCTTCCTGAGCCAACTTGCCCAGTGCAATACCCATCTTCTCCTGGTCTTGCTTGGTTTTCGGCTCAACAGCTACCGAAATTACCGGCTCAGGGAAATCCATACGCTCGAGGATAACCGGGCTGGCAGCATCACACAGGGTGTCACCAGTGGTGACGTCCTTCATGCCGATCAGCGCGGCGATGTCGCCCGCGAGAACTTCCTTGATTTCTTCACGCTGGTTGGCGTGCATCTGCACCATACGACCAACGCGCTCTTTCTTGCCCTTGACCGAGTTGATCACGGAGTCGCCAGACTGCAGCATGCCCGAGTAAACGCGCACGAAGGTCAGGGTACCCACGAACGGGTCGGTAGCAATCTTGAACGCCAGAGCCGAGAACGGCTCGCTATCGTCGGCGTGACGCTCGATTTTCGGAGCGTTTTCATCATCCATGTTGTCCGGATGGATACCCTGGATTGCAGGGATCTCGGTCGGAGCCGGCAGGAAGTCGATGACAGCATCAAGAACCAGCGGAACGCCCTTGTTCTTGAACGAGGAACCGCAGACAGCCGGAACGATCTCGCTGGCCAGGGTGCGCGCACGCAGGCCTGCCTTGATCTCTTCGACGGTCAGCTCACCTTCTTCAAGGTACTTGTTCATCAGCTCTTCGTTGGCTTCAGCAGCAGCTTCAACCATGTTGGAGCGCCACTCGTTAGCCAGGTCCAGCATATCGGCAGGAATTTCTTCCTCGCGATAGGTAGTACCCTTGTCGTCGTCGTTCCAGTAGATAGCCTTCATCTTGATCAGATCGATCTGACCCTCGAAGTTATCTTCTGCGCCGATAGCCAGCTGAACTGGAACCGGGGTGTGACCCAGACGGTTTTTGATCTGAGCAACAACGCGCAGGAAGTTGGCACCGGCACGGTCCATCTTGTTCACGTAAACAACACGTGGAACGCCGTACTTGTTGGCTTGACGCCATACGGTTTCAGACTGAGGCTCAACACCGGAAGTACCGCAGAACACAACGACCGCGCCGTCGAGTACACGCAGCGAACGCTCTACTTCAATGGTGAAGTCTACGTGGCCAGGGGTATCGATAACGTTTACACGATAGTTATCGTATTGGCCGCGCGAACCTTTCCAGAAGGTAGTTACAGCAGCGGAGGTAATGGTGATACCACGCTCCTGCTCCTGCACCATCCAGTCGGTGGTAGCAGCGCCGTCATGCACCTCACCCATCTTGTGGCTGAGACCTGTGTAGAACAGGATCCGCTCGGTAGTGGTAGTCTTGCCCGCGTCAACGTGGGCACAGATACCGATGTTACGGTAGCGGTTGATTGCTGTAGTACGAGCCATAGAGCCCTCGCAAAATGAATGATGCCGATATTAGAAGCGGTAGTGCGAGAAAGCCTTGTTGGCTTCAGCCATACGGTGTACGTCTTCACGCTTCTTAACTGCAGCACCTTTGCCTTCGGCAGCGTCCAGCAGTTCGCCAGCCAAGCGCAGAGCCATAGACTTCTCGCCGCGCTTACGGGCGAAGTCTACCAACCAGCGCATTGCCAGAGCGTTACGACGGGACGGACGAACTTCGACCGGAACCTGGTAAGTAGCACCGCCAACACGGCGCGACTTCACTTCGACCAGCGGAGCGATGGCGTCGAGAGCTTTCTCGAAGATTTCCAGGGGATCGCTGTTCTTGCGTTCTTTAACTTTTTCCAGCGCGCCATAAACGATACGCTCGGCAACGGCTTTCTTGCCGCTTTCCATTACGTGATTCATGAACTTGGCGAGGATCTGGCTTCCGTATTTCGGATCGTCCAGAATCTCACGTTTGGCTGCTACGCGACGTCTTGGCATGATAAGCCCTCAAACGGTCTTCAGGTTAGCTCGGGACAGTTGATCCAAAGGACTCGTGCCCGACCTTACTCTTATCGACTCAATAAAATAATTAACTGCAAAACGGCCGATTACTTCGGACGCTTGGTACCGTACTTCGAACGACCTTGGTTACGACCTTTAACGCCGGAGGTATCCAGGGAGCCGCGAACGGTGTGGTAACGAACACCTGGCAAGTCTTTTACACGACCGCCGCGGATCAGTACCACGCTGTGCTCTTGCAGGTTGTGGCCCTCACCACCGATGTACGAGGAAACCTCGAAACCGTTGGTCAGACGCACACGGCATACTTTACGCAGTGCCGAGTTAGGTTTTTTCGGCGTAGTGGTATACACGCGAGTGCACACGCCACGACGTTGCGGGCAGTTCTGCAGCGCAGGCACGTCGGATTTCTCGACGATACGCTTACGCGGCTGACGTACCAGCTGGTTGATAGTTGCCATCTACTAGCTCCACTGTTGTCTTTCGACATAAACAAAATGGCAGGGCGCAAGCCCCACCAAATTTAGGGGTACAAGAGTCTAAAGAGGATCTTGTCCCCAGTCAAGGCAAGGCCCCGGCCTCCCCGATCAGCGAACCCCGACAAAATCGTCTTGATTCGTGAGCGGAAAAGCCAGGGCCCTATCTCAATCTACTGCAGACCTCAGTTACCGCTGGAGTTCAGCGCTTCGGTCAGTGCAGCTTCAACTTCACTTGCGCTTACGCGCAGCGGCTTGTCGGCATCACGACGACGCTTACGCTCGCTGTGATACGCCAGGCCGGTACCAGCCGGGATCAGGCGACCCACGACCACGTTTTCTTTCAGGCCGCGCAGGTAATCGCGCTTGCCGGTTACCGCCGCTTCGGTCAGTACGCGAGTGGTCTCTTGGAAAGAGGCCGCCGAGATGAACGATTCGGTCGACAGCGACGCCTTGGTGATACCCAGCAGAACGCGGGTGAACTTGGCGACAAACTTGTCTTCGGTGTTCAGACGCTCGTTCTCTACCAGTACGTGAGTCAGTTCCATCTGGTCGCCCTTGATGAAACTGGAATCGCCGGATTCAGCGATCTCAACCTTACGCAACATCTGACGCAGGATGGTCTCGATGTGCTTGTCGTTGATTTTCACGCCTTGCAGACGGTAAACGTCCTGGATCTCGTTCACGATGTACTTGGCCAGCGCACTCACACCCAGCAGACGCAGGATGTCGTGTGGATCGCTTGGACCGTCGGAGATAACTTCGCCGCGGTTTACCTGTTCGCCTTCGAAGACGTTCAGGTGGCGCCACTTCGGAATCAGCTCTTCGTACGGATCGCTACCGTCGTTCGGGGTAATGACCAGACGGCGCTTGCCTTTGGTCTCTTTACCGAACGCGATGGTGCCGCTGACTTCAGCCAGGATCGAGGCTTCTTTCGGACGACGAGCTTCGAACAGGTCGGCAACACGCGGCAGACCACCGGTGATGTCACGAGTCTTCGAAGTTTCTTGCGGGATACGAGCGATAACGTCACCGATCGCGATCTTCGCGCCGTCCGCTACACCGACCAGGGCGTTAGCTGGCAGGAAGTACTGAGCGATTACGTCAGTGCCTGGCAGCAACAGATCCTTGCCGTTGTCGTCAACCATCTTCACGGCTGGACGGATGTCTTTGCCGGCAGCTGGACGATCTTTCGCGTCGAGCACTTCAATGTTGGTCATACCGGTCAATTCGTCAGTCTGACGCTTGATCGTGATGCCTTCTTCCATGCCCACGTAGGTCACGGTACCTTTCATTTCGGTAACGATTGGGTGAGTGTGCGGATCCCACTTGGCCACGATAGAGCCAGCGTCGACCTTGTCACCTTCTTTAACCGAAATCACGGCACCGTACGGCAGCTTGTAACGCTCGCGCTCACGACCGAAGTCGTCCGCGATCGCCAGCTCACCGGAACGGGACACAGCAACCAGGTGACCATCCACTCGCTCAACGTGCTTCAGGTTGTGCAGACGGACGGTACCGCCATTCTTCACCTGAACGCTGTCGGCCGCGGAGGTCCGGCTTGCCGCACCACCGATGTGGAACGTACGCATCGTCAACTGGGTACCCGGCTCACCGATGGACTGAGCAGCGATAACGCCGACCGCTTCACCGATGTTCACCTGGTGACCACGAGCCAGGTCGCGGCCGTAGCACTTGGCGCAAATGCCGTAGCGGGTTTCGCAGCTGATCGGCGAGCGTACGATCACTTCGTCGATACTGTTCAGCTCGATGAACTCGACCCACTTCTCGTCGACCAGAGTGCCGGCAGGAACGATGACGTCCTCGGTACCTGGCTTGAATACGTCACGGGCGATAACACGACCCAACACGCGCTCACCCAGCGGCTCAACAACGTCACCGCCTTCAATGTGCGGAGTCATCAGCAGGCCGTGCTCGGTGCCACAGTCGATCTCGGTTACAACCAGATCCTGCGCCACGTCTACCAGACGACGAGTCAGGTAACCGGAGTTCGCAGTTTTCAACGCGGTATCCGCCAGACCTTTACGAGCACCGTGAGTCGAGATGAAGTACTGGAGTACGCTCAGACCTTCACGGAAGTTCGCGGTAATCGGCGTTTCGATGATGGAACCGTCCGGCTTGGCCATCAGACCACGCATACCGGCCAGCTGACGAATCTGTGCTGCGGAACCCCGCGCACCCGAGTCGGCCATCATGTACATCGAGTTGAACGATTCTTGCTCGACTTCGTCGCCGTGACGGTCGATGACTTTCTCTTTCGAGAGGTTGGCCATCATCGCCTTGGAGACTTCATCGTTCGCTTTCGACCAAAGGTCGATCACTTTGTTGTACTTCTCGCCCTGGGTTACCAGGCCGGAGGCGTACTGGCTCTCGATTTCTTTCACTTCATCGGTAGCAGTACCGATGATGCGGGCTTTCTCGTCCGGGATAACGAAGTCGTTAACACCGATGGAAACGCCGGAAATGGTCGAGTAGGCAAAACCGGTGTACATCAACTGGTCAGCGAAGATCACAGTCTCTTTCAGACCAACCACGCGGTAGCACTGGTTGATCAGCTTGGAGATTGCCTTCTTCTTCATCGGCAGGTTGACGACGTCGTACGACAGACCTTTTGGCACAACCTGGAACAGCAGCGCACGGCCGACAGTGGTGTCGACGATACGAGTGTTGGTCACGCTGCCGCCATCACGATCGTTGACGGTTTCGGTGATCCGCACCTTGACCTTGGCATGCAGTGCGGCTTCACCGGCACGGAACACACGGTCAACTTCCTGCAGATCCGCGAACACACGACCTTCGCCCTTGGCGTTGATCGCTTCACGAGTCATGTAGTACAGGCCCAATACAACGTCCTGCGACGGAACGATGATTGGCTCACCGTTGGCTGGCGACAGGATGTTGTTGGTCGACATCATCAACGCACGCGCTTCCAGCTGGGCTTCCAGTGTCAGCGGTACGTGCACGGCCATTTGGTCGCCGTCGAAGTCGGCGTTGTACGCGGCACAGACCAGAGGGTGCAGCTGGATAGCCTTACCTTCGATCAGTACTGGTTCAAACGCCTGGATACCCAGACGGTGAAGGGTCGGTGCACGGTTGAGGAGCACTGGGTGTTCGCGAATCACTTCAGCGAGAACGTCCCAAACCTCTGGCAGCTCGCGCTCGACCATTTTCTTCGCGGCTTTGATGGTGGTGGCCAGGCCACGCATTTCCAACTTGCCGAAAATGAACGGTTTGAACAGCTCGAGAGCCATTTTCTTAGGCAGACCGCACTGGTGCAGACGCAGGGTCGGGCCTACGGTAATTACCGAACGGCCAGAGTAGTCAACACGCTTACCGAGCAAGTTCTGACGGAAACGACCCTGCTTACCCTTGATCATGTCGGCCAGGGATTTCAGAGGACGCTTGTTGGAACCGGTGATAGCGCGGCCACGACGACCGTTGTCGAGCAGTGCGTCGACAGCTTCCTGCAACATACGCTTTTCGTTGCGCACGATGATGTCCGGAGCGGACAGATCCAGCAGGCGCTTCAAACGGTTGTTACGGTTGATCACTCGACGATACAGATCGTTGAGGTCGGAAGTCGCGAAACGACCGCCATCCAGTGGGACCAGTGGACGCAGATCTGGCGGCAGAACCGGCAGAACGGTCAGCACCATCCACTCTGGCAGGTTGCCGGAGCCCTGGAAGGCTTCCATCAACTTCAGACGCTTGGACAGCTTCTTGATCTTGGTTTCCGAGTTGGTTTGCGGAATCTCTTCGCGCAGACGGCCAATCTCGTGTTCCAGGTCGATAGCGTGCAGCAGTTCGCGGACAGCCTCGGCACCCATGCGGGCGTCGAAGTCGTCACCGAACTCTTCCAGCGCTTCGAAATACTGCTCGTCGTTGAGCAGCTGGCCTTTTTCCAGAGTGGTCATGCCCGGATCGATAACGACGTAGCTCTCGAAGTAGAGAACACGCTCGATATCACGCAGGGTCATGTCCATCAGCAGGCCGATACGGGACGGCAGCGATTTCAGGAACCAGATGTGGGCAACCGGCGAAGCCAGTTCGATGTGCGCCATGCGCTCACGACGAACTTTGGCCAGTGCAACTTCAACGCCGCACTTCTCGCAGATCACACCACGATGCTTCAAGCGCTTGTACTTACCGCACAGGCACTCGTAATCCTTTACCGGGCCAAAGATCTTGGCGCAGAACAGGCCGTCACGCTCAGGCTTGAACGTACGGTAGTTGATGGTTTCCGGCTTTTTAACTTCACCGAACGACCACGAACGGATCATCTCAGGCGAGGCCAATCCGATACGGATGGCGTCGAACTCTTCGACTTGACCCTGGTTTTTCAGCAAATTCAGTAGGTCTTTCAAGGCCTTTCCTCCTGGCGGAGCAGAGAGCGGGCAATCCTGCCCCGCTCTCGATTCGCGTCACGTGTTATTCGGTTTCCAGATCGATATCGATGCCGAGGGAACGAATTTCTTTGATCAACACGTTGAAGGACTCGGGCATGCCCGGCTCCATACGGTGATCGCCGTCCACGATGTTTTTGTACATCTTGGTCCGACCGTTCACATCGTCCGACTTCACTGTGAGCATTTCTTGCAGAGTGTATGCAGCACCGTATGCTTCCAGTGCCCAGACCTCCATCTCCCCGAAACGCTGACCACCGAACTGCGCCTTACCACCCAGCGGCTGCTGGGTAACCAGGCTGTACGAACCGGTAGAACGAGCGTGCATCTTGTCGTCTACCAAGTGGTTCAGCTTCAGCATGTACATGTAGCCAACAGTAACCGGGCGCTCGAACTTGTTGCCGGTACGGCCGTCGGTCAGCTGCATCTGGCCGCTTTCTGGCAGGTCCGCCAGTTTCAGCATGGCCTTGATTTCGCTTTCCTTGGCACCGTCGAACACCGGAGTGGCCATCGGCACGCCGCCGCGCAGGTTTTTCGCCAGATCCAGGATTTCCTGATCGGAGAAGCTATCCAGATCTTCGTTACGACCACCGATCTGGTTGTAGATCTCGTCCAGGAACTTACGCAGTTCCGCGACCTTGCGCTGCTCTTCGACCATGCGGTTGATCTTCTCGCCCAGACCTTTGGCCGCGAGGCCCAGGTGGGTTTCGAGAATCTGACCAACGTTCATACGCGAAGGTACGCCCAACGGGTTGAGGACGACGTCGACCGGGGTGCCATTGGCATCGTGCGGCATGTCTTCAACCGGCATGATCACGGAGACCACACCCTTGTTACCGTGACGACCGGCCATCTTGTCGCCCGGCTGGATGCGACGACGGATTGCCAGGTAAACCTTGACGATTTTCAGCACGCCTGGAGCCAGGTCATCGCCCTGCTGCAGCTTGCGCTTCTTGTCTTCGAACTTGTCGTCCAGCAGACGGCGGCGATCAACGATGTAGGCCTGGGCCTTCTCGAGCTGCTCGTTCAGAGCATCTTCAGCCATGCGCAGCTTGAACCACTGACCATGCTCAAGACCGTCGAGTACTTCGTCGGTGATTTCCTGACCTTTCTTCAGACCGGCGCCGCCTTCGGCTTTGTGGCCGACCAGAGCGGAACGCAGACGTTCGAAAGTGGCGCCTTCAACGATACGGAACTCTTCGTTCAGGTCCTTGCGGATCTCGTCGAGCTGGCTCTTCTCGATCGACAGGGCACGAGCGTCACGCTCTACGCCGTCACGAGTGAAGACCTGTACGTCGATGACAGTACCCTTGGTACCGGTAGGTACACGCAGGGAGGTGTCTTTAACGTCGCTGGCTTTTTCACCGAAGATTGCACGCAGCAGTTTTTCTTCCGGAGTCAGCTGGGTCTCGCCTTTCGGAGTGACCTTACCGACCAGGATGTCGCCTGCGCCAACTTCAGCACCTACATAAACGATACCGGCTTCGTCCAGCTTGTTCAGTGCAGCCTCACCCACGTTCGGGATGTCCGCAGTGATTTCCTCTGGGCCAAGCTTGGTGTCACGGGCCACACAGGTCAGTTCCTGGATGTGGATCGTGGTGAAGCGGTCTTCCTGAACCACACGCTCGGACAGGCAGATGGAGTCTTCGAAGTTGAAGCCGTTCCATGCCATGAACGCGATGCGCATGTTCTGACCCAGAGCCAGCTCACCCATGTCGGTGGACGGACCGTCGGCCATGATGTCGCTGCGCTGAACCCGATCACCCTTGCTCACCAGCGGACGCTGGTTGATGCAGGTGTTCTGGTTGGAGCGGGTGTATTTGGTCAGGTTGTAGATGTCGACACCGGCTTCGCCTGGTTCAACTTCGTCATCTGCAACACGAACCACGATACGGCTGGCGTCAACCGAGTCGATCACGCCGCCACGGCGAGCCACAACGCAAACGCCGGAGTCACGGGCAACGTTACGCTCCATGCCGGTACCTACCAGCGGCTTGTCGGCACGCAGGGTTGGTACAGCCTGACGCTGCATGTTCGAACCCATCAACGCACGGTTGGCGTCGTCGTGCTCGAGGAACGGAATCAGCGACGCTGCAACCGAAACTACCTGCTTCGGCGAAACGTCCATCAAGGTGACGTCTTCTGGCGCCTTGACGGTGAATTCGTTCAGGTGACGAACAGCCACCAGTTCGTCGATCAGCTGACCTTTGTCGTTCATGGTCGCCGAAGCCTGGGCGATCACGTGATCGGCCTCTTCGATAGCGGACAGGAACACGATCTCGTCGGTCACCAGACCTTCTTTCACCACGCGGTACGGGCTCTCGAGGAAGCCGTACTGGTTGGTGCGAGCATAGGCAGCCAGGGAGTTGATCAGACCGATGTTCGGACCTTCCGGCGTCTCGATCGGGCATACACGACCGTAGTGAGTCGGGTGTACGTCACGAACTTCGAAGCCTGCGCGCTCACGAGTCAGACCGCCTGGGCCGAGTGCGGAGACACGACGCTTGTGGGTAATCTCGGACAGCGGGTTGTTCTGGTCCATGAACTGGGACAGCTGGCTGGAACCGAAGAACTCCTTCACCGCCGCAGCCACTGGCTTGGCGTTGATCAAGTCTTGCGGCATCAGGCCTTCGCTTTCAGCCATCGACAGACGCTCTTTGACCGCGCGCTCTACACGCACCAGGCCAACGCGGAACTGGTTCTCGGCCATCTCGCCTACACAGCGAACACGACGGTTACCCAGGTGGTCGATGTCATCGACGATGCCTTTGCCGTTACGGATGTCGACCAGAGTCTTCAGAACCGCAACGATGTCTTCCTTGCACAACACGCCCGAACCTTCGATCTCGGTACGACCGATACGACGGTTGAACTTCATCCGGCCGACCGCAGACAGGTCATAACGCTCAGGGCTGAAGAACAGGTTGTTGAACAGGGTCTCGGCCGCATCCTTGGTTGGAGGCTCGCCAGGACGCATCATGCGATAGATCTCGACCAACGCTTCCAGCTGGTTGGTGGTGGAGTCGATCTTCAGAGTGTCGGAAACGAACGGACCGCAATCGATATCGTTGGTGTACAGCGTTTCGATGCGCACAACCTGAGCCTTGGCGATCTTCGCCAGGATCTCTGTGTTCAGCTCGGTGTTGCACTCTGCCAGGATTTCGCCGGTGGCCGGATGCACGATGACCTTCGCGGTAGTACGACCCAGGACGTAGTCCAGAGGCACTTCCAGCTCTTTGATCCCGGCTTTTTCCAGCTGGTTGATGTGGCGAGCGGTAATACGACGACCCTGCTCGACAATAACCTTGCCTTTGTCATCCTGAATATCGAGGACTGCAATTTCACCACGCAGGCGCTGAGGTACCAGTTCCAGGCTCAGGTTTTCGCCGCGCACATGGAATACGTTGGTGGTGTAGAAAGCATCCAGCACTTCTTCAGTGGTGTAGCCCAGCGCACGCAGCAGTACCGATGCAGGCAGCTTGCGACGACGGTCGATACGCACGAATACGCAGTCTTTCGGGTCGAACTCGAAGTCCAACCAGGAACCGCGATAAGGAATGATGCGTGCGGAGTACAGCAGCTTACCGGAGCTGTGCGTCTTGCCACGGTCGTGGTCGAAGAATACGCCAGGGGAACGGTGCAGCTGGGAAACGATTACACGCTCGGTACCGTTGATTACGAAGGTACCGTTCTCAGTCATCAGGGGGATTTCACCCATGTAGACTTCTTGCTCTTTGATGTCCTTGATCGCTTTGTTCGACGATTCTTTGTCGAAAATGATCAGACGAACTTTTACCCGCAAAGGTACGGCGTAAGTTACACCGCGCAGCACGCATTCTTTGACATCAAATGCCGGTTCGCCCAGGCGATAACCGACATACTCCAACGCAGCATTGCCGGAGTAGCTGATGATCGGGAAAACGGATTTGAAGGCCGCATGCAGGCCCACGTCGCGGAACTGATCTTTAGTCGCTCCCGCTTGCAAGAATTCACGATACGAATCCAGCTGGATGGCCAGGAGGTACGGCACATCCATGACGTCCGGCAACTTGCTAAAGTCCTTGCGGATACGTTTTTTCTCAGTATATGAGTAAGCCATCAGCGTTCCCCAGCTTGGTCACCTGCTTATTTGGCCCCTCCCGACGGGAGCAGCCAGAAAATCGTGCAAACCCTTTGGTTTGCGCCACCGCACAGGGTGGTTACAGCACGTTAGAAGCACCGACCCAGTCGGCTGCCAATAACGGAAAAAGGCCGGTGGCAAGAGCCACCAGCCATCAGCCTCAGCTTAACGCTTGGGCTGGAGACACAAAGTCGATGCTTACTTCAGCTCGACTTTAGCGCCTGCTTCTTCCAGAGCTGCTTTGGCTTTGTCAGCGGCTTCTTTAGCAACGCCTTCCAGAACCATGGCAGGAGCGCCGTCAACTACAGCCTTGGCTTCTTTCAGGCCCAGACCGGTCAGTTCACGTACAGCCTTGATCACGTTAACTTTCTTCTCGCCAGCTTCGGTCAGCATGACGTTGAATTCAGTTTGCTCTTCAACAACAGCGGCAGCAGCAGCTGGACCAGCAGCGGCAACAGCAGCGGTAACGCCGAAGGTTTCTTCCATTGCTTTGATCAGCTCAACAACTTCCAGAACGGTTTTCTGGCCGATTGCTTCGATGATTTGCTCGTTAGTCAGAGACATGACTATAAATTCCTGTATTGGGGTGACAGCCTACGCAGCCATCAAATTAAACATATGATTTTGAAAGGGCTTGCAGTGCCTTAGGCAGCAGCAGCTTCTTTCTGGTCGCGAATGGCCGCCAGAGTACGAGCCAGCTTGCTGGTAGCGCCTTGGATCACGCTCATCAGCTTCGCAATAGCTTCGTCGCGAGTTGGCAGCGAAGCCAACACGTCGATCTCGTTTGCTGCGAGGTACTTGCCCTCGAACGCAGCTGCCTTGATCTCGAACTTTTCCTGACCCTTTGCGAACTCTTTGAAAATACGAGCAGCAGCGCCCGGATGTTCCTTGGAGAATGCAATCAGGGTAGGGCCGACGAACGCGTCGTTGAGCACGTCATATTGAGTGCCTTCAACAGCGCGCTTGAGCAGGGTGTTACGTACGACACGTACATACACGCCAGCTTCGCGGGCCTCTTTACGGAGTCCGGTCATAGCGCCTACTGTCACACCACGGGCATCAGCCACGACAGCGGACAGAGCGCCTTTGGCAGCCTCGTTGACTTCAGCGACGATGGCCTTCTTGTCTTCGAGTTTAATTGCCACGGGTTTAACTCCTGCTTGTTACCGTTTCATCCAACCGAGGTCGGATGTCGTTTTGGTGTCTGATTCGGTAAGGAACCGGGAGCACCATCTGCGTAGGCTTGTGGTTTAAGACTTGCGTCGCCTACGGTCTTGGATAGCCCCCGCCAGGCAGGGACCCCAATCTTTCAATTGACGCAATCTCTTGCGTCAACCTGTGTCTTATACGTCCAGCGAACCTTGGTCGATGACCAGACCTGGGCCCATAGTGGTGCTCAGGGTAACGCGCTTGACGTAGATACCTTTCGAGGAAGCTGGCTTGATACGCTTCAGATCAGCGATCAGGGCTTCAACGTTTTCCTTCAGCTTGACGGCGTCGAAGCCGACCTTGCCAACGGAGGTGTGGATAATGCCGTTTTTGTCGGTGCGATAACGAACCTGACCAGCCTTGGCGTTTTTAACAGCGCCAGCTACGTCTGGAGTTACGGTACCAACCTTAGGGTTAGGCATCAGGCCACGTGGACCGAGGATCTGGCCCAGCTGACCTACAACGCGCATTGCATCCGGGGAAGCAATAACTACGTCATAGTTCAGGTCGCCGCCTTTCATTTCGGCAGCCAGGTCGTCCATACCTACGCGATCAGCGCCGGCAGCCAAGGCAGCTTCAGCAGCTGGGCCTTGGGTGAACACAGCTACACGCACAGTCTTGCCAGTGCCGTGTGGCAGCACGGTAGCGCTGCGAACAACCTGGTCGGATTTACGTGGGTCAACGCCCAGGTTTACAGCGACGTCAACAGACTCGCTGAACTTGACGGTCGACAGCTCGGTCAGGAGAGCAGCTGCGTCTACGAAGCTGTAGGCCTTGCCCGCTTCAATCTTGCCGGCGATAGCCTTTTGGCGCTTGGTCAGCTTAGCCATTACACACCCTCCACGTTAAGGCCCATGCTACGAGCAGAACCGGCGATAGTACGCACGGCTGCATCCATATCAGCTGCAGTCAGATCCGCGTTTTTGGTTTTCGCGATTTCTTCCAGCTGAGCACGGGTAACGGTGCCAACCTTAACGGTGTTCGGACGAGCGGAACCGCTGGTCAGGCCAGCAGCTTTCTTCAGCAGAACCGAAGCAGGGGTGCTCTTAGTTTCGAAAGTGAAGCTGCGGTCACTGTAAACAGTGATGATCACAGGAGTCGGCAGACCTGGCTCAAGACCCTGGGTACGGGCGTTGAAGGCCTTGCAGAATTCCATGATGTTCACGCCGTGCTGACCCAGAGCTGGACCGACGGGTGGACTTGGGTTGGCCTGTGCGGCCTTCACTTGCAGCTTGATGTAAGCAGTAATCTTCTTAGCCATGAGGCACTCCAATTACGGGTTCAAACGCCTAGAAAGGCTCCCCGGTTACTTGCGCGTTTATCCCAGTGACGACAAAACCCCACAGCCTTGGGCTGCGGGGTATGGGATTCTCGTTCAGTTATGCCTTTTCGACCTGACTGAACTCTAGCTCTACCGGAGTAGAGCGACCGAAAATGAGCACAGCCACTTGGATCCGGCTCTTTTCGTAGTTAACTTCTTCGACGGTGCCGTTAAAGTCAGCGAACGGACCATCGGTAACACGAACAACCTCACCCGGCTCGAACAGAGTCTTGGGCTTAGGCTTGTCACTACCATCAGCGACACGACGCAGAATGGCTTCCGCCTCTTTGTCCGTGATTGGTGCAGGCTTGTCGGCAGTACCACCGATGAAACCCATCACCCGAGGAGTATCCTTGACCAAGTGCCAAGTACCCTCGTTCATATCCATCTGAACCAGCACATAACCTGGGAAGAATTTGCGCTCGCTTTTACGTTTCTGGCCATTACGCATCTCAACCACTTCTTCAGTGGGAACCAGAATTTCGCCAAAGCCATCTTCCATGCCAGCCAGCTTTACGCGCTCGATCAACGAACGCATTACATGCTTCTCGTAACCCGAGTAAGCATGCACAACGTACCAACGCTTAGCCACGGGACACCCTTAGCCAACAATCAAGGAAACAAGCCAGCCGAGCAGGGAGTCAAGCCCCCACAACAGCAACGCCATAACCAGAACAACAGCCACTACGATCAACGTGGTCTGCGTGGTTTCTTGGCGAGTTGGCCATACGACTTTACGAATCTCGGTGCGAGCTTCCTTAACCAGTACAAAGAAAGACTTGCCCTTGGCAGTCTGCAGGCCTACAAAGGCAGCTACAGCAGCAATAGCAAGCAAAGCGAGTACACGGTACAGGATCGGCGAAGCAGAGTAATACTGATTACCGACAACGCCAACGACCACCAAAGCAACTACTACAAGCCACTTGAGCAGATCGAAGCGAGAGCCTTGAGCTTCAGCTTTAGGAGTCATCTATGAAGATCCTGTGAAAAGAAAGCCAGACACACTGAGTGAATCTGGCAGGTCAGGAGGGAATCGAACCCCCAACCTACGGTTTTGGAGACCGTCGCTCTGCCAATTGAGCTACTGACCTAAAAACAAAATCAGGCCGACCATTATGCCGGCCCGATGGAGATATATCAAGAACTTACTCGATGACTTTGGCTACGACGCCAGCGCCGACGGTACGACCGCCTTCACGAATAGCGAAACGCAGACCATCTTCCATCGCGATGGTTTTGATCAGAGTGACAGTCATCTGGATGTTGTCACCTGGCATTACCATTTCAACGCCTTCTGGCAGCTCGCAGTTACCAGTCACGTCAGTAGTACGGAAGTAGAACTGAGGACGGTAGCCTTTGAAGAACGGAGTATGACGACCGCCTTCTTCTTTGCTCAGAACGTACACTTCAGCGGTGAACTTGGTGTGCGGCTTAACAGTACCCGGCTTAACCAGAACCTGGCCACGCTCAACGTCGTCACGCTTGGTGCCACGCAGCAGAACGCCGCAGTTCTCGCCAGCACGACCTTCGTCGAGCAGTTTGCGGAACATTTCAACGCCGGTGCAGGTAGTTTTCTGAGTATCGCGCAGACCAACGATCTCAACTTCTTCCTGGATGCGAACGATACCACGCTCAACACGGCCAGTTACCACGGTGCCACGACCAGAGATCGAGAATACGTCTTCGATAGGCATCAGGAACGGCTTGTCGATAGCACGCTCTGGCTCTGGGATGTAGGTATCCAGAGTTTCTACCAGCTTCTTAACAGCGGTAGTGCCCATTTCGTTGTCGTCTTGGCCGTTCAGAGCCATCAGAGCCGAACCGATGATGATTGGAGTGTCATCACCTGGGAAGTCGTAAGTGCTCAGCAGATCGCGCACTTCCATCTCAACCAGCTCCAGCAGCTCAGCGTCGTCAACCATGTCAGCCTTGTTCAGGAAGACAACGATGTACGGAACGCCTACCTGACGGGACAGCAGGATGTGCTCGCGAGTTTGCGGCATCGGACCATCGGCAGCCGAGCAAACCAGGATCGCGCCGTCCATCTGAGCAGCACCAGTGATCATGTTTTTGACGTAGTCAGCGTGACCTGGGCAGTCAACGTGCGCGTAGTGACGAATGTTCGAGTCGTACTCTACGTGCGCGGTGTTGATGGTGATACCACGAGCTTTTTCTTCTGGGGCGCTGTCGATCTTGTCGAAGTCAACACGAGCCGAACCGAAAACCTCGGAGCAGACGCGAGTCAGAGCAGCAGTCAGAGTGGTTTTACCGTGATCAACGTGACCAATGGTACCAACGTTGACGTGCGGCTTATTACGTTCGAACTTTTCCTTAGCCATCGAAATCACCCCTAGGAGAAGAATTGAGCAAGTCACACAAGCCATTAAAACAAAGGCAGATATTTTCATATCTGCCTTGCTATATGGAGCTCTTGAGCGGATTTGAACCGCTGACCTCACCCTTACCAAGGGTGTGCTCTACCAACTGAGCTACAAGAGCGAAACACTTTGCACAACCTGCAAACTTGGAGCGGGTAGCGGGAATCGAACCCGCATCATCAGCTTGGAAGGCTGAGGTTCTACCACTAAACTATACCCGCGGAGCTTGCAGCTCACGCTAAAATCTGGTGGAGGGGGAAGGATTCGAACCTTCGAAGTCGTAGACGTCAGATTTACAGTCTGATCCCTTTGGCCGCTCGGGAACCCCTCCTAAGCGAGGCAGCATTCTATACTATGCCACCCTTCTGTCAAGCATTTTCTCATTAAAAACCTGAGGTTAGCTGCGTTGACCTCGCCTCGCTGCGTCTACCTCTAGAGGTCTTCACTGCGGAGCGGGCGCCATTCTATGCAAACTATTCGACAGTTGCAATGCCTTCGCATGACATTATTTTATGTTTTAACTCATTGAATTCTTTAGCAAGATTCTGCAACAGTGAATCATCCAGCAAATGCTTGCTTTCAGGCGCCACACGCAACCAATAACCTGAAGCATCGGGCCGACTCAAAGATTTCAGCTGAGCCTCCACACCCAATGCCGACAGGCGCTGCTCGAGCATTTGAGCCTGATCACGACGAGCAAGACCACCTATATATAGGCAATCACCGTGAGCATCACCCTCCTTGTCACGCCTGGTGACTGCGTCAGACGACTCACTCAACAAGCGAATATCCTGCTGGGACCCTTTATAAAGCGTCAGAGGTGTTACTTCCTTGGCACGCAAAGGCGCCTCCTGCTGATGCCAGACGTAATAGAACACATTGAGAACCAGAAGCAGCAGGAACAACCAGCGCATAAAAACCTCAGGACAATGGGCACGCCATAGCCAATCCAACAAAAACCAGATCCGGGACCACCCGCCCCTGCGGCACGACACCAGAAACCAGGTCAGCATCACCACCCGTGAGGAACACCACGAAATCATCCCCCCAATAGTCGCGCGCCAGCTCCAGCTGAGTCAGCACAAACCCTCTCAGCATCAATGAGCAGCCACGCTCTACCGCCTCAACTGTTGTACGCCCCGGCAACAGATTGACCAGCGCGCGCTCGGCAGACAAATCGTCATAACGAATTCGACGAGTGTGGGTCCTCAGCTGATTACGCATCAACGGCATCCCTGGACAGATAAAACCACCCAGGTGCTCACCATCCGCCGCAATGAAGTCCGCAGTAACGGCCGTTCCAAAATCGAGCACCAGACAGGCACCAGCCGCGAGGCGAAATCCTCCCAGCATGGCAAGCCAGCGATCCAGGCCAAGTCGCTCAAACTCCTCATAGCCATTTCGTACGCCGGCCATTTCTTTCGCAGGCGCAGCACAGACCACCGCCACGCCAAAAGCCTGTACCAACATGGAAGTAAGCTTGTTCGTTTCTTCGGCCGTGCGCACGCTGACCAAGCGGCAGCGGGTCAAGACCAAACTGCTTAGCGCATGCAGATGCCCCACCAAAGCGTCATCGGAATCAACCACACCCTCAGCAAATACCCCAAGCGCGGCATTATCCAGAACACGCCATTTAATGAAGCTGTTTCCACAGTCGAGCTCAAGAATCATCACGCAACCTCAAGCTGAGCTCACCACCGCTGTAGACCTTCTCAACCCCATCTACCTTCAATCGCAACGCACCCTGCTGATCGATGCCCATAACAACACCGTCTATTTTATTGACCCCAGCAATCAGAGACACCGCACTACCTTGCCACAAGTGATTCTGCTCCCACTCCTCTTGAATAGAGGAAAAGCCCTGGGCCTGGTGGCGCTCCAGGTAAGCCTTCAGCATCATACTCAGCCGAGCGACCAACTGGTTGCGATCAACCTGCTTGCCGGACTCAAGCCGCACAGAAGTCCACTGCTGATCAACCTCGTCGGTTTTCTGCATGTTGACGTTGATGCCTACACCCAGAACCACATGACAGACATCAGCAGGATCCCCAACCAACTCCAACAGGATGCCGGCAATTTTTTTGCGCCCTACCAAAACATCGTTTGGCCACTTCAGGCCCGCATCAGCAATCCCAAACTCGCGTAAGGTTTGCATGACCGCCAGCCCGACCACCAAGCTGAGCCCTTCAAGCTGGCGCATTCCACCATCAATACGCAGTACGAGGCTGTAATAAACATTTTCTGCAAAAGGGCTCGCCCATTTGCGCCCTCTCCGACCACGCCCCGCCGTCTGACGCTCTGAGAGCACCAGGAACGGCGCGGGCACGCCACGCCCGACAACCCTTAGAGCTTCAGCATTTGTAGAGTCAACAGAATCGAAAGCCAGCACAGTCCAAGGGCAATCCTTTGACTGCTCGTAAATATCGGCGGAGCTCAAGAGCGTCAGCGGAGCCGCCAGTTGATAACCGCGGCCGCGAACTTTATGGATAGAGAGCCCCAGATCAGCCTCCAATTGCTGCAACTGCTTCCACACGGCACTGCGGCTAATACCCAAGGCGGCACCAAGGGCCTGGCCCGAGTGAAACCGCCCATCCTTCAGAAGCTCCAACAATGTCAGCATGCAGATCTCGCCTCACAATGAGGCAGGCATGATAGCCATGCCTAAGGCTGTTGCATAGAAAGCGTGACAGACACAATCAAGCAGCTAGCGGTTGCAATTCGGAATGGTTTTTCTGCGCGCAAAAAAAACCCCAATTGCTTTCGCAATTGGGGTTTCGGAATTTAATCTTGACGATGACCTACTCTCACATGGGGAAACCCCACACTACCATCGGCGATGCATCGTTTCACTACTGAGTTCGGGATGGGATCAGGTGGTTCCAATGCTCTATGGTCGTCAAGAAATTCGGTGTGCCGATTCGTCTTTCGACGCTTCAGCAAATTGGGTATGCGATAGTTTGTGTGTTTTCTCGAACTTTCGGTTCGTTTCGTCTTCACACACCGCAACTTGCTTCTAAGCAAATTGCTTGGGTGTTATATGGTCAAGCCTCACGGGCAATTAGTATTGGTTAGCTCAACGCCTCACAGCGCTTACACACCCAACCTATCAACGTCGTAGTCTTCGACGGCCCTTCAGGGAACTCAAGGTTCCAGTGAGATCTCATCTTGAGGCAAGTTTCCCGCTTAGATGCTTTCAGCGGTTATCTTTTCCGAACATAGCTACCCGGCAATGCCACTGGCGTGACAACCGGAACACCAGAGGTTCGTCCACTCCGGTCCTCTCGTACTAGGAGCAGCCCCTCTCAAATCTCAAACGTCCACGGCAGATAGGGACCGAACTGTCTCACGACGTTCTAAACCCAGCTCGCGTACCACTTTAAATGGCGAACAGCCATACCCTTGGGACCGGCTTCAGCCCCAGGATGTGATGAGCCGACATCGAGGTGCCAAACACCGCCGTCGATATGAACTCTTGGGCGGTATCAGCCTGTTATCCCCGGAGTACCTTTTATCCGTTGAGCGATGGCCCTTCCATACAGAACCACCGGATCACTAAGACCTACTTTCGTACCTGCTCGACGTGTCTGTCTCGCAGTCAAGCGCGCTTTTGCCTTTATACTCTACGACCGATTTCCGACCGGTCTGAGCGCACCTTCGTACTCCTCCGTTACTCTTTAGGAGGAGACCGCCCCAGTCAAACTACCCACCATACACTGTCCTCGATCCGGATAACGGACCTGAGTTAGAACCTCAAAGTTGCCAGGGTGGTATTTCAAGGATGGCTCCACGCGAACTGGCGTCCACGCTTCAAAGCCTCCCACCTATCCTACACAAGCAAATTCAAAGTCCAGTGCAAAGCTATAGTAAAGGTTCACGGGGTCTTTCCGTCTAGCCGCGGATACACTGCATCTTCACAGCGATTTCAATTTCACTGAGTCTCGGGTGGAGACAGCGCCGCCATCGTTACGCCATTCGTGCAGGTCGGAACTTACCCGACAAGGAATTTCGCTACCTTAGGACCGTTATAGTTACGGCCGCCGTTTACCGGGGCTTCGATCAAGAGCTTCGCGTTAGCTAACCCCATCAATTAACCTTCCGGCACCGGGCAGGCGTCACACCCTATACGTCCACTTTCGTGTTTGCAGAGTGCTGTGTTTTTAATAAACAGTCGCAGCGGCCTGGTATCTTCGACCGGCATGGGCTTACGGAGCAAGTCCTTCACCCTCACCGGCGCACCTTCTCCCGAAGTTACGGTGCCATTTTGCCTAGTTCCTTCACCCGAGTTCTCTCAAGCGCCTTGGTATTCTCTACCCAACCACCTGTGTCGGTTTGGGGTACGGTTCCTAGTTATCTGAAGCTTAGAAGCTTTTCTTGGAAGCATGGCATCAACCACTTCGTCACCTAAAAGGTAACTCGTCATCAGCTCTCGGCCTTAGAATCCCGGATTTACCTAAGATTCCAGCCTACCACCTTAAACTTGGACAACCAACGCCAAGCTGGCCTAGCCTTCTCCGTCCCTCCATCGCAATAACTAGAAGTACAGGAATATTAACCTGTTTTCCATCGACTACGCTTTTCAGCCTCGCCTTAGGGACCGACTAACCCTGCGTCGATTAACGTTGCGCAGGAAACCTTGGTCTTTCGGCGTGGGTGTTTTTCACACCCATTGTCGTTACTCATGTCAGCATTCGCACTTCTGATACCTCCAGCAAGCTTCTCAACTCACCTTCACAGGCTTACAGAACGCTCCTCTACCGCATCACTTACGTGATACCCGTAGCTTCGGTGTATGGTTTGAGCCCCGTTACATCTTCCGCGCAGGCCGACTCGACTAGTGAGCTATTACGCTTTCTTTAAAGGGTGGCTGCTTCTAAGCCAACCTCCTAGCTGTCTAAGCCTTCCCACATCGTTTCCCACTTAACCATAACTTTGGGACCTTAGCTGACGGTCTGGGTTGTTTCCCTTTTCACGACGGACGTTAGCACCCGCCGTGTGTCTCCCATGCTCGGCACTTGTAGGTATTCGGAGTTTGCATCGGTTTGGTAAGTCGGGATGACCCCCTAGCCGAAACAGTGCTCTACCCCCTACAGTGATACATGAGGCGCTACCTAAATAGCTTTCGAGGAGAACCAGCTATCTCCGAGCTTGATTAGCCTTTCACTCCGATCCACAGGTCATCCGCTAACTTTTCAACGGTAGTCGGTTCGGTCCTCCAGTCAGTGTTACCTAACCTTCAACCTGCCCATGGATAGATCGCCCGGTTTCGGGTCTATACCCAGCGACTAAACGCCCTATTAAGACTCGCTTTCGCTACGCCTCCCCTATTCGGTTAAGCTCGCCACTGAATATAAGTCGCTGACCCATTATACAAAAGGTACGCAGTCACAGAACAAAGTCTGCTCCCACTGCTTGTACGCATACGGTTTCAGGATCTATTTCACTCCCCTCTCCGGGGTTCTTTTCGCCTTTCCCTCACGGTACTAGTTCACTATCGGTCAGTCAGTAGTATTTAGCCTTGGAGGATGGTCCCCCCATATTCAGACAAAGTTTCTCGTGCTCCGTCCTACTCGATTTCATGACTAAGAGATTTTCGCGTACAGGGCTATCACCCACTATGGCCGCACTTTCCAGAGCGTTCCGCTAATCTCAAAGCCACTTAAGGGCTAGTCCCCGTTCGCTCGCCACTACTAAGGGAATCTCGGTTGATTTCTTTTCCTCAGGGTACTTAGATGTTTCAGTTCCCCTGGTTCGCCTCTTGCACCTATGTATTCAGTACAAGATAACCATCTTATGATGGCTGGGTTCCCCCATTCAGACATCTCCGGATCAAAGTCTGTTTGCCGACTCCCCGAAGCTTTTCGCAGGCTACCACGTCTTTCATCGCCTCTGACTGCCAAGGCATCCACCGTATGCGCTTCTTCACTTGACCATATAACCCCAAGCAATCTGGTTATACTATGAAGACGACATTCGCCGAAAATTCGCGATTAAACTCACAAATTTTACCTTAGCCTGAATAAACACCAGTGAAAGTGCTATCCAGTCTATCTTTCTATCACATACCCAAATTTTTAAAGAACGATTCTGATAAAGATCAGAAATCAACATTCATCGCCGTTTTGGCGGAATGCTCATTTCTAAGCTTTAAACGATGGAGACCAATCTGTAATGGTGGAGCCAAGCGGGATCGAACCGCTGACCTCCTGCGTGCAAGGCAGGCGCTCTCCCAGCTGAGCTATGGCCCCGTATCGCTACAGGGTGCACCAGTAATTGGTGGGTCTGGGCAGATTCGAACTGCCGACCTCACCCTTATCAGGGGTGCGCTCTAACCAACTGAGCTACAGACCCAATCGTCTTCTTCAATGAATCAAGCAATTCGTGTGGGAGCTTATGAAGCAGCTGATGTCGTCGATTAAGGAGGTGATCCAGCCGCAGGTTCCCCTACGGCTACCTTGTTACGACTTCACCCCAGTCATGAATCACACCGTGGTAACCGTCCTCCCGAAGGTTAGACTAGCTACTTCTGGTGCAACCCACTCCCATGGTGTGACGGGCGGTGTGTACAAGGCCCGGGAACGTATTCACCGCGACATTCTGATTCGCGATTACTAGCGATTCCGACTTCACGCAGTCGAGTTGCAGACTGCGATCCGGACTACGATCGGTTTTATGGGATTAGCTCCACCTCGCGGCTTGGCAACCCTCTGTACCGACCATTGTAGCACGTGTGTAGCCCAGGCCGTAAGGGCCATGATGACTTGACGTCATCCCCACCTTCCTCCGGTTTGTCACCGGCAGTCTCCTTAGAGTGCCCACCATTACGTGCTGGTAACTAAGGACAAGGGTTGCGCTCGTTACGGGACTTAACCCAACATCTCACGACACGAGCTGACGACAGCCATGCAGCACCTGTCTCAATGTTCCCGAAGGCACCAATCCATCTCTGGAAAGTTCATTGGATGTCAAGGCCTGGTAAGGTTCTTCGCGTTGCTTCGAATTAAACCACATGCTCCACCGCTTGTGCGGGCCCCCGTCAATTCATTTGAGTTTTAACCTTGCGGCCGTACTCCCCAGGCGGTCAACTTAATGCGTTAGCTGCGCCACTAAGAGCTCAAGGCTCCCAACGGCTAGTTGACATCGTTTACGGCGTGGACTACCAGGGTATCTAATCCTGTTTGCTCCCCACGCTTTCGCACCTCAGTGTCAGTATCAGTCCAGGTGGTCGCCTTCGCCACTGGTGTTCCTTCCTATATCTACGCATTTCACCGCTACACAGGAAATTCCACCACCCTCTACCATACTCTAGCTCGCCAGTTTTGGATGCAGTTCCCAGGTTGAGCCCGGGGATTTCACATTCAACTTAACGAACCACCTACGCGCGCTTTACGCCCAGTAATTCCGATTAACGCTTGCACCCTCTGTATTACCGCGGCTGCTGGCACAGAGTTAGCCGGTGCTTATTCTGTCGGTAACGTCAAAATACTCACGTATTAGGTAAGTACCCTTCCTCCCAACTTAAAGTGCTTTACAATCCGAAGACCTTCTTCACACACGCGGCATGGCTGGATCAGGCTTTCGCCCATTGTCCAATATTCCCCACTGCTGCCTCCCGTAGGAGTCTGGACCGTGTCTCAGTTCCAGTGTGACTGATCATCCTCTCAGACCAGTTACGGATCGTCGCCTTGGTGAGCCATTACCTCACCAACTAGCTAATCCGACCTAGGCTCATCTGATAGCGCAAGGCCCGAAGGTCCCCTGCTTTCTCCCGTAGGACGTATGCGGTATTAGCGTCCGTTTCCGAACGTTATCCCCCACTACCAGGCAGATTCCTAGGCATTACTCACCCGTCCGCCGCTCTCAAGAGAAGCAAGCTCCTCTCTACCGCTCGACTTGCATGTGTTAGGCCTGCCGCCAGCGTTCAATCTGAGCCATGATCAAACTCTTCAGTTCAAACATCTTTGGGTTTTGAGAAAACCCTAAACTTGGCTCAGCAATCGTTGGTTACATCTTTGATTTCTCGCGGAGTAACTTGTGATGCTGATAATCTTTCTGACTATCAGTCTGACTCCACAAGCACCCACACGAATTGCTTGATTCAGTTGTTAAAGAGCGGTTGGTTAAGCCTTTCGTCTCAACCGAGGCGCGCATTCTACAGCAGCCTCTGCATCTGTCAAGCGGTTATTTTAAGAAGTTTTCAAAGTTTCCTTTGCAACTTCAACCACTTGCGCTTCCGATCTCTCGTCAGCGGGAGGCGAATTCTACAGCGTTACACGCTGCTGTCAACACCTCTTTTTCTCCGCTTTCGACCGAGAAGATCGAATCGTTAATAAGGCGAAAACAAGACACCTTACCAACTCCTTCGGACTTCGATGAACTGAAGCGTAACCGCTGTCGAAAACTGCGTAACTCATTGAATCTCAAGGAGTTTTCCGTTTCGACTGCGCCGGAAGTGGGGCGAATTATAGAGAGATATAATTCGCCGTCAACACCTATTTTCAGTTTTATTCGGATTTAAGCGTAATACGTGCAAAAGCCTTCTTTCCGGCCTGGCAAACATGAGTCGAGCCGATTGCCCATATAAAGGTACGCTCAACCACTTCACCATCTACACGCACACCACCCGAGCCGAGCAGGTCGCGCGCCATTGCCGAGTTCTTTACCAAGCCTGCCTTATTAAGGACAGCCGCGATTGGCATATCTTCAGCAGCAGCCAGCTCGATCTCAGGCAGATCATCCGGCAGCTCACCATCCTTCATGCGGTTACCCGCAGCACGATGAGCATTCGCCGCCGCCTCTTCACCATGGAAGCGCGCAACAATCTCTTCCGCCAGCTTGATCTTGATATCCCGTGGATTAGCACCCGCCTCGACATCCGCCTTAAAGGAAAGGATCTCATCCATGGAACGGAAGCTCAGCAGCTCGAAGTAACGCCACATCAAGACATCCGGAATGGAAACCAGCTTGCCGTACATGACACCTGGTGCTTCCTGGATACCTACGTAGTTACCCAACGACTTGGACATCTTCTTGACGCCATCCAACCCCTCGAGCAACGGCATTGTCAGAATGCACTGAGCTTCCTGACCATAACCGCGCTGCAGCTCGCGCCCCATCAACAGGTTGAACTTCTGATCAGTACCGCCCAGCTCCACATCGGCGCGCAGCGCCACCGAGTCATAACCCTGAACCAGCGGATAGAGGAACTCGTGAATGGCAATTGGCTGGTTGGTAGAGTAGCGCTTGTTGAAGTCGTCACGCTCGAGCATGCGGGCAACGGTGTACTGGGAAGTCAGACGAATGAAGTCTGCAGGCCCCATCTTGTCCATCCAGGTGGAATTGAAGGCCACCTCGGTTTTCGCCGGGTCGAGAATCTTGAACACCTGACTCTTGTAAGTCTCGGCATTCTCGAGCACCTGCTCGCGAGTCAGCGGCGGACGGGTTGCGCTCTTGCCGCTCGGATCACCGATCATCCCGGTGAAGTCGCCGATCAGGAAGATTACCTGGTGCCCCAGATCCTGGAACTGGCGCAGCTTATTAATAAGCACGGTATGACCCAGGTGCAAATCCGGCGCCGTTGGGTCGAAGCCAGCCTTAATACGCAGCGGCTGGCCGCGCTTGAGCTTTTCGATCAGCTCGGACTCGACCAACAACTCTTCTGCACCACGTTTGATCAGCGCTAGCTGCTCTTCAACCGACTTCATAACAGACCCGCAAGGCTCAGATTCAAAGGGAACCAACCATACAAGATCAGCGCCCAATTACAAGTTTTGCCCGGCGTACGGATGGCTTTCCACGAACAGGACGTCCGCAGGCTTGCTTAACAGATGATTTGGTTATATTTTATACAGTTATTTCATCTTCATCATGTCATTCATCTTTTCCAATTCATCTTTTCAAAGTCAAAATCACCTATGACCACAGAACCGCCTAAAGCCCCGCCGCTTTATCCGAAGACCCACCTGCTCGCCGCAAGTGGTATCGCCGCCCTCCTCAGCCTGGCGCTCCTGGTATTCCCTTCCAGTGATGTAGAAGCCAAAAGAACAACTCTGAGCCTTGACCTGGAAAGCCCGGTCGAGCAACTGACACAAGATCAAGACGCTGCAGACGCCGTACAAGCCACAAATGAAGCCGTAGCGTCCCCATTCGCGCAAATCGAAAACAGCCCCGAAGACACCGCAAAGACCGCTGAAGCCGCTCAAGAACAGCCTGCTCCGGCCGTGGCGGAAGAAAAGAAGGCGGCTAATCACAGGGAAGTCATTGTCGCCAAGGGCGACACTCTTTCCACGCTATTCGAGAAGGTCGGCCTGCCAGCCACCTCGGTGCACGACGTGTTGGCCAGCGACAAGCAAGCCAAGCAGTTCACTCAGCTGAAACGCGGCCAGAAGCTTGAGTTCGAACTGGGCCCGGACGGCCAGTTGAACAACCTGCACAGCAAGGTCAACGACCTGGAAAGCATCACCCTGACCAAAGGGCCAAAAGGCTTCGCCTTCAGCCGCATCACCGCCAAGCCCATGGTCCGCACGGCCTACGTTCATGGCGTGATCAACAGCTCGCTGTCGCAATCCGCAGCCCGCGCAGGCCTCTCTCACAGCCTGACGATGGACATGGCCAGCGTCTTTGGCTACGACATCGACTTCGCCCAGGATATTCGTCCGGGTGACGAGTTCGACGTGATCTACGAGCAGACCGTCGTCAATGGCAAAGCCGTGGGTTCCCGCAACATTCTCTCTGCGCGCTTCACCAACCGTGGCAAGACCTACACCGCGGTGCGTTACACCAACAAACAAGGCATGAGCAGTTATTACACCGCTGACGGCAACAGCATGCGCAAGGCCTTTATCCGTACGCCGGTAGACTTCGCGCGTATCAGCTCGCGCTTCTCCATGGGCCGCAAGCACCCGATCCTGAACAAGATCCGCGCTCACAAAGGCGTCGACTACGCAGCCCCTCGCGGCACGCCAATCAAGGCCGCCGGCGATGGTAAGGTGCTCCTGGCCGGTCGCCGCGGCGGATACGGCAACACCGTGATCATCCAGCACGGCAATGCCTACCGCACGCTGTACGGCCATATGCAAGGCTTCGCCAAAGGCGTCAAGACCGGTGGTTCTGTCAAGCAGGGCCAGGTGATCGGCTACATCGGCACCACCGGGCTTTCCACAGGCCCGCATTTGCACTACGAGTTCCAGGTCAACGGCGTCCACGTCGACCCACTGGGCCAGAAGCTGCCAATGGCCGACCCGATCGCCAAAGCAGAACGCGCGCGCTTCCTGCAACAAAGCCAGCCGCTGATGGCGCGGATGGATCAGGAAAAGGCCACCCTGCTCGCTTCGAACAAGCGTTAAGCATGGCGCTCTATATAGGTGTGATGTCCGGGACCAGTCTTGATGGCCTGGATATCGCACTCATCGAGCAAACACCGGCGATCAGGCTGATCGCCACGCACTACATCCCCATGCCCGAATCCCTGCGCGCCGAGCTGCTTGGCTTGTGCGCCAGCGGCCCCGATGAAATCGCCCGCTCCGCCATCGCCCAACAGAACTGGGTAAGGCTGGCCGCCCAGGGCATTCATAGCCTCCTTGCCCAACAGAAACTGAAACCCGTGGACATCCGCGCCATTGGCAGCCATGGCCAGACCATCCGCCATGAGCCAGCCCGAGGTTTCACGGTCCAGATCGGCAACCCGGCCCTGCTGACAGAGCTCACCGGAATCACGGTAGTCAGCGACTTCCGCAGCCGCGACGTCGCAGCCGGCGGCCAGGGCGCGCCACTGGTGCCGGCCTTTCATGAAGCACTCTTTGATCGAAGTGCCGGCAAGCGCGCAGTCTTGAACGTCGGCGGTTTCAGTAACCTGAGCCTGATCGAGAGCGACAAGCCGGTTGCCGGCTTCGACTGCGGCCCGGGCAATGTTCTGCTGGACGCCTGGATCAATGCCCAGCGTGGAGAGAACTTCGATCGCGACGGCCAATGGGCCGCCAGCGGCCAGATCGAGCCTAAGTTGCTGAATGCACTGCTCAGCGACCCGTTCTTTGCCACTCAAGGCCCAAAGAGTACTGGCCGCGAGGTGTTCAACCTGGAATGGCTACAGGGACATCTGGCTCGCTTGCCAGCCTTTGCCCCCGAAAACGTACAGGCAACGCTCCTCGAGCTGACAGCACTGACCATAGTCAACTCGCTGCAAGTCGCACAGAGCGATACCCAGGAGCTGCTGGTCTGTGGCGGCGGAGCTCACAACGCGACCTTGATGAGTCGCCTGTCCAGCCTGCTACCCAACACCAAGGTCAGCAGTACCGCCACCCACGGCGTCGATCCGGACTGGGTTGAAGCCATGGCGTTCGCCTGGCTGGCCCACTGCTGCCTCGAAGGCATCGCCGCCAACCGCCCAAGCGTCACGGGCGCCCGCGGCCTGCGTGTACTGGGCGCGATCTACCCTGCCTGATTGCCAGACAGCAAAACGCCGCAGAGCCCGAAAGCCCTGCGGCGCCTGATAAAACCTTGACCAGCGATCAGATCGAGAACGAAGAACCGCAACCGCAGGTGGTCGTGGCGTTCGGGTTCTTGATCACGAAGCGCGAACCTTCCAGACCTTCCTGATAATCCACCTCGGCACCCGCCAGGTACTGGAAACTCATCGGATCGACCACCAGGCTGACGCCTTCGCGCTCGACGATGGTGTCGTCATCCGCGACTTCTTCATCGAAAGTGAAGCCGTACTGAAACCCTGAACAACCGCCGCCCGTAACGAATACGCGCAGCTTCAAGCGATCATTACCCTCTTCATCGACCAGGCTCTTCACCTTGTGCGCGGCACCGTGGGTGAATTGCAAAGCCGTGGGGGTGAAGGATTCGACGCTCATGCTGACTATCTCCCGGCGTTACGCCGCCATAATGCGTGATGACGCGCATTATCCGCTTCTCCCAGAAAAGCGGTCAACTATTGTTACGGTATATCAATAGGCCCGGGGCTCACCGCAGAATGCAAAAAGGCCCGTAAACGGGCCTTTTGCTGAAGCAGGCAGACGCCTTAAGGCAACATGCCGGCGTGGGACAGGCCCAGGCGCTCATCCAGACCGAACAGGATGTTCAGGTTCTGTACGGCCTGGCCCGACGCGCCTTTCACCAGGTTGTCGATCACCGACAACACAACCACCAGATCGCCATCCTGCGGACGGTGCACGGCAATCCGACATACGTTGGCGCCCCGCACGCTGCGGGTTTCTGGATGGCTGCCCGTCGGCATCACATCCACGAACGGCTCGTTGGCATAACGTTTCTCGAACAGCGCCTGCAGGTCCACCGACTTATCCACGACAGTGGAATAAAGCGTCGAGTGAATACCACGGATCATCGGCGTCAGGTGCGGCACGAACGTCAGGCCGACATCCTTGCCCGCCGCACGGCGCAGGCCCTGGCGAATCTCCGGCAGGTGACGATGACCTTTGACCGCATAGGCCTTCATGCTTTCCGAGGTCTCGGAGTACAGGGAACCGACGCTGGCACCCCGACCGGCACCGCTGACACCCGACTTGCAGTCGGCGATCAAGCGTGAAGTGTCGGCCAGCCCCGCCTCCAGCAATGGCAGGAAGCCGAGCTGGGTAGCGGTCGGGTAGCAACCCGGAACAGCGATCAGACGGGCCTTCTTGATCTGCTCGCGATTGACCTCCGGCAGGCCATAGACGGCTTCGTCGAGCAATTCAGGGGCGCCATGGGGCTGGCCGTACCACTTGGCCCACTCATCGGCGTCCTGCAGACGGAAATCTGCCGACAGGTCGATGACCTTGGTACCCGCAGCCAGCAACTCACCCGCCAGGGCGTGGGCAACGCCGTGCGGCGTCGCGAAGAACACCACATCGCAGGCACCGAGGGTCTTGATGTCCGGAACGCTGAATGCCAGGCCGTCATAGTGGCCTCGCAGGTTTGGGTACATATCGGCGACGGCAAGGCCTGCCTCGGATCGGGAAGTGATGACTACCACTTCAGCCTGCGGATGCTGTGCCAACAGACGCAGCAGTTCGACACCGGTGTAACCCGTGCCGCCGACGATACCGACCTTGACCATAAACCTGCCCTCAACGAACCCACTGGAAAGCCGTCGATGATAGGGGCCGAAAGACCCTGCGACAACCGTCAAGGTGACGTGCGGACACTCCTGCCTCTACTATCTTCGCTCCGTGAACCTGGGAATAACCGAAATGCTCTATCTGTGGCTCAAAGCCTTTCACATCGTCAGTCTGGTCTGCTGGTTTGCCGGGCTGTTCTACCTGCCGCGCCTGTTCGTTTATCACGCCCAAAGCGAAGACACGATCAGCAAGGAACGCTTCAGCATCATGGAGCGCAAGCTGTACCGCGGGATCATGGGGCCGGCGATGATCGCCACGCTGATTTTCGGCATCTGGCTGCTGAGCCTGAACCCCAGCGCCTACTTCGGCCAGGGCGGCTGGATGCATGCCAAGCTGACCCTGGTGGTCATCCTGATTGGCTACCACCATATGTGCGGCGCCCAGGTGAAACGTTTTGCCCGTGGCGAAAACACCCGCAGCCATGTCTTTTACCGCTGGTTCAATGAAGTGCCAGTTCTGGTATTGCTGGCTATCGTAATTCTGGTCGTCGTCCGGCCGTTCTAATTCCTACTAGCCGTTATTATTCGGGGTACTTCCAATGTCGCTGCCCGCTCTGCTCGAACAACGCTTGCGCTTGCCTGTCGTGGCAGCGCCGATGTTCCTGATTTCCAACCCACAACTGGTCCTGGCGTGCTGCCGCAACGGTGTGGTCGGCAGTTTCCCTGCCCTCAACCAGCGTGAAAGCAGTGGCTTCAAGGCCTGGCTGGAAGAAATCGAAGCTGGCCTTGCGACCCTGGAAAACCCCGCGCCCTATGCCGTCAACCTGATCGTGCATCACAGCAACCCACGCCTGAACGCCGACCTGGCGATCTGCATCGAACACAAGGTGCCTATCGTCATCACCAGCCTGGGCGCGGTGAAGGAGCTGGTCGATGCGGTGCATGCTTATGGAGGCCTGGTCTTCCATGACGTCACCACCCGGCGTCACGCGGAAAAGGCTGCCGAGGCTGGGGTCGACGGACTGATCGCCGTAGCCGCCGGCGCCGGTGGTCACGCCGGGACCTGGAGCCCCTTCTCCCTGATCGCCGAAATCCGCCAGTTCTTCGACAAGACGCTGCTGCTGGCTGGCTGCCTGAACCACGGCCACGAGATCCTCGCCGCACAGCTGCTTGGAGCTGACCTTGCCTACTTTGGCACGCGCTTTATCGGCACAACGGAAAGCCATGCGCCGGAGGCCTATAAAGAGATGCTGCTGAGCGCCAAGGCCGCCGACATCGTGCACACCGCGGCAGTCTCCGGGGTTCCGGCAAGCTTCATGCGCCAAAGCCTGGAAAACGCCGGCTTCGACCTTGCCGCCCTGCAGGGTAAAGGCGAAGTCAACTTTGGCTCGAAACTCAAGCCGCTCAGCGACGAAGCCAAAGCCTGGAAAACCGTGTGGTCCGCCGGACAAGGTGTCGGTGAAATCGATGACTTGCCGAGCGTCGATCAACTGGTCGCCCGCCTGGACGCCGAATACCGTGCAGCCCAGGAGCTGGCCGCCCAGCTACCAAAACGCTGGCCGCTCTGAATCGCTGATGTTTTTTAGCCAGCAACGGACGGCTGGCTTTAAACTATCGCCCTGCGAAAGCCCTCTCTATATAGCCGACAAGGAAGCCCTGCATGAGCCAAGACCGTTTCAAGATCGTATTTGACGGGGCTCTGCTTCCAGGTGTCGACCTCGAACATGCCAAGCAGAAAATCGCCAAGCTGTTCAAAAGCGATATCGCCGCGATCGAGCCTCTGTTCAAGGGGCAAAACATCACCCTCAAGCGTGACCTCTCCCAGCAGGACGCGGATATTTATCTCGCTGCGCTGAACCAGGCCGGGATCGCCCCACGCGTCGAACCGGACCTTGCCCCAGGCGCCAGCCAACCGGCACCTCAGCCCGCTCCCGCAGTGCCAACGCCAACCCCTTCGCCTTCGGTAGCCTCGCCCCAGGCAGAACCCATGGCCGGTGCGGGCACTTCGCCCTACACCCCACCTCAAGCCACAGTGGGCGATCCCCTTCCCGAGTTTGGCGAGCTGAAGTTCTACACCGTCGATGGCCGTATCGGACGCCTGCGCTATCTCGCCTGGACCCTGGCGCTGATCCTGCTGGCCACCCTCGTCGGCGGTTTCCTGACCGCAGCCCTGGTCGGCAACGGCTTGCATGTTACTGGAATGATCTTCCTCGGCGTCGTGGCGCTGGCCTTCGCCTATCTGAACATCACCATTTCCGTTCAGCGCCTGCATGACCTGGGCTGGTCGGGCTGGCTCTGGCTGTTGAACTTGCTGCCTTTTGTGTACGCAGTGTTTCCACTGCTGCTGGCGGTCCTGCCGGGCAACACCGGCGCCAACCGTTATGGCGCGCCGCCTCCGCCAAACAGTGGAGCGGTC